>JAUVJI010000052.1 GCA_030596605.1 Bacteroidales bacterium
CTATGGATAAATTTCATCATCTTTTCCTGCAACTTATAGTTGGGTGAAAGAATTCCCGGCAGGTCAGAATATATAATTTGGAAGTCTTCTCCGTTTACAATTCCTAAAATACGGTGGCGGGTTGTTTGTGCTTTGGATGTGATAATTGAAAGTTTTTCACCAACCATAGCATTCATCAAAGTTGACTTGCCTACATTTGGATTTCCGATAATATTTACACATCCGGCTTTATGTTTCATGGAAAATAAAAAAAGATTTGGTAAAAAAATTTAAATACTTATCTTTGCAGCCGCAAAAAACGATTGCAAAGATACTATAAAATATATTGCGGGGTGGAGCAGTGGTAGCTCGTTGGGCTCATAACCCAAAGGTCGTCAGTTCGAATCTGGCCCCCGCTACTAATAAAGCCCGAAAGGGCTTTTTTTGTTTTACAAAATCAATATCAAAAGAATGAAACTATTTGAAAAGTATTTAAAAAGCATAGAAAAGATAATAATTATTGCACTGGTGGTGTTTATGATTTTTGTTTTGATCGTTGCGACAGCTGAATTAGGCATTATTATTATTCGGGAACTCACAAATCAGTTTGAACCTGGCACGGAAGGAACACTTTTTAATATTAATGAACTAATCAAAATATTCGGTTTCTTTCTCAATATATTAATTGGGCTTGAGTTGTTTGAAACTGTTAAATTATACCTCAAGGAAAATGTTTTTCACGGGGAAATTATTTTACTTGTTGGCCTGATCGCCATTTCCAGAAAAGTAATAATTCTTGATTATACCAAAGAAGATCCGATGACCATTATTGCGATCGCATTGCTTATAGGTACTATTTCTTTAGGATATTACTTGTTGAAAAAAACGACAAGAGATAAACCTGCTTAGATTAGTTTAACAACCTACAATTGAAATCAAATTAAAAAAGGAAGTAAATTTCTTATTTAATTATGCTGGTTCTCTACCGCACTACGAAACGCTTAACTTTACCAAAGGTATTTGATCCGAGACGTAACAAGTAAATACCAGGTGCAGCGTACGACATATCAAAGTCATAATCATACCTTCCGTTTACGTTTTGCACCCTGTTGTTAATGATTCTTTGTCCCTGCAAATTGTGCACAGAAATAATCAATGTTTCTTTTAGATGAACAGCATTAAAACTTGCGACAAATTGATTGTTTCCTTTATTTAAAATGATCAACTCATTAGGCTCAAGGTCTTGTAAGCTTATTCCAGTGGACAAAATAATATTTATGGTGTAGTCTTCGGCTTCTCCAAACATGGTTGATTCACAAGCATCAGCAGGTACAGCCTCATTATAATTGGTTTTTACACGCAAAAGGTGTTCACCCAAACTGGCATTATCCGGAATATCAAGCGGCATGGTTTCAGTATACGAACCGGCTCCCTGACCACTGGCAATCACATAATCATAAACAACAACCTCATCCGGATCAAATACAAAATTATCATTAAAGTCGATCCACACTTTAACATACACATTTCCATAACTGGTAGTTATCGTTAAGTCATTTGATGAGCCTTGTGATAAATTGGTTGAAAGGTTGGTATAGTTTCCATAACCATCGGGGTCGCAACCGGTATCATTATTTATAGATCCCAATTCAAGCACAAAAATCCCAACACCCTGCTCACACAGTAACTCAGGCTGACACAGACTATTTATTATGGTTGCTGTTGTTGAATCATTTGAAATATTTGCATCTCCAGGTAAGGATGTCGTGACAATTAAATCATGATATCCTATTTCTGACAGATCAGCTTTAGCTGAAAAGGTATATTCATAGGTTGAACCAAGTTCAAGTGATTCTGCTACCTGTTCAGTTACCGGTGTTCCCCCATTCAGTATAAAAGAAACATCAAAATCTTCCTGGGTATTAGCGCCAAAATTTTCTATGGTCACGGTCACGGTTTCGTTATTCGTTAAATAAGAGCCGGAAACAGGAGATATGATTTCTACAACACCAATATCATCAGCATAAAGATGTGTTATCATTGTAGAAACCGAATCATTTTCAACATTTTGGTCACCGGTCAAATCAGTGCTGGCAAATATTTCGTAAGTTGCACCAGGTACGGAAAAATTACCTGTTGCGGTAAATGTATATTGGGCATTCATATTGCTAGAAATAGATCCTGCATATACTTCATTTATAACAGAGCCTTCATTAATTTTAAAACTAACCGGTATGTTGGATTGAGTAGCAACACCGAAATTTCGTATGGTTACCGTGATCGGTTCAGCATCGGTCAGGATACCACTAACAGGTGAATCGATACTAACAATACCAACATCATTGGCCAGGTCAGGTGAAATTTTAAAAACCCCTACCTGGTTTTTCCGGGTTCCTCCGGTGAAATATTCACCAATGGACCAGAATGTTTTATCATCATTGGGATCGATGGTCATTTGCGAATAATCACCATACCTGAAAGATGGATCAGATTGGGTTCCCTCAGCATAACTCTCCTCTTCGATGGTCATAACATTCAACGGATCGGTTGAAAAGCGGCCTGTATACCTGAGAGAGGGATAATGAGTTGAACTGACAACAGTATAGGCAAGAGCAATGTTTCCATTCGCATCCATGCACATATTACCTGAATATGCACTGTGTCCCTCTGGTTGGGAAAAGGTTCCCTCCTGGTAAATTTCCCAGGGATCTCCATCATTAGGCTGTCTTAATTCATACCAGCGAATCCCGGCATGATCATCACCCCCATCAAGGTCAACAACAAAATTAAATACCACGGAATTATGATTCGAAAATCTCCGGTATTGCGCCATGTACATAATGGTTGCCTGCAAAGCATCGAGATCAGGGCCTGATGGTTGCGGCAAATTCGAAAAAGAACCACCGTCAAAAAGTCCGTCGAAAGGTTCGGTATTGATAACTTGGGGATTAGAAATGGTTGAGTTACCCGGTGTATCCCAATCTACATTAATAGACCATATTTTTAGGTGATCGGTGGATACTCCACCCCATGAATCATCCTGCATGTAAACGATGGGGGCATTTCCGGGAGGGGGAAGTTCACCTCCGGTAACATTGAATCCCAGCGGACTGAAAAATCCACTTGTATTTATTGTTGGTAAAGGAAATCCAATCATCTGAGCGCTTGGATCACCCACCAGCATTTTATCTCTATCGAGTGCATAAACAACTTCGCTGTATCCGGCAGAGCCTGAGTTTTTATTGGCTGTGATGTAATATCCATCCGACCAGACTGAAAATTTCGGATAATCAGGAAATGAATTGGTTGGATACTGATAAGTATACCAGCCACTATTAATCGGATCTGGTCCCTTGGATACTGCCACAAGAAAACCATTGGAAAAAAATTCAGAAATAAAAAATCTATCAGCAAAAGGATCATACATAACAATCGGATCACCCATAGTCTGACCTGGGAAAATCGTTGCCAGTGAAGCAACAGGAGTTAATGGATTTCCGGATTTATCCCAGATCCTGAATGCAGAATTCCATGCATTGATAAAATGATTGGGTCCTACAGCTCCTGTAGGATCAGTAGGTGTAACATTTGAACTGGCCGCCTCGAAAGTCAATATCGGTTCTTTCCCTTTGATCTTTCCGGCTTTATTTTGAAGCTGCCACAATGGATCGGGTCCGTATGGCAATCCCTTTCCGGGTACAGCCTTGTTGGCATCCCTTCGTTTAGGATTGACTTCTTTAGTGATATTTTCAGCAGGTATAAACTGACCGTTAGCCATTTGTGATGCAATGGAAGGTATCTCGATGAGAGATTCAGCAGTTACAATTAAAGTTGCTTTTTGAACCTGTTCTGCCTCCTGAGCAATTAGACCGATTGAACCGGCTATAATTAATAAATAGAGCAAATGAATTTTTCTTTGCATAATAATTGAGTTTATTTTGATTTATATTCTAACCTGCATTATTCATAAAATCTCTCGCTAAGCCGCTAAGTCGCAGAGAAAAAACAAATTAGCATAAATGTGTAAAATCTTTAGTTTTATTATTTTAAAGTGTTTTCTCGTATTAAGTTATTTCATTTCAGACCTTTGCGTCTCTGCGTCTTTGCGTGATGAATTATTCAAGCTAACTGTCAGACACGATTGAAACCAAATTGGATGCATTGATATTTAAAATCAAAGAATTAACAATTGAAATTGTGTTTTGTTCGCTAATTCTATAATTGAAAAAAAATCGTCTGACTTAATTTATAATTCAAAAAAATATATATTGTAATCAGAAATTTGATGAAAATCTGATCAAAATGAATCCTCGCATAGGAAGACGCTCGCAATACAATAAACGGAAGGAGAAGCCCAAGCCTAAAGCTGTGCAATTCGTTGAACAGAACACCAAGAAAAGTATTGCAATGAAACAACATTTCCTATACCTTGAAGATGTTAAAATAGCTATGAACATTCATCATCTTGAGGTAAGTATTATCCTGAAGAGATGGCTAAAAAGTGAAATTCATCAGGAAATAGAAGTCAGGAATTTTGTTAAGATGCTAGAAGAATCCATTGAAAAAGACAGGCATCGGTTGCAGAAAGAGTTTAAAATTTCCGTTTAAATAAGCAACCAATTGATTCAAATATTGTCTGAGAATAAAATCAAATACGACAACAAATATATGAGCAGGCTTTTCCCAGATAGAATATTGATCATCTTGCTACTATTTATTGCTTCAATTGTATTTTCCCAGGAACCTGGTAAAGCCCTTCAAATTGGTAAAAGCAAGATTTTTATCGAAGGAACCTTAAATGAGTATGAATTAAATGAAAATCTCGATCATACTTCAGACCAATGGAGAATAGCCAGAAAAAAAGTAAGTTTATTAAAAAAAGAATACCTCAATAAAAATGGTGGAATTTTTCCCAAAGCAGAACATCCCATTTTTGACTTACCCGTCCGGTTGAATGGTTCTTTGTCAGATCCCGGGTTTTATTCAATAACCGCATATTTTGATCATGATACGCTTTTTCCCGGACACCTGTTAGATTATCAGTGCGACAGTTTGACTTATGATCTCGAGGATGGATATAATCATTCCGGAACGGATTTTTTTCTGTGGCCTTTTCCCTGGTATAAAATGTATAATGATGAGGTTGAAGTTGTCGCTGCTGCACCAGGAATATTATACTTTAAACAGGATGGGAATTTTGACCAGCAATGTGAATTAAACACTGATCCCTGGAATGGGGTTGCTTTATTACACGAAGATGGATCGACAAGCTGGTATATTCATATGAAGAAAAATTCAGTTACCAATAAATATGTGGGAGAAGAAATAGAGACTGGAGAATATTTAGGAATTGTAGGCAGCTCAGGGAGTTCAATTGCTCCGCATCTTCATTTTGAAGTTCTGGATGCCGAAGGAAATTTAATTGATCCGTTTTATGGGCCTTGCAATGATTTGATAAATGAATCATGGTGGTTGGATCAATTACCTTATAAAGATCCTGGGATAAACAGAATTGCAACAAATAATCACTTACCATTGTATCCGGAATGCCCTGGAGAGGAAGTATTAAATGAAACAGATGTTTTCTACCCTGGCGATTCAATTTACTTATTAAGCTATTTTCGAAATATTTCTACAGACGACCAGATTGAGGTGGTCATTAGTCGGCCTGATAATTCAGTTTTTGCCAGTTGGATGTGGAATTCACCATGGGAATTTTATTCTGCTTCCTGGTTGTTTTTCCTAATGTTCCTTGAAGATGAAGATTTCGGTGTTTGGAATTATAGCATAACATATCAAGGGATATTATACGAACATAGTTTTCAATTGCTTGATCCGCAAGGCGTCAATCTAAATTCAGATAAAAATTGCCTTGAAATATTTCCAGTTCCTTCAAGAAATTTTGTAACCATAAACCTGGCAATAAATGAACCATTCCAAATTATTTTAATCAATAGTCTTAACATGCAGGTTTATGCTGAACAAGTTCAAAAGAATGTGGGGAATTCGATAGTATTGGATATATCCGGTTTTGAACCAGGAATCTATTTGGTTAGAGTCAATACTGATACTGCGTCTTATCTTTCAAAAATCATTAAGCTTTAATCAAAAAAAGTGTTCTCGTAATTATCCGAAAAGTGTAATTTGAAAAAGCAGCGGGTGGACTTTAACCACCTCCCTTATGAAGGGGGGAACTGTCTGTCGCTGCTTTGTAATTTATCAGTACGGGTTAAAATCTTATAGAGGGAAACCCGTAACAATTTTATTTGAATCAAAAATAGAAGTAAAAATTGGCCTTAAATATGCCAGATTGGATATTTTTCAACAGGATGTTGTGAATTGTCAGTTAATTAAGTCTTTAAGAATTTTTATTGACTCGTTTTTAACTTCTAACTCATTCTCATGTTGAATGGCAATACCAGAGTAACCAACAGTAAAAGGATCGATCTGAACCGGCAATGACGACTTCGCCGATTTATATTTCACATTAAAATACCCTGAAACCTGAAGTTTTACAGAAAATACAAAAGAAGGAGGATAAACAAGGGTTAACCTGTCGAGTTTTATATTATTAAGCTGTTTAATACTTTTACCATTGGTACAAAAAGTAGCATATTCGTACGATGCAATATTCAGCAAGTCTTTCTCAAGTTCAGCTGCTTTTATAAGGTTTTTAAGTCTCTCGCTACAATTTTCAAGTTCACGAATCCTTTGGTTTATTTGCTCATTTATATTATCCATCGTACAATCACCCTTTGTTCTTTGCAATTTTAGGCGACAAAATTAAAAAGGTTTCTTTGAATTCACATTTCTTTATTAAAAATTTGTTAGTCCATTTTCAACAATTGGAACAAATAGTGTGTTTTTTCGTACAAAATTTGAATATAGTAAACAGATCAATTAAAATTACATGAAACTCACAAATTATATTTTCTTCACCATATTAATTGTTGCATTCTCTGTAATGTTTGGATGTGGCCCCAAATCCGTCAATTCTGCCAGGGAAGATTTGCATAGTACCTCCAGGCAATGGATCCCTTTTGCCGGGAATGAGTTAGTTGCCTTTGAGTATGATACAAATGTATGGGTCTTCTCAGGTGCAGGAAAAGAGATATATTACGAAAATGTCAGGTATATGTCCGATCAGAGTGGGTTTTTTCAAGTACAGGAGGACTATTATGCTGATATGGAACGTCAGGAGCTTACTTTCGATTCACCTTCAACTCCATATTTTATTAAATATTACCTTGAACGAAACAAAGGCGAAGTGGGTACCTGGGATATAATTAAAATCTCTGTTGGCGATGGTGATTATTATAAAAATGAGATGAAGATAGTAACATATGAAACTGAAAGCTATGACAAAGGTGAAATTTATTCTAGCTTCTCCCTCAAAAAAACACTGAATGGAATTGTATTTGACAGCGTGTACTACTCGCAGCAAGAGCGACGGCCTTTTGGAGTTTATTATACAAAAAGATATGGCGTAATTGCCTTTAAGGTTGCTTCCACAGAATTATGGGTTATAAAACAAGAAACAATAAATCAGAATAGTAACCTGAATTAGGCCATAATTCATAGCTAAGCCCCTTCCATCTTTAATATCAATATTCTTTAAGGATTAAAAATTATTATCTTTGATGACAGTTTGTTATTGACAATCTTTTATAATTGCTTTTTATGAATAAGTTGTATCCGCTAATGTTCAAACCCATTTTTAAAGAAAAAATATGGGGCGGTCAGAAAATAAAAACTGTATTGGGGAAGGATTTTTCTCCTTTGCCTAATTGTGGTGAAGTTTGGGTATTGTCAGGTGTGGAAAATAATCAAACTGTTATTGAAAATGGATTTCTTGTTGGAAATGACCTGAATGAGATTGTCGAGGTTTATATGGGCGATTTATTAGGGGATAAGATATTTCAAAAGTTTGGTAATGAATTTCCAATTCTTATAAAGTTTATTGATGCTAATGACTGGCTATCAATCCAGGTTCACCCTGATGATGGTTTAGCGTGGAAAAGGCATAATAGTCTTGGGAAAACAGAAATGTGGTACATATTTGATGCAGAAAAGGATGCTGAACTCATTAGTGGTTTTAGCAAGAAGCTGGATAAAGAAAGCTACCAGAAACATCTCGAAAATAAAACACTGAAAAGTGTGATGAATTTTGAAAAAGTAAAAAGCGGAGATGTTTATTATATGCCCGCCGGTAGGGTTCATGCCCTGGGACCGGGAATCCTGCTGGCTGAGATTCAACAGACATCGGATGTTACTTACCGGATTTACGATTGGGACCGTATTGATGAAGCAGGTATGATGCGTGATTTGCATACTGAAGAAGCTTTGGATGCGCTGGATTTTGAAGTATATGATAATTATAAAACCAATTATGATCCTCAATTAAATACAACTGTAAAACTAGTTGAAAGTCCTCATTTTACGACCAATTTAATTCATCTGTCTAAACCAATAAAAAAGGACTACAGTGAGCTGGATTCTTTTATTATTTATGTATGTGCAGAGGGGAAATTTGAACTTAAGAATGATGACCAAAAGTATTCAATAACTAAAGGGGAAGCCATACTTCTTCCTGCTATTCTTGACCAGGTTGAAATTTATCCAAGCCCTGAAACTAAAATCCTTGAAGTTTATATGATTTATTGACTTACTCGTCAGACGAGTAAACCATAGCATCAATTCACCACCACCTTCCTGACTCCAACCTGTTTCCCGTTTGCCTCCAGGGCAACATAATATACACCCGGTGCAGCCTGCGGCATTTGCAGAATATAGTTATGATTTCCCTGGGATATGTTACCAAGATCATTTGATTTTATAATTCTGCCTGTTACATCATACACATTTAATCTTATGCTGCATGAATACGGCACCTCGAAGAAAATAGCGGTTTCATTTCTGAATGGATTGGGAATGATATCAGAAATGATAAAATCGTTTTCCGGCTGATTTTTAACTTTGTCATCATCAGGATGGAGTGATAAAAGCAGATCAACCGTCTTCTCAACATGTTTTGCTCTTGAAACCGGAACAAGGTACGATAGCTGGCCTAAGGTTGATTTGTAATTCCCTGCTTCTTCGTAAGTATTGCCGATGTCTATTACAGCAAAAACCGAATCGTTGTAGGTTGGGTTGTTAAGGATGATACTTTCATAGTTGGCAATTGCTCCGCTGAAATCACCGGCTGCTCTTTTACATAAATTCATATAGCTGAAAAACAATTTTTGAAATTCAATTGTTATAGTTGAATCATTATATAATTCATTATAATAATTTTCCAGGTTATTCCAATTACCAGAAGAGTAGCTATAACATTCAAATAAACCTGAAACGGATAAATATGCCTCCGGTGTCTCGGGATATTGCGAAATAATAGATTTGAATATATTCTCGGCAGCAGAATATTCGCCTGCTTCCATTGAATTATTTGCTGATTTCAACATTTCGGTTTCCTGACCTTCGGGTGGAATATATGATGATTGAGGTGTAGTTAGTATTGGTTCAATGATGAAGCTTTGAGGGGGTGAGAGGTGCTGAAATATTTCTTCTATATCAGTTGTTCCCCAGTAATTATTTCGTGCTTTTATATAAGATGGGCCAGGTTCAAATATTAATTGAATATAATAACCCTCGAAAGGTACATTATATATATCATTATGTCCGTTATCGAGATAGATATTTGATTTTTCAATTAGAATACCGGTATGATTATCAATTATTCCATTTTTAAATTGTTGTTCAAATTTAAGGTCGGTTAATATAGGAGCTGCATTATCGTAGCATCCGATACCGATTGTATTTTCAATAATAATATTTTCTTTTAAAGTTGGTCGTGAAGTTTCTGCGCCTATTGCTTCAATATTGTTTTCAAGATGATTGTTTTCAAAGGTTACTGTGCAATTATCCTCAAATAATACTCCAATTTCAGCATCTTTTAATTCGCAGTTTTTCATGGAGATTGTACTATGATTCGAAACTGTTATCCCCTGCCAGTAACCTTTCGGTGCACCGCCAATATCTGCTGTAAAGGTTATTATATGCTTTTCAGTTCCTTCTGCTATCAATATGCCATGTACAATAAGGCTGCTGTTTGCATGAGCTTTAATTTTTGTTCCAGGTTTGACAATAACAGTCGATCCTTCGGGAATAATGTTTTCTACATCTGGCGATAAAGAAATAGTGTTCATCCAGTAAACAGTTTCACTAGGTTCACCAAAAAATGCAGGTTGCTCTAATACTCCGGTATTCCTTGAATTTCCTCTTTGACCTGGCCAGCCTATGCTGTTTCCAGCCTCAGGAAAATTGACAACATACATGTTTTGAAATCTTGAGCATACCAAATTAATTTTTCCATCTAAATTAATATCGGATAACCACCTTGACCAATGTTGATCATAGAGGAATGCATTGAAAGTCTCATTGCCATCTATATCAAAAGCTCTTATAAAATAATCGTCGTTTATTTTATCCTGGCAAATAATATCATTATTTAAATCGTTATTTATGTCTCCTGCTACAAGTTCAAAATCTTTAATGTTATTATCCAATATATGGCTAAGTAATTCAAGTTCCATATTGTAGATATATAAACCACCATTAATTTCTCCTACAATAATTTCTGATTCGCCATCATTATTCAAGTCAGAAATAATAGGATTAATATATGACTGATAATCTAAAACCAAACTATGATTTTCAGAAAAGTCAGATGCATTATAATTAGCAAGAATTCTTTCAACACCATGTGACGATTTCGAATAAATAAATATTATTTCAACGTCACCATCTTTGTTTATATCGGATGCTACAGGTGATGTAAGAACTGAAATACAATCTGGGATAGAATAGGAATAATCAATTTCCGGTTCAGCATTAGAGGTTTCCTTTATATTGTACAATGTACCTCCATTAGTCATAATAATTATTGAGTTATTCTGATTGTTAAAATTTCCTAAAATAGGTTCAAGAAATAATTCTGGTGGTGGATCAGCAAAATCGTCAAATTCCCATCTCAGAGTACCATTGTGATTCAGACAAGTTAATTTATATAATTCATCATCTATTAGTATATGACAGATCACCTCTTCATATCCATCACTATTCAGATCACAAATAGCGTGTGAATATGAACTTCCAAAAATAGGGTATTGCCAGGATGGATCTCCAAAAGATTTTATATAGTGAGGAGTAAATGAAGAACCTTGTTGAAATTGAATAAATTGATAATTGTTATTGTTTTCTAAATTAGCTATTGAAGTGTTACTTTTAGAACTGGCAGCAGCTGGTGATATTAATTCTCCACCTGACGTAAAAATAGCTTGTCCAAAAATAATTTCTTCCCCGACCTGCTCATCATCAAAATTAAAAGAAATAACCTTAGCGTTACTACTTATATTACTTGAAATAAAGTGATTGTGATTATAAGAATAAATATTTCTATCCTTTGAACCTAAATTGTTTAATTCATCAAATTCTAGTACATTATCTTCAGGATCAATTACAATCTGTATCCCATATATACCTGTTTCAAAATAATCTGTATTCCAAATAAATTCCGATAATACGTGTTGAACATCAACCATCCCATTAATTTGATTAGAACCCAGCAATACGCTTTCTGATGTTGATAAATTAATACAGTAGCATTCAACATTAAAACTGTTTTCAATATCAACATTCATTATATTCCTGATATTTGCTGTTATAGTAGCAATATCACCTTTATTAATAATCTCACTGCTAAAAGTTATTTCGTAATCTTTAATGGTTAAATCAGGAAGCATGGTTTCAATATTTTCATAAAGAATATTTAGTGCCGGATCCCCGAGCAAATTATAATCTTCACACCAATTTATAGTAATATCATCATATGTAAACCATGCATCATCGTATTGGTCCACTTTAACTTCCATTAGGTTTTCTCCCAACACATATGAATAGTTGTTAAACATAGCATCATAGTAATATTCACACAGATGAAAGGAATATGGGCTTGTGGGTTCGGTTGCTCCATAAAATCCAATTCCACCCATATTTTCATCATAACATAAAAATCTTTCTCCCATACAATCTTCTTGATCGGTATTCTGAAAAGAGCCGGTCCAACATGCTGTACTCAACATCAACGGAAGTTTACCTTCATGTGAAGACATATTTAAATCATCATATCGAAATGGAGATGCCCACGATGGAATATGCCAACCTAAGCTACCACCATGCCCCATGTAATTAATAAACATTAATCCTGTCTGCCACGCAAATGAGATACCATTTGATGCATAAGGGACATATCCCCATTCAGGCTTATAATAACTGCTGTTTTCATATTCATTCGGAGCCATAAACTTTTTATTATAACTATCCTGTAAAATATTATCCATGTTTTCCAATACATTACTATATAAATGAAAATATTGACCATCATTTCCAAGAGCTGTTAGCATATTATTATTACCAGGCATATTCATGGGATTGAAATTGATGGTTTTATAAGCCACATTTGCCACCTGCTCTGCATTATCTGCACTGCACCGCCCTATCATAATATCAGGGTAAGGATCGGGCTCAGTTTGCTCTGGTGGTATGGTAAGCTGGGTGTAAAATATATCATAACCTTCACTAAATGTTGGAATTGCTCCAGGATTACCACTTTCAAGATTCACATCGCTGAAGAGATTTACATAAGCCAGTTTTCCATCATAGGTATTATTTGCAATGCCATCATTATAGGTATTTTGTATTAACATCTTGATTTGTTCAAACAGTTCATAACCTTGTGGCATATCATCAGCTATTACTGATGTCGTGATAATTTTCACATCAAAACCATTAAAACTTTCCCTGTGCATGGCAAGGCTGTTGATGGCTTCCCTGGCATCAGTATTAGTGTAAAATTCTTCAGGTGCAATAATCAGGTAATCGCAAGGGTCTTCAATACAATAATTGGGTGGGTCAATGGATGTTACCCAGTAATCATCAGTGTGGGTACCTTGTCCTGCCCCGCAACTTACAGATGCGTTCAAACCGTTGGAAACATAATTGACCATGGTATTGCCAACCATTTCATTAAATATCCCCACATTTTCGTTTACCAGGTCAGAAGGATTAGTAAAAGTTAAGCCTACCTTCATCTTTGAATAGGCAGTGATTTGTTGCATTATAGGGTTAAATTGAATGGGGTACAAAAATATCCTTACACAATGCTGCTCCCTTACAGCACCTTTGTTCACGGTTTCGGCCAATATACCCGGGAAAAAGCTGTTATTGCCATATACCGTTTCATCGTAATAAAACTCTTCCCTTAAATATTTACTGCCTGCCTCGGTTGAATCTTCCACTATTTCCGGGGCAGGGTAAATATTAATATTATCTATCCTGATGGAATCCAACAACTCAACTGTTACATTCACATCATTGCAAACCGGAATAGCCACCAGGAACGACAATACCGGCAATTCAGGAGAACCTGTTGTTTTCATTCGGGTATGGCCATTAACTTCTACACGGCTAAAACTATCAACTTCATTCGAAAAAATTCCAGGGAGCGTTACTTCAAATTCAACAATAGTATTTTCCGAAGTAAGGACATTGCACTTAACATCTGTATTATCCGAAGGTTTAAATTCAATGTATTCCTGGCAAAAAGAATTTAATGTCAAAAAGCCGGCAATCATTAATATGGTTAATTGTTTCATGATACGTAAGTTTTAATAGGTTAATATTATTTTTTGTAAGTACGAGTTCTTTTCATTCTTTATGAAATATATACCCGGTTTGCATTTATTTCCTATATTATCATTTGCATCCCAAATAAGCTTTTCATATAGTGGGATTATAGTTAATGTCCTGACAATCCTTCCAATGTTATTATAAATTATAAACTTACCCTGAAGTGTTTGCTTTGAAAAATCAATTGTTCCTTCCCCTGATGCCGGATTTGGATAACATCTGAAAGCTTTGTGTGTGTATTTATTTAACCCTACTTCTTTATAAACATGTATGTAATCTTCTTTTATAAAAGTATTAGAACTATCTGGCCCTATAACGGTTAGTTTTACTGAATGATATCCTGTGTCCTGGTAAATAAATATAGGGTTTTGATCATATGAATCAATGATACCGTCATTCTCAAAATCCCATTCATATTGTTGTATATCGCCAATTGAAAAATTGCAGAAATCAAGGGTAAAAGGCATTTCACCCTCAGTTGTATCACTTGAAAAATTAGCTAATACTGGTTCACTTCCCTTTGAGAAAGGATGGAACACTTCGAATGTTTTTCCGTAATCCAGTGAGTGATAAATGTAGATGTGAGCATTTTGCCATAGCATGTTCACAAAGCTGTACATGATATATAGTTCACCGGGTTGCCTGCCCCCAACCATATCTAAATAAAATTGATCCTTATAATTGAGAGTGTCAATTCTTATGAAATCATCCCCGTAATTATTACTTAGAAACAAATTATTTTGTGTGAAATTTAATAGGAGAAGTTCGCCTGATAAAGGTCCACCTGATAATTTAATATTATCATCCCAATGATAGTTCCATTGTTTAATTAACCCAACATTTTCAAATGTATCTATGGTTCTAAGCAAATATAATGAATCTGCCTGAGAAAATTTATATACAATCGCGTATCCTATGTTTTCATTAATTAAATCTATTGTTGTATTTTTTAAACTTCCGAACCATCCGTTTAATGTATGAAATATAAAATTGGTACCATAGTCTTCGCTATGCAAAGCACAAACTGAAAATATGTGCCCAGGTATAGCACCACTATTAATTCTACTTCCTAAATAAACGCCTCCGTACTTAAAATCCCATGTATTTGAAAAACCATAATCATCTGAGTAGTATAACGCTGTTGGAAGTGTTATACAGTAAACCCCCCCTTTCGTTTTATCGGCTGCAATGGATATATAGTTCATGCTTCCATCAACAAAGGTTGCTGTTTCGCCAAAATCGGTGGAGTAGTATAGGCCTTCTCCTGAGTAGGTGGGGCCAAGGAAATATATTTCTCCAATATCAGGGCCTCTGGTTATTTTTTGGGAAAAAGTTACAGTCGTTATAAAGGTTAATATTATTATAAATATGCTTTTCATTTTATTGGTTTTAAAGAGAGGTAAAGTTAACAATAATTCAATTTAAAATCAAAAAACCTGCAATCAATAAAATGGTCAATTGTTTCATGATAATTAAGTATTAATGTGTTAATAATATTTTTTGAATGTATGCATTATTGCCAAATTCGATAAAATAAATTCCGGCCCTACATTGAACACCATTTTCATCAGTTCCATCCCAAGACAATTTATTGATACCTGATGGTTTACGAATAGTTATTACCTGATTGCCTATAATATCAAGTATTGAAATTGCAATAGCACTTATGTCGTGTGCAAAATCAAAAACGATGTAGTTGCTGAATGGGTTTGGATAGCAAATAAATTCAGATAGTGTAGGTTCATTCATTCCGGTGGATTTTACCACATGAATATAATTGTCCTTTAGAAAAGAGTTGGAACTGTCAGGCCCGGTTATGGTCAGCCTTACTGAAAAGTAACCGGTGTCCTGATAAGTCCAGACCGGGGATTCTTCATAGGAATCAACAGAACCGTCATTATCAAAATCCCATTCGTATTGTTGTATATCACCAATTGAATAATTGCAAAAATCAACCGTATAAGGCATTTCACCTTCTAGTGTGTCTGCTGAGAAATTAGATAGTAAAGGTTCATTCCCCTTTGCAAAAGGATGGAAGACTTCAAATGTTTTTCCGTAATCGACAGAGTGGAAAATGTAAACATGTGCGTTCTGCCAAAGCATATTTACAAAATTGTAAAGAAAATAAACTTCACCATTCTGTTTCCCACCTATGAAATCTAATGTATGATAGTCTTTAAAATTATAACAGTCGATAAAATAAAAATTCTCAGCATAGTCAGAACTAAACTGTAAATTACCATGATGTTTGTTAAAAAAATATACTTCACCCTCAGTATTTCCAGTACATAATTGTAAAGGTATTCCGTTTGGAAAATTGAATTTCTGAATTACATCTACATTTTCAAATTTATCACTTGTCCTAAATAAATAGTGTCAGAAACATTAATTTTATACGTAAGTGCGTATCCAATATTTTCATTAAAATTGTCTATTGTAGCATGTCTTAAACTTCCAAACCATCCATTTAATGAATGAACCGAAAAGTTTGAACCGTAATCTTCACTGTGCATCCAACAATCAGAAAATACATGCCCTTCTTCTACACCACTAATTATTAGATAGCTTAAATAATCATCATAATATTTAAACTCCCATGTATTAGAATACCCGAACTCATTGCTATAGTAAAGTGCAACAGGTAGTGTTGTACAATAAATCCCCCCCTCAGTTTTATCAGCTGCAATGGAAATATAGTTCATGCTACCATCAACAAATGTTGCGGTTTCACCAAAATCGGTTGAGTAATATAAACCTTCACCAGAGTAGGTAGGGCCGAGAAAGTAGATTTCTCCAATATCCGGGCCACGGGTAATCTTTTGGGAGAAAGAAACACTGCTTATTATCAATAAGATTAGTATTGTGAGGTATTTCATAACATATTGGTTTTAAAGAGGTGATAAATATAAGCATTATTTTTTAATTGGCTAAATTATGTGATACAGTTTTTTTGGAATACCCTCATTAATTATACAACCTTTCATTACCGCCTGTTGTCTGGTCTATAATTTGTATTCAACCGGAAAAAATGATTTATATAAGTCAAATAATCAGATTAGTTTTATAATTTTGGCTCACAATTTGGTATAGAGACTATTAAATATATAAATATATAAAATTATGAAGAGTATCGTTTTAGTTGTTGCCCTTGTTTTTATCGTATCCATCGGATTGGGTCAGGATAGTGAAAAAAATTATGGAAAGCTTCCTTCCATTATTGTTAAGTCAATGAACGGAAAACCTTTTAATACTGCAGGCCTCTCAAATGATGGAAAACCTTTTATTATAACCTTCTGGGCGACGTGGTGTAAGCCATGTATCAAAGAACATGATGCTATTAATGATGTGTATGAAGATTGGGTAGATGATACAGGAGTAAAGCTTTTTGCGATGTCGATTGATAATGCGCGTTCCAGTAAGCGTGTACTACCTACTATTAACGGAAAGGGCTGGGAATTCGATATATTGCTAGACGAAAATGGCGATTTTAAAAGAGCTATGAACGTTAATGTACCCCCGCATACCTTTATTGTAAATGGTGAAGGCCTGATTGTTTGGCAACATGTTGGCTACCTTGATGGTGACGAAGAGGAGTACATCGAAATCATTGAGAAAATACTTGAAGGAGAAGAAATCGAATAATCCAATTATTTGTTAAAACTAAAAACCGTCAAAGTTGAAAAATTCAATTAAACTTTTTGGACTGATTTTTATTTTATTCCCATTATTTTCCTTCTCACAAAATTTTTTAAGCGGTGGAAAAGTTACTGGTAATACACAGATAGACGCCCAACTTTATACCGAAGATAATAAGCTTGGTATAACCGATTCAAGCATGAATTACAAGAAATTTGGAATGAATGGTTTTGCTAATATTCGTTATTCAAATGGAGATTTTAATGCTGGGATGAGGTTTGAAGGATACCTGAATCCCATGAATGGTTTTGATCCCAGGTATGAAGGGGTAGGAGTTCCATACTGGTTTGCAAGCTATAAGCTTGAATCTCTGGAAATAACAGCAGGGCATTTTTATGAACAATTTGGAAGCGGGTTGATTTTAAGGAGCTGGGAAGAATGGACGTTGGGCTTTGATAATAATATCTACGGATTGAATGTTAAAATCACTCCTTATAAAGGCATAACCCTGAAGGGTTTGATTGGGGTTCAGCGTTACTTTTGGGAACCTTACAATATTGATGATCGCGGTATTGTGCGTGGTTTGGATGGTGATTTTTATCTTAACGATATTATCCCTGGCATTGAAGAGTCAAAAATGAAAATTACACTGGGAGGAAGTTTTGTTAGCAGGTACGAAAAAGCAATTGCCAAAGGCTTTACACGTGACTCTACTTATTATGAAGTGATAAATGATGATACTATCAATTATCTCAATAGAAAAACTTATGAGTATGATCTTCCTGTAAATGTAGGCGCCTGGGCATACAGGATGAATCTTGCATGGGGGAGATTCAATTTTTATGCTGAATATGCTGAAAAAGGTAATGATCCGAATGCAACAAACAATTTTATTTATAAAAAAGGGCAGGCTCTTTATTCAACAATTTCTTATTCGACGAAAGGATTTGGAGTTTTTTTATCAGCTAAATGGATTGATAACATGCATTACAAATCTAAACGTACCGAGGCCGGTAATCCGCCCATGCTGGATATAAATTATTTGCCGGCTATTTCAAAGGAACACCAATACAGTTTGGCCACCATGTATCCTTATGCAACCAAACCAAATGGGGAGTTTGGAATTCAGGGTGAAGTAATTTATACAATTCCTAAAAAATCTAAAGTGGGTGGTAAGTATGGTACGACTTTAACATTGAATTATTCCTTTGCAAATTCGATCAAGAAAGAACAAATAGCACCCGATATTCCTATTGACTCTACCGGAACTGACGGATACAAAGCCACTTTCTTCTCAATGGGAGACATCCCATACTACAGAGATTTTAGTTTAATGTTTGAACGCAAAATAAATAAGAAAATCAAGATTAAGGCAGGCTATTACAGACAGTTATATAACCTACATGTAATTGAAGATGATATTTTTGATAAAGACTTTTTTGTACTGGCAAATATTGGAGTCGTCGATTTTACATATAAGTTTAATAGAAAGCATTCACTCAGGGCAGAGCTACAAGGATTGTGGACAAAAGATGACGGAAGTGATGTTTTTGTGATATCTGGTGAAGACTTGAAAATTAGAAAAGAAGATGGGGACTGGATTGCACTGCTGTTGGAATACAACATTTCTCCTCATTGGTTCTTCTCGGTTCAGGATGAATACAACTATGGTAATCCTGCCAGTGATATGCAGGTACATTATTACAATGTTTCTTTTGGATTTACTCAAAAAACAAATCGTATATCATTACGGTACGGACGACAACGTGAAGGGTTACTTTGTGTAGGGGGTGTTTGCCGTTATGTTCCTGCATCTACCGGTTTAACGTTAACTATTACCAGCTCATTTTAACATAAAAAAGAGATAATAGAATGAAATATAAAATCTCAATATTAGTGCTAATCACAGGAATATTTGGAATGTTTTGGACATCTTGTGATAAAATTGATGAACCCGTTAAATTGGTATCTAATATAACTACCTCCGATGGATTTCTGGACACCTTATATGTTATCGACTCCACACTTGTAACACAAAAACAGGTATTGCTTGAAGATTTTACCGGGCAAAAATGTCCGAATTGTGCCGAAGCTGCAATAGTAGCTCATGAGTGGTCTATAGAGGATGACCATCGTCTTATTATCTATGGTGTTCATTCAGGATATTATGCTGAACCTGATGGATCAGGATATTATACTGCTGATTACAGATGCGAAACTGGTGATGAGATATTTAACCAGTACAGTATTGCCGGATGGCCTGCTGCAACAATCAACCGGGTTGAATATAACGGAAATCAAATTTTGTCATTTACAAATGGTGAATGGGAAACAGTATATCAATTGGAGTTGGCAAAGGAAAGTGTAATCAATATGAAAATAACAAATATTTATTATCCAAACTTAAATGTAGTTTCAATAATTGTTTCAGCAAATTTCATACAGCAGCTGGCTGGTGTTTTTAAATTGGTAATTATGGTTGCTGAAGATGGAATTGTTTCACCGCAAAAGAATAATGAACCAAGTGTTGGGCCATCACCTGACTGGCTGGATTATGTACATCATAATATTTTAAGGGATGCTGTTAATAGCGTAAATGGCGACAATATTTCAACCGATGGAACAATTGTAGCTGGACAAGAATATTCTTATTCAGTTGATTATTCAATAAATGAAAATTGGCTTACTGATATCACTGAATTAAATGTTATAGCTTATATCTATCACGAAGAATCACGAGAAATACTTCAGGCAGCTGAATTAACAATAAAAACCGAAGAATAAAATTTATCTTCACATAAAAAAACCACCTTTTCTTGGAAAAGGTGGTTTTTTTATGATTCTATATTTCCTAATAATACAAATACCTATTATCTACAACTCCTGCTTCCTCCTCCAATGTCTTGGTGAACGAATTATTGTTCACCTTAGCTGTGAAGTTAGACAATAACTGTCTCTTGTATATTTTGTAATCTTCATTTTCGCCAGGCTGCGTAACTTCATCTACAATAACAAAAAAGGCAGCATTATTTCCTTTGATCGGCTTTGACAATACATTGGGTTCCAAGGCGAATACTTTTGCAAGTACATTGGCTTCATTCCCATAGCCTGAAATATTTCTTAATTGAAAATTCACATTATCAACGGTATCAACTTTTGAATTTAGTGTTGCAGCAATCTGGATAATATCGCTCGATCCGGCTGATATTTCATCCATTCTCTGAATCATGATATCTCCTTTCAATTCTTTTGCAACCAAAGGTTCCATTGTTTCTCTTATTTCATCCATTGCAGGAATGCCTTCTTCGTGGACTGCAGTTACAATGGCAACAACATATTTACTTTCCATTGTAATAACATCTGAAACAGAACCAACTTCAATACCTTCCCTGAAAGTCCAACCAATAATACCACGCGCATAATCAAGTCCTGCAATTCTGTTACCCATTTTTTGTAATCGTGGTGCAGATCGTTTATTCAGACCCAGATTAGTTGACAAAGTATCAAATGCATCTAAACTGTTTGCTTTTGCTTGGAATTCACTTGCTCTTGTAAACTCATCCTGAAAAGTTTCCTGGCTTGGGTTGATATTGATATCAATAATAGCCACCCTTACCTTTTTCACTGGTTCAAACTTATCAGTAACTTTAATTATATGAAAGCCAAGCCTGGTTTCTGCAATGGTAAAAGTGCCAATATCATTTGTTAAAACAGCATTATTAAAAGGATAAAACATTGATCCGTCAGCAAACCATCCTAAATCGCCTGAGTTCTCAGCAGCCGAAGGATCATCTGAAAGTTCTTTAGCCAAAAGTTCAATTTTGTCAGGTGATGCTTTTACAACATTCAGTAAACTGTCGGCCAAAGCAGAGGCTTCATCCTTAGTTCTGGTCATATCTTCACCAGCTATCACCGCACCGGCATAAGTAATAAGAATATGAGTTGCTTTCATTGAATCAGGCCTGTACTGCGTTTCCATTAATTTAGCCATGTGCCAGGCGTTATCCTCTATATAAGGATCAATAAAAGTTCCAACCTCTGAATTAAACAATGTTGAATCCATTCTTACAGGCAGTTCCCCTGATTTGAAAAATGTACTGTCATACCTGTTGTCTGATTCAGTGTTTACAAACATAGGAACACTTTCGGTAGTTTTAAAATCTTCATAAATGTCAAATGCCTGTTCCCTAATGGTTTTCCTGTCTTTTGCTGAAGGTTTTACATCGAAAATAACATAGTCAATGTCTCTTGAAGCTTCTTGCTTATAGTTCTGTTTGTAATCGTTATAGTATTTTTTCAAATCATCATCTGTAACTGTTACAAGGCTGTCATCAATAGTATTGTACCTTGCACCAACAAGCCTGATTTTAGCAGAAATCTTTTTTTCACTAAAATCCCTGTAAAGAAAAGTATCAGGCATAAAATAGCCTTTTGAGATCAGGTTCTTATATTTCATTTTTTCACGATCTTCTTTAATTGCCTCAACAAAATTATCCCATTGACTACGGGAAGCAGCATCCATTTGATCAAGTTGCTTTATATAATTTCTTACCAATTCGGGGTTGTATTGTTGAGTTTCAGGATCTTTAAAATATTGAAGAATATAAGAGTGTGGTTCATCTCCTTGAATCTGATCGAAAAGTTCATCTGCAGAAATAACCAGTCCCAGTTGATTGTATTCATTGTCCAAAATAATTTTTTGAATTATCTGATCCCAGGTTTGTTGCTTTAATCTGAAAATCTCATCTTGCGACATGTTCTCTTTATTTTGGTTTCTTTTTTGATTTTCAAGGTTTTGTTCATATTTTGCATCAAACTGCTGATATGAAATATCTTCACCTAAAACTTCAGCAAGAGGTTGAATATCCCTACCTGATCTTGGTTTCAGAAAATCGCCCAATACAAAAGCTGCAAGTGCAACTCCAATGATGATGATTAATAATCCTGATTGCTTTCTAATAGTACCAATAAGCGCCATAATTTCATTTTTTTAAAATAGTTTGCAAATGTACAATATCTAAATTAATTGGAGGAAGTTAAATTAAAATAAATTGTTATTTTAAATACAGCTGTGTAAGTTGATGATTGTAAAAGGAATATTTTGATTACCTGTCACCTAATGTTAAATGAACCTCTTCAATTCTTGTATCACTCGCTTTTGTTATTTTAAAAAGAAAAGTTTCGCTCCGAATGTAATCATTTTGTTTTGGAATACTTTCATGAATTTGAATTATTAAACCACCGAGCGTCTCGTAGTCTTCTGATTCAGGGAGATCAAAGTTGTATTTTTCGTTCAGATAATCGATTTCAAGTCTGGCGGATAATATATATTCATTATCAGTTAATTGTTTTTCAATTAATTCTTCCACATCATATTCATCCTCTATTTCGCCAAAAATTTCTTCAATAATATCCTCCATTGTAACTATACCTGATGTCCCGCCAAACTCATCTACAACAAGAGCAATACTTCTATGTTCTTTAATAAACATACTCAAAACATTATTGGCCAACATTGTTTCAGGAACAATAGGAATCGTCCTGGTTATGGATTTAATATTATTTGGATTGGTAAACATCTCAGAAGAGTGCACAAATCCAATGATATTATCCACTGATTCCTGGTATATGAGAATTTTTGAAAATCCGGATTCAATAAAATTTTTTTTCAATTCATCAATGCTGTCATTTTGCTCAAGAGCAGTAATTTCAGTTCTTGGGATCATACACTCCCTTAGCTTAACATTTCTGAAATCAATAGCATTTTGAAGCATCTGGATTTCTTGTTTAACATCACTTTCTTCCCTCCCCTCCGGAGCAAATTCTTTAATGTAATTGTCAAGGTCTACCGCGCTGAAAGTATAATCCTGCTTTGAAAATTTTAACCTGAATAACCATTGCAGAATTTGCTCTGAAATCCAGACTAAAAAATGAATAAATGGATAGAACAACCAATAGTATATTTTTACCGGTACAACAAATATATTCAGGATTGTGTTCGGATTTATTCGAAAAAGTGCCTTTGGAATAAATTCAGCTACAATAAGAATAAGAATGGTTGATATTATTGTCTGTATCACAAGAATGGAAAAATCTGTGGCGTATTGCAGGGTAAGCAAATCTGTTATTGCCGGTTTCAGAATTTTTGCCATAGCAATACCATAAATTACCAGCGAAATATTATTTCCAAGCAGCAAGGCACCTAAAAGTTTCGATGGATTTTGTATAAACCCGGAAAGTAACCTGGCAGAAAAAAGACCTTTGTTTTTATCTAACTCAATTCTAAGCTTATTTGAACTGATAAAGGCTATTTCCAAACCTGAAAAAAGAGCAGATAAAATAAGTGATATTATTACTATGAACCAATTATTCATCTAAGTATGCGAGTTTATTGTTCATCAGGTTTAATTTGAAATTCACCCGTTGGATTTTTAATGGTATATTTTTCAAAATCCTGATCCGATATAAGGCCATCACCATAAAGTACTTCATCCGACCTGGTTATTTTAACAAAAACATCTGAAACGATAGTTCTTTTTCTTTCATCCCAAACCAGGTGCTCAGTGTCAAGTTGTTCGTTTTTCTCTATACTAATAACTACAACATTATATTTAGCCTCCATTATTTTATCTTTTTCGAATCGGATACCGTAATTTGCTGTGATCTGTGATTTTGGATTCATTATAGAATCATAGAAAATAATTTTAAATCCATCAGGAAATTCAATGTATGTATCCTCTTCCTCGTATCTTTTCATAAGGGGACTGACTAAAAAAGCCTTTAACATTCCGGAGTCACTATAATATACTTCAATATCACGGCCCAATTCTACAGGAAGTGAATCAATTTGCGACAATGAATTAATTGTATTTATATCATTTTCACACGAAAAGATTACCATTATTATGGATAAAATAATAGCGCTCTTGGTAAGAGTTATGAAATATTTAGTAAGTTTTACAGATGTAGTCACCTGATGTAAAAGATGTTAGTCTGAAGTTCTAACTTTAGTTGTTTCATTTATCCAGCATTCAACAGTGTATAAATCACCTTTTTGAAGATCATAGAAGAAAATGGTTTCATTTGCCGGAAAATACTGTGAAAACGTATTGATTTTTGTGTTTGCCAGTTCAGCAACAGAAGGATCAACTGATTTTGCTTTATAGTATTTATCAACCGCTACCCAGTAAGCAACTTTGCTTGTAAGATCATTATCTCCACATTCTTTTGCACTAGATGCATACATATCGCCAATCAATACGTATGCTTTACCATCATTTGGTCTGATTTTAATAATCTCATAGCAATTTGTCCGGGCTTGTGAATAGCGTTTAATCTGGAAATAAACATTGGCAAGAAGATAATGAACATCTGCCCTGTCATTATCATCTTCATAAAGATCTATTGCTTCTTGCAAATACTTTGCTGCCACATTATAATCTTCTTTTTTAATGTACATTTTACCCATCAGTTCAGCTGAACGGGCTGTAGGTTCTAAACTATGAAGGTTTTTTGTGGCTTGAAGAAATAGGTCTGAGTCTGTACAATCTTTTTTATCCAGAATTTTTGTTATTTTCTTGAGTAAATCTATATCGTTTGGAGTTTCATTGAATTTAATTGTATAAATGCTGATAAGGTCTTCGCAAGTTGCATAAGGTTCAAAAGATAGTTCAATATTGCCATTTATATTCTCCCAGTTGGTAATATTCTTAGTATCATTTTTTGCCTGGTATTCTTTTAAATTATATTCAATTATCTCACTGGTTTGATCATAAATATCTACCAAAATAGTTTTTTCCGCTTTTTCGGCTTTTACCAATTTTTCAGCAGATCTAAAGTAATATATCAGATTTGGTCCACCTGATTTGTTCCCTTCCAATGAAATAGACTTTTTAAGGATGTTATACGCTTCTTCATACGCGGTAGGCCGTAACTTGTATAAATCTACCCCCTTTTTCCCAAGAACAAAGCCTTCTTTTCCGAAGTATTGAATTCTGTTATCATATACAAGCATTAGAGTATCAATATATTTTTCTTTATTCTCTTTGTCAGTTTCATTTTTAATCACTTCTTTAATAAGTTTTTCACCATGCAAATAAATATTGATTGTACTTTTAGGGCAATTTTTAAACACCCATCTCCAGGGCTCAAACGCATCATTCCATGATTCGTTTTTATAATTGCTCGCTTTCCATTGTTTATAAAACTCATAGTACAATGAGTTGTTCATTACGCACGTAACACTATCAGCACCATATTTTGATTCACTTGTTTGTGCTTGAACCTTATTTGCAAGAATTGACATTGCTATTAATAAACAAACAAATAATACTGATTTTAAAAATTTCATGGTTTCTAAATATCTTAAATTAAACATTTTAAGCATTAATTTTACAAATTTAATTATTATTCTTTTAACTTTTTACTAATTATATCTTCTTTTAATGAACCATCGTTCATAAATTGATACTCCCAAATATACATTAATATAGTTTTCCTGTATTAATTCTCTATCCAAAGTGCCTCGTCTTCCTATTTCAATGCCCAGATTGATTTTTGATCTGGATCCCCTAACTGCTAAACTTCTTAATGGTAAACCTACACCAAATGTTATACCAAATCCATTTATTCGGGTATCTCTTAGTTGAAGATATGACATTGAGTATTTTACACCAAGTCTATAGTCAATCCTGTTCA
>JAUVJI010000153.1 GCA_030596605.1 Bacteroidales bacterium
AGCTTTTCGGGCTATATCTCTTGATTTTGCAACTACCCCAGCCAATACATCGCCAATATAATTTGTGGTTTCCTGAACACCGATCATCAAAGGCCAATCCTTAAATATAAGCCCTGTTTTTTGTTGTCCAGGAATATCTGTTGCGGTAAAAATTCGAATAACACCTTCAAGTTTTTCTGCATCTGAAGTATTAATATTCAGAATCTTTGCCCTGGGAAAATCTGAAAACTTAAGGGCAGCATGCAACATTCCTTCTATATTAATGTCATTGATAAAAAGTCGCTGCCCCAATGCTGTTTCAATGGCTGAGTATTTTGGTAATGATGTTCCAACTTTACCTGACTCGTTTTTAATAATTATTTCTGCACCTGATCTTAGTTTTTCGCTTGCCAGCTCTATGGCTTCAACTATTTTCTTGTAACCTGTACACCGGCATAAATTTAAATTAAGCGCTTTTTTTATTTCATCCCTGGTAGGATTAGGTTTATCCTGAAAAAGGATTTTGGTACGCATTAGAATGCCCGGTGTGCAGAATCCACACTGGACTGCCCCTTTCTTAACAAAGGATTTTGCTAATTCCGATTTGATATCTTCCGGAACTCCTTCAAGCGTGATTATTTCTGCATCATTCAGGTTCTTTAATTTTGATGTGCATGAAAGCTTTGCTTTCCCATTTATTTCAACCAAACATGTTCCACACGCTGCCTGTCCTGAACAACCATCTTTTACAGAGGTGATATGCCGGTCATTTCTGAGGAAGTCAAGTAAAGATCTTTCAGGATCGCCCCTATAGGAAATATCTTTGCTATTTAACCTGAAATTTATCATGGTTCAAGTCAGAATTAAATTAGGAGGTAAAGGTAAAAATTATTCGAAAGGGAAAATTAGAAGGGATGATTATTTTATTCAATCAACAAAGTTAACTGTTCCAAATCTCCCACGATTTTTCAGCTTGTAAATAGAGCATTTCCAATCCGTTTTTAATTGTCGCACTTTTTTCTTTTCCTTTTCTAATATATAAAGTCTCTTGCGGATTATAAACCAAATCGAACAGCAGATGATTTTTGTTTAGATACTGATATGGTATAGCCGGTGAAATATTTGTATTTGGGAACATCCCGACCGGTGTAGTATTGATGATTAAAGTATGTTCTTCAATTATATCCTTATTAAGTTGATGGTAGTTGATTGGTTCAGGAATGACTGGATTTCTCGATACAAAAATATGTTCAATTTCCAGCTTCTCTAAAACGTGTGCAACTGCTTTTGAACTCCCGCCTGTACCAAGGATTAGGGCTTTTTTATGCCATGGTTTCAATATTGGTTTTAATGATGATTCAAATCCAAAAACATCAGTATTAAATCCTTTCAAATGAATCTTTTCATTGCTTTTCTCAATCTTAATACAATTTACAGCGCCTATTTTTTTTGCTGTTGGGTTAATTTCGTCAAGGTATGATATGATGCTTTGCTTGAAAGGTATGGTAATATTTAATCCTGCTAGTTCAGAAGTATTCCTGACTAATTCTGGAAATGATATTAAGTCTTCCAATTCGAATAACTTGTAATCACAGTTAGAAATATCTTGTTCATTAAATTTTTTTAGAAAGTATTCCTGCGATTTGGAATGTGATAATGGATAGCCGATCAGTCCGTATAATTTCATGAATGATTCAAATCTGAAATTCCATTATTTCGATTTCATTATGGTAGCTTTTTCAATTGCCCAGATACTTAATATACCAACTGCTGCAAAAACAATGGCTAAAATAACTTCCGTATTAAAAGTATCAGGTAAAATCCTTTCGTATTTCATAACGATTGGTTCACCCTTTTTTAGTATAATTTCACCCACCTCATCCTTCAGATATATTAGTTTTTGCCAGGGCCACAATATACTTAGCGATCCAAGTATAAATCCTGTTAACAAAGATATTGTCTGATCCCTGTATCGTTTAAATATCCAGGAAAGAATGTGAGAAAAAACTAACAGTCCAAGTGCAGCTCCAATAACAACCGGAATTAAGATTCCTAAATTCCTGTCATTAATGGCATCAATCATCACCAGTTGATAGTTACCCATTAGTATCAACACGAAGGAACCGGACAAACCTGGTAAAATCATGCTGCACATGGCAACAACGCCACAAAGCAAAAGATAAACAAAGCCGCTGTTCTCTGTGGCTGGATTTAACACCGAAATCACTACCGCTATTGCCGTTCCAATTATAAAAGTTATGATTACACTTAATGTCCATTTGCTTACAGTTTTGCCAACAAAATAAACAGAAGCAAGGACAAGGCCGAAAAAGTAAGACCAGATATAAACAGGATAGTTGTCGAACAGAAATCCGAAAAGTTTGGCAAGTGTAATAATCGCAATAGCAATACCGGCAAAAACAGCGATCAGAAAATACAGATCCACATGCTTTGCAAATTCTTTTAATTTAAATGAAAGCAGAAGCTTAATAGCTTTGATATTAAAAGATTTGATGGCATCTATAAGGCGTTCAAAAATTCCGGTTATCAATGCCATAGTTCCACCTGAAACACCGGGTATCACATTGGCAGCTCCCATGGCAATACCCTTTAAAATCAGAAATATATAATTTGTCATGGTACTACTACGAATTTAGTGGAATCCCGTACGTACGGGAATAAATGCTAAAATGATAGAAAAACCTTTATCATTTATATAGTTCAATAATCCGCAACAAGTTATTATCATTTTGCAATTTGGGATCGTATTCAAAAATCTGATTATGGTTTGTATAGTTCATTAATAATGCTTCCTCCAGAACAGTGTATGCTTCTTTGTGTTGCCGGTTTTTTAAAAGATAAACGAACTTCCTGTAAACAAACTCCGAATTGTCTTGTTGTTCCCTGATACCTTCATTTATACAATCAAGTGCAGTTTCAAAATCTTTTCCGAAGGTGAAGATATGTGAATAATCCAGCCATATTTCAGGATTCTGAGGATCAAGTTTTGTCACTTTTTTATAGGAATCTTTTGCATCATCCAGTAAATCGGCTTTGTATTGAATGTCGCCCAGCATATACCAGAACTCTGCATTGGCAGGCTCAATCTCAACTGCTCTTTTAATGTGATTAATAGCCACCTTTAGCTTTTCTATTTCTTCATATATTAAACCGATTCCAAGCCAGGCATCAGCGAGCAGTGGATCAAGTTCAATGGCTCTTCGATAATTATTTTTAGCCTTATCAAATTTCTTAATTTTCTCGAAACACTCTCCAATATAATAATAGGTCATGGCCTCCGGCTCCTCATACCGAAATGTTTCCTGGTATAACTCGACGGCCTTTTCATAAAGATTGAGATTTGCAAGAGAGTTGGCTTTGTTAAAATATGCTGAAGCAAAGGTCGGCTCTATGGCAATGGCAAAATCATAAGCATCTATA
The DNA here is from genome assembly GCA_030596605.1 of Bacteroidales bacterium. GTDB lineage: Bacteria > Bacteroidota > Bacteroidia > Bacteroidales > JAADJA01 > JAADJA01. The sequence goes on from JAUVJI010000153.1 coordinate 3,421, forward strand.
GCGCTTTCATATTCTTCACGATTATTATAAGCAATGCCGAGATTAAACCAAGCGGCCTTGGAATACGGGTTCTTGTCCAGGAACTCTTTGAAAAACTTGATACTGTCTGTGGTTTTATTTGATATTTCAAAACAAAAGGAAAGCTCATAGACAACAGCTTCATTTGAAGGATTGATATCAAGTACCTTTATCAAATATTCAATGGCTTTATCATAATTCCCAAGGTTTTCATATTCAAAAGCGATATTGGTAAATACTTCCTCAAGGTCTTCAGCCTCTTTAATGGCTTTATTGTATTCCTCTATGGCCTTTTCGTAGCGCTTAAGCTGACTGTAAATACTCGCCTTTGTCATAAAAATTTCTGGATTTTCAGGCTCGATGTCCTCAACCTCAGCAAGTAATTCAAGCGCTTTGTTGATATTATCGGATGAAACAAGTAATTGGGCTTTTTTGAGCATGAAGGATGATATACGCGGATGTTGCTCCATGGCATATTGAATGGCAACATTAGTTTTATCCAACTGGTTACTAAGTAAGTAATGATCTATGATCAATTCAAACTCATCCACATCGAAAAAAAAGTGGTCCCCCCTTTGCAACATTTTGTCAAACCTTACAACCAGCGTTTTCATTTGCTCATCCTCGTGACCTTCGAAATACTCCATACAATTACTCTCTCAAATTTTTTACAAAGCTATAAAAGTAAATGTTATTACCAATAACAAAAACTATAATTTTACCACCCAAATTTTAAACAAGCATTAATGACATTAATTAAATCAATATCAGGTATTAGAGGGACTATAGGCGGCCAACCGGGCGAGGGTTTAAGCCCGATTGACCTTGTAAAATTTACATCGGCATTTGCAACTTTCATCAAAAACAGTAAAGAGAATGATAAAATCACCATTGTAGTCGGTCGGGATGGAAGGGTTTCGGGTGAAATGGTCAACAATATCGTAATCGGTACTCTGATGGGTATGGGTGTTGATGTAATTGATGGGGGTCTGTCCACTACTCCCACCATTGAAATGGCAGTAACAAAAACAGCAGCTGATGGAGGTATCATCCTTACTGCCAGTCATAATCCAAAGCAATGGAATGCCTTAAAACTGCTGAAAAGTAATGGAGAATTTATTTCGGCTAAAGAAGGAGAGGAAGTTCTGACATTAGCTGAAAAAGAAGATTTTACATATGCAAATGTTGATTCACTTGGAAAGTGCCGGAAAGATAATTCATTTATTGATTATCACATTTCAAAAATACTTGAACTGCCCCTCGTTGACACGGAGGCAATTAAAAAATCCAATTTCAAGGTAGTCATTGATTGTGTTAATTCAACCGGTGGACTGGCATTGCCTCAATTATTAAATGCTTTGGGTGTTAATAAAGTAGAGAAGCTGTATTGTGAACCCAATGGCCGTTTCCCTCATAATCCCGAACCTATACCTGAAAATCTGGGAGAGATTTCGGAGGTTGTTAAGAAATCCAAATCTGATCTCGGTTTTGTTGTTGATCCGGATGTAGACCGGCTGGCAATTATCACCGAGAATGGAGATATGTTTGGAGAAGAATACACCCTGGTAGCTGTCGCCGATTATATTTTGCAGAACCAAAAAGGCAATACTGTTTCCAACCTGTCTTCATCACAAGCATTACGTGATTTAACCGAAAAATTTGGTGGAAAATATTTTGCTTCTGCTGTTGGTGAAGTGAACGTGGTTGAAAAAATGAAAGAAGTTAAAGCAGTAATTGGAGGGGAAGGTAATGGTGGTGTAATTTTGCCTGAACTGCATTATGGAAGGGATGCATTGGTGGGAATTGCCTTGTTTCTTTCATATCTTGCAAAATCCGGGAAAAAATGTTCTGGTTTACGCAACTCTTATCCAAATTATTTTATCTCCAAAAATAAGATTGAATTAAATCCGGAGTTTGTGTTGGATGATATCTTAGGTGAAATTCAAGAGAAATACAAAAAGAATCCAATCAATACTGAAGATGGAATAAGAATTGAATTTGACAAGGAATGGGTGCACCTGCGAAAATCCAATACAGAGCCTATTATCCGCATCTATTCTGAAAGTGATTCTGAGGGTAAAGCAGAACATCTGGCGAAAAAGATCATTGAGGATATTAGGGAGGTTTTGAGGAGTTAGAAGAGAAAAGTCGGAAGTCGGAAGTTAGAAGTTAGAAGAAAGCCAGACAAGTATTATCTATTAAGAATCGCTAAAAGCAAAAAGCCATTCCAAATTTATTTAAGTAAAACAAATGCTGCCCAAAAATATGGGTCATATTCTTGCTTCATTTTATCCTGAGTTTTTCGAAAAGCATCTCTAATATCCATACCACCCAACCAATTATTATAGAAGGTTTCCATAAATTCAACTGTTTCTTTATCAGGTACCTGCCACAAACTCATGATCAGGTTATCCACTCCGGCCATTTTAAATGCACGCTGTAAGCCATAAACTCCTTCACTTCCCTGTATTTGTCCGAGTCCAGTTTCACATGCGGATAAAACAACAAGATTGGTATTGGAAAGATTCATGCATGAAACCTCATATGCAGTTAAAATTCCATCTTCAATCTTTTCAACCGGATAATCACCCTGCCATGCATTATTGGCGCCTGCTAATATTAAACCGGATCGAAGCAAAGGTTTATCCGATCTTTTATAAACATACTGAATCGTATGAAGGGTATCAATCCCTTTTCGTTTTTTAGGATCAGGAAAGAAATATCCGTGGGTAGCAAAGTGGATGATTTCCGGGGAATTGACCCCTGAAAGATTTGAAAAAGATTCTTCATTTCCGCTTTCATCGGTTAGCAAATTAACCTGTACATTTTGATTACTGAAAATTTCTCCAATTCTTTCTGCTTCAATAAGTGAACCTTCCAAATAATTCCAGTTTTCAATATGTGTATCGTATTCAAAAAAATCTTCCTCATCTTCCTCATAAAGTTTATAACTGTTGTACTGTTTCGAGTTCATTACCATTACTTCCATATCAACATCAAATTTTAATCCCCCGTAAATGCAGCAGATCACACCTTCTTTTTTAAAGTTAATATTATCATCTTCCTTAACCAAATTGCCGGTTGTGCTAACGGAATTCAAGTTGTACTTATCCGATAAATATTGATTGGATTCTACCGGTATTGCTGCAAATGAAATGGTGTGTAATAGGCCTGACGGCGAGTAATAAACCGTTTCTATACCATTCAATAGACTGTCAAGGGGCTGCCAAATCAAATTATAAAGAGAATCGCCATAAGTTACGTGGTTACCTTTGTTCAAAATAGCTACACCACGGCTTTGGCCGTATAAACTAGTTATGAGTTGTGAAGTATTAATATTTGAAGATCTTTTAATGGTTTCTTGTAATTGTTCCTCTTCAAATAAATAAACCATTTCCGGGTATTTGCTATCTTCCTTAATTACCAAAGCAAAATAAAAAGTACTGTCGGTAAAGGTTTTATTGAAATAATCGAAATGAATGAACTCAATGGCTGCTTCTCCAGGTTTTAAATGATCCTTTACATCCAACCATGATATCTGCAAAGAGCTTTTGAAATCACTAAAATCGGCAGCATTGGTCACAAGTTCCTTTTCAATTGCATTCGTTTGTTCTTCAAGATATTTAATGGTATTGTCATCCTTAACATCAACCTGAGAGTAGTGCCGTGAAAGCTCTTTTTTATAATCAATCCAATTTTCAAACTGATAAATCAACGTAGTATCAGAACTGCTATATATTGATTCACGTAAAATCGAAGTAGATTTTAATAACAATCCTTTATTCTGAAGTGCAATGTTGTATACATCTCTTACAATTTCTGGATAGTATTTTTTTCTTTCAAAAGCAAAAGAGTTAAATTTTTGAAAATGAACCAATGCATCTTTTGAATAGTTTTCCTTCTCTGCTTCCGACAAAAAAGAAAAGTTTTCTGTGATATTATGATTGGTAATTGCAATCCCACCTTTATACATAGATTCGGCTTGTTTTTGTTTACCCATTAAGTGATATAACTCCGCCAAATAATATAAGGTAAATACATAATTTGGATGTTTATCACCGAGTACTTTTTTATGGATTTTCAATGCTTCAACAAAGTACGGTTCAGCTTTTTGATACATTTTATTTGCATCTTCAACATTCGAAGCAGTATTTCCAATAGCCATATACAAACGCGCCAGATTGATAAATAAATTAGCATATCTGGGATGGTCTATTCCTAAAATCTCTTTTTCAATATTTATGGCCTCAAGGTAAAAGGGTTCAGCCTTTTTGTAAATTGTAATTTTATTATTAGCCAGGTTCAATGAATTGCCCATTTTTAAGTATAAATCAGCAAGGTTGGTCAAGGTTATAGCATAATATAAATGTTTTTCACCAAGGGACTCGCTAAATACACTTTGAGCATTGATCAATATGTCCTCAGCCTCCCTGTATCTTCCAATCTCCGTATAAAATGCTGCCACGTTGACTAATGTAAAAAGATAGGAAGTGTGTTTTTCTCCATAAATCTCTTTTTCAATACTGATCACTTCTTTAAACAAAACTTCTGCTTTTTCATAATCGCCCAAATAGAAGTACAGTCCTGCCATATTATTTAATACAATGGCATATTCAGGATGATCTTCTCCCAACACCTCCTTATATAAATCCCTTGCTTTAATAAACCATTTTTCTGCTTTTTCATATTTTCCTGTTTCAAGGTATAATTGTGCCAGGTTATTTAGTAAATTTAAATACTCCGGATCTTTCTCACCCAATAGTTCCCGACAGATATTCATAGCCTTAACATATAAATATTCAGCTTTTTTATACAAACCTATTGTTGCATTCAAAGCAGCCAGATTATTTAGGGCGATAATATATTCGGGATACATTTCACCAAGATGATTCTTGAATACATTAACAGCTTCAATATAGGTTGATTGGGCTGTCTTAAAGTCTCCTGCCAATTTATAGCAAAGACCTAAATTCAGTAGTGATCCCACATATTGGACATGTGTTTCACCTTGTATCTCTTTTCGCAGTGCAGTTTCTTTCAATCCATATTCGATTGCTTTATCATAATTACCCAAATCATAATGTATTGATAGCATTTCATACAACATGTTAGCATAAATAGTATCGTATAAACCAACATTTTCCTCAACAGAGAGCAATGCCTTTTCAGCATATATTAAAGCTGTATCATAACTATATTTTTCCTGGTAAACCTGGCGTAAACTATCTGATTGTTGCCAAGTTTGACAATTGATATTCAAAGAAATGATTAGGAATACTTTAATTGTAATAGCAATTATGAATTTTGGTTTCATTGGACGCAGATTGGGCATAATCCAAATTTTAGCATAAAGATATGAACTATTTTTTATTTCTGAATTTGCCGCTCTGAATTAAAGGAAGAAGTTGATTCGTTTCACTCATCCGGTCTTTTTGTTTTAGTCCAAACAAGAAGTTCTTAAATGAGATTTCTATTTCTTACCCACAACCTTCGCCAAAGCAATAATAATAACTACCATAAAAATAGACTTCAGAAGTAGGCTTAGTTTTATAAAACCCCACTCCAATTTGGCTGAAGCCCATTCAGGTAATTCATTTGAGATATCTACCTCTATTAATTCTAATACATTAGTACTTACATAGTCCTGGTTAATATCGGACAGGGCTAAAAAATCCACAAAGATTAGGACTGTTACAAAAATGCTCAAGATGAAAGCCGCACTAATAATTGATCCTTTTAATTTCATTGTATCCTTATTAGGTTATTAATTCTGTTTTGATTCAATGCTATAAAATTGCTTGAATAGTATATTTTGATTTTTTACTTATTTGATGATAATCCGGATATAAGGGTTGCTTTTGGGCAATAATAAATACTAGCACTTTGAAAATATAAACAAAGGTTTTTTCATTTTCAAATACTCACGTATCAGGGCTGTTCAATTCTAAAAAATGATATTTAGATTTTTCTCTGTGTAACTCTGTGCTTCTTAGTGTAGCTCTGTGGTATAGCTATTTCACAAAGTGCCACAAAGTTTCTCAAAGAGAATTTCGAATTTCACTTAACCCATTGAATTTTATTATTTTACATTTATTGCAGTTTATTTAGTTGGTTAGAATTGAACAGCCCTGACTCACGTATACCAATTGAAATTGGAACCAAGATAATTTCGTATATTTGACTTCTCTATAGTATCCTCCAATGGTTCAAGTCTTCCAGCCTTGTTTGTGTGCAAGAGAGACTTGGACCCTAAATTACTTTACTTGTTACTTTACTTGTTACTTTACTCCGGCACCTGCGATGATTTGGTATTGGTATTTAATATCCAAATGTCATCCTTATCCGGATTATTAACCTGGCCATCAAAATTCAGATCCGCTGGTAAATAACCTTTTGTTCCACTAAATATTTCCCACATTAGTTTATCTTCAATGTTAACCGTTCCACTTGCATCAGCATCACCTCCTGCCATTCCGTAAATTCCCGAAGCAATGGATTTATATCCGGCATTTTCGCCATATACCTGGTCAATGGATGTAGTAAAATCGTAAGTATAAACCCCACCGGTTTCTGTTAACGGATTAGCTGACATAATAGCAAGGTGGTTTCTGTGATGAATTACTACATACAAATTGTTGGTTATTGTGGCAGAGACAAGGCATGCCTTGTCTCCACTGCCATCCATACCAACAATTTTTCCATTATTCAATAAAAATGCAGCCTGTTGTGCAATCATTGTTTCAGGTGTTGCCAGCGAAGCATCTGTAGTATCGCGCAATTCTACCAAAACCCAATCTACTATATCAGGATTTGGAATGGAAACAACCGATTCTGTTCCATCATAATTCCACGGAGCTGTATTATAGGGTTGGTTTAATGGGAATCCTTCGACAAGCTCAGGATTATTGGTTAAATCGGTATCCATATCTGTGCCGTTAAACGGGCCTTCAAGGTAAACTGTCAAATCTACCTCAATGATATGTGTGCCTGATTCATATGCGGCCTCAGAATAATTTACAACTACGTTCTCAGAATTGTCGGATGATTTAACCTGGAGGAAATAATAATCATTGGGTGTGGGTATTGATTCCAAAATATCATAATCCGCCCATCCATCCCAACGAACAACACTCACATTATCAAACCATGAATAAGCCGTATCCGAATTGGGAATACCACTGTTTAAACGAATATCGAAAAACCTCGTTCCCCCGGGAATAGTAAGCTCCTGATGATAAAAAGTCCATGGGGTATCACCATATATTTGGACACCAATATTTTCAGTACCGAGAAGATACCAACCATCACGATCTTCACTATATCGTATCTCTATGGTGACATTTGCACCATTTTGAGTCTTTATATAACCGCAGAGTGAATATTTGATGGTATCGGAAGGGCAAATTATTCTTTCCTCAAAATTCGTAACAATATTGGAAGGAGAACTGGTCAATCTTATATGTTGGATTGAGCGCTCACCTGTACAGGCGACCGTATCGCAATAGGTTTCTTTGGAGCTGTTCAAATTCCACAAAGTACATCCTTCATCCTCCATATTGCCGAACCAGATCAGTTCTCTGCCCAACCTGAATTCGTAAGTACCGTTTGGCTCAATGCTGTTCACAGATGAAATACTTCCCAATTTTTTTAAACGATGTGGGGGAGTTGTCCAAATGTTGGCTGCTTCTTCCAAAGGGAGTTCAACAGAATCTTCCATAAAGTAAGTAAGCATACTTGCGGTATCCATTATTACCGTTGCAAAAACACTATCCCTGTCAATTTTCAGGTAAGTATCCATATCTTTTGAACGCTGGGCAAGATCATCCAGGATATGCAAGCCCAAACCTCCTTCAGCCTTTAGTGGGATATAGTCATCAATGTACACCGGGGTAAGGGTAAATTCATAAAATCCTGTTTCGTCAACTTTCGCATTCAGGATAAATGTGGGATATGTTTCCGGGTAATCCAGATCAAACACAAAATCCCCGAGAGAATGGGCAATTAGCTTGCCGTTATAGAGTTCCACACCTTGCATTATGTGAGGGTGATGACAAATAACCAGATCTGCCCCATTGTCAATGGCAAATTGCGTAGTGGCTCTATCCTTTGGGTTGGGAGCATACGCCAATGGAAAATAATTTTCATCAGCATTATTATCTATACTCAAAAATATGCAGGTATCACATTTATCATTGGGGCTAAAAGAGTACTCGCGGCCTGTGTGCCATTCCATTACCACCAAATCAGAAACATTCTTTACTTCATCAATTTGCTTTTTGATGTAGTAAGGTTCAAGATTAGCAAAAC
>JAUVJI010000178.1 GCA_030596605.1 Bacteroidales bacterium
AAAATATATATATGACAGATACTTAGGTATATACGGATTGTTGAAGGGCTATTAAACTTAGTTAGATTTACTTAAAAAATCGGATACACAAATTCACGTTTTAAAAATTGATTTTTAGAGGTTACCTAAAGTTGAGAGGAGTGCTCGAAATTTTCCAATTACCGGCATGTCCGAGTGAGTATTTATTTATAGGAACTGGTTGTGGTTTGTTTTTTTCTTCTTGTTTACTACAAGAATTGAAAATGCAAATAATTGCTATTAGTAAAATTAAATATCTCATTATCATTCAATTCAATTGGATATTCAAATGATTGATAAAAGTAATGAAAAATACAATTGAAATTCAGAAACAAACGTTATAATATTACGTACAAATATTCTAAGCAAATAATCCATTGAATCTACATTCAAATATTAAAGAGTTGACAGTTCAGTTAAGAGTTTTACTAAATGATGTAATAGATTATAATTGGGGCTCATTTTTCGGGGTCCGGGCCATGGACCCGGATGTTCTGCGCCTCTGGAAAGAATACAATCATATCAGGTCTGAATTTATCCTGGATAAAATAATTTCACCACTTGATTTCCCTGAAATGGCATATCCAAATCCAGATATCGCTGATTCTGAAAGTTTTTTCAAAGAAGGGACCATGGTCTATAAGCCTGAACATTTTGCCTCCCTTCGGATGAGCATTGAAAAGATGATAACTGCCCTTAGTTCTTCAATCCGCAGAGAATCTGCATAAAGCGTGAATTAGTTTCATTTACTTTTTTGGAATTTCGTTCAACAAGCCTGATTTCTTTGGTAAATTTTGTTAACTCCTTCGCCAGGTCTATGCCTATTGCACCACCGGCTCCTAAAATTGTTTGCATGACTTGTGTTTAATATTTCATAAGGTAATTGTTATTCAAATTAACAACTTTAAATGAAATTTATCAATAATAAGAATTTTATAGACAACCACTTAAAATAATTTATTGTCCTATATAAATATGTTTTAATTTTACGGTATAAATTTTAAAAAAGAAGCTTATGAAGAAATTTCTTTTTTTGCTTTTATTGGTGTTACTGTTTAAATTGCCAATATCAGCGCAGACGCCTTTCTGGGAGGAAGACTTCAGTACCGGACAGGGTTGGACAGTTGAGCCAAACTGGACGATTACCGGTAGCATGCTGGAATTTTACTGGAGCCCGTCTATTACAAATTTTGATGCATCAGCAATTTCTCCGGTTATCGGTTTACACGAAAGCATTGGGGAAATGATCGTTACGCAATATCTCGATGTATTTTCAACGATGTCTGATGAAAAGGCTGATATTTCTATCATTCATGAAAATGGTGAGGATATTTTATGGAGTTATGCAATTTCAAATGGTAATTGGGGAGCAACCGGCGGAACGGAAATTGAGTTTTCATTAGAACCTTATGCCGGGCAGGATGTGCAATTTAGATTTAGAACTTATGGTTATGATACTTATAACTGGAACTGGTGGGATGTTCATAATATTATGCTTACCGTTTATTTGGATAATGATCTGGCTGTTTCAGAAATTTCTGGGCCAACACAGATTGAACTTATGGAAAGTGGTACATGGGATGTAGTTGTGAAGAATACCGGCCTGAATTCTATTGCGGATTATACTGTTAAGTTATTCGATCACAAGACAGGAGACTTACTTGGTAGCATTGATGATCCGGATGAACTGGAACCACAGGCAACTAAATCATATTCATTTGAATGGTTTTCACCGGCTGCATACAATACTGCATTTTATGGATTTGTGATGTTTGAAGGTGATGAGTTTGAAGGGAACAATGTTTCAAAGAGTCATTTTGTAAGAATTAAACCGGATATTGAATTTAGCATATTGGTATGGGATAATGATAATGGAATTGAAACCATAATATGTCCGGTTCAGGGAGATGAAATTCAACCTTCGACAGCATTAAAAAGAGTGTTGGATGAAGCAGGTTTTGAATATAATGTTGTTCATTTTCTTCCGGATGATCTTGATACCTATGATATGGTTTTTAGCACCATGGGGTGCTTCTGTGTGAGTTGAGGCCTCACACCTCCTGGTACTGTAAATGCAGCAGACCAGGCAAAATTGATCAACTACTTGGAAAGCGGAGGTAGTTTTTATATTGAAAGTGTCGATATTGGCCTGAACCATACCGGCACAACGTTCTTTGATTATTTAGGTTTAATGTATATTAATGATGGGGCAGAGCAGGAAGTTGTAAAATTGAAAAGCGGTCCTAATAATGTTTCCGCAGATCTGTCATACTATTATCTTGGAGGTTATGATCCTCATTATAGTGTAGATAGATTGGAATCAAACAATGGAAGCGACTTAATGTTTAGCAGTGAAGATGGTTATGGCAGAATGTTTGTCAATGATAATATTGCTTATAAATCAATTGCTTCTTCTGTCATATTGGGGGCTTTTGCAAATGGAGATACATTGAGTTTAAGGCCATTCCTGGTGAGTGAAATGGTAAATTTCTTTATTGGATATAATCCGGTAACTTCACTCAAAGAGAATATATCTCAATTTATTTCCACCGGCAATTATCCAAATCCTTTTGCAACGGATACCAGGATTGAATATACATTAAACGAAACAGGTTTTGTTAATATCGATGTTTACAATTTGAAGGGTCAGATTGTAAAACAATTGGTAGCTGAACAAAAGAACCCCGGAGATTATTATGTAATCTGGGATGCAACAAATAATATTGGAAGTGTTGTAGAAAGCGGTTATTATTTTTATAAAATAAGTGTCGGTGAGTATACGCAAACAGAAAAAATGATTTTGTTGCGCTGATTTGATTTGAATATTTTTTAGTTTGTTATTTCACAAATAAATCAAATTATCCCGGACATAAGAAACAGTGATGTTTCCGTTTTCCGGGATAATTTTTTAGTTAGAGAGGACGGGACTGGTGTTCCACCTGGTCTTCAAAACCAGTAACAGACGGATAAAACCGGCTGTGGCAGGTTCGATCCCTGCCCTCTCTGCTTTTTTATTTATGTGATTTTAAATAACAGACTAATTAAATGGAGTCAAAAAAGGAAACTTTAAAGAACCTTCCGGGAATTGATAAATTACTAAATCTTTCGGAGATCAAATCGTTGATCGAAAAGTATAATGAAGACCTTGTAAAGTATATCATGCGCAGTGCAATTGACAGGATAAGAAAACAATCTTTAAGATCCGGTGAAGTTTCATCCATCCCTGAAATAGTAGCAATCATTGACAACGATCTAATAGAATTTAGAAAAAAGAGCCTCCGCAATGTGATCAATGCTACGGGTGTTGTGGTACATACCAATCTTGGCCGTGCTCCTTTCAGTGATGCTATTATTTCCGAAGCCGCTGAAATACTCAAAGGTTACAATAACCTGGAATTTGACCTTGATAAAGGCGAACGCGGATCCAGAAATACCCACCTGGTTAAACTGCTTAAATACCTGACCGGCGCTGAGGATATTCTGGTGGTTAACAATAATGCTGCCGCATTAATGCTGATATTAAGGACATTTGCGAAAGAAAGAGAAGTTATCGTTTCAAGGGGTGAACTTATAGAAATCGGAGGATCATTTAGGTTGCCTGATATTATGGCTGCATCTGATTGTGTTATGGTGGAAGTTGGTACTACGAATAAAACCAAAATAAAAGACTACGAGGAAAAGGTCAATAAGGAAACCGCATTGTTGTTAAAAGCACATCAATCGAATTTTGTGATCCAGGGTTTTACACAAGAGGCTTCTCTTACTGAACTTGTTTCATTGGGTAAAAAAAGTAAAGTGCCGGTTGTTTATGATATGGGTTCCGGATTATTAAGAAAAACATCCCTAAAGGTATTTGAAGAAGAACCGGATGTAAAACAAACACTGGCTACCGGTATTGACCTGGTTTGTTTTAGTGGAGATAAACTTTTAGGTGGTGCCCAGGCAGGTATCATAGTAGGTAAAAAGGAATTGATAGCCATCCTAAAAGAAGAACCAATGGTTCGTGCTTTGCGTGTTGGAAAAACAACACTTGCGCTGATGGAAGCGGCCTTGTCTTATTATCTTGATGACAAAGAACTGATTGAGAAAAATATGTTATTCAGTATGATGACGAAAAAGCCGGAAGAAATAAAGAGTGAAGCTGGAAAGTTACAGAAAATTCTGTCAAAACATCAAATTCCTTCAACCCTTGTTGAAAGCAAAGGTCAATGTGGGGGAGGGGCATTGCCGGGAAAAGAAATTGACAGTTATGCATTACGCATTGATAATAGTCTTGAGTCGAATAAGAAAAAATCAGAATTTGCAGAGAAGCTTTATTTTGGTTTGATGAAGCACCGATCTCCTGTTGTTTCTATTTTAAGGAAAGGGGATGTATACCTCGATGTTTTAACGGTGCCGGAGGAACAATTTGAAAAACTGGCTAAAATCCTGAAGGATGTTTATCCCCAAATAAAATAACAATGAAGCATCTAATAATCGGTACAGCGGGCCATGTAGATCATGGAAAAACAGCGCTGATAAAAGCGCTGACGGATATTGATTGCGATACTCACAAAGAAGAAAAGGAACGGGGCATTACAATCAACCTTGGATTTTCACATCTTAATTTACCCTCCGGGGAATCTTTTGGAATTGTAGATGTACCGGGACATAAAGATTTTATTAAAACAATGGTCGCCGGTGCTTTTGGGATTGATATTGTTTTACTTGTTGTTGCTGCCGATAGTGGTGTCATGCCTCAGACTGCCGAGCATTTAAAGATCATTGAAATGCTTGGTGTGCAAAATGGAATCGTGGTGCTTACAAAAATCGACCTGGTTGATGAGGAAATGCTTGAACTGGCGGAATTGGAAGTTTCAGAATTTTTGGAAGGAACCAATCTCGAAGATGTTCCCATTGTTAAGGTATCTTCTATTACAGGCGATGGAATTGAAACCCTTATTTCAGAGATTTCAAGTTTACTTCCTAAGATCAAAGAAAAAAATGCAACCGATCAGTTCAGGATGTATGTCGACAGGATATTTAATGTAAAAGGGATTGGTTTTGTAGTTACAGGATCTGTGCTGGAAGGGGAGGTGGAAACCGGAAAAGATTTGTATTTGCTTCCGGGTAAAAGTAAAAAAGTTAAGGTCAGGAATATTGAACGACATGGCGAAACAGTAAATAAAGTTTTTCAGGGTGACAGGGCAGCGCTTAACCTCGCAGGTTTAAAACTGGAAGATTACCGGAGGGGAATGGTTCTGTCGGATAAATTGATTGAAGATACTTCAATGGTAGATGCCGTTTTTACACTTTTTGATGATAATTATAAAATCGGGTTATGGACCAATGTTATTTTCTATACCGGAACATTTGAATGCGGCGCAAGGATGCATCTTCTGGATAAAGATACTGTTGATGCGGGAGAAAGGGCAATTGTTCAGATCCATCTTGAAAAGCCTGTCATTTTGCTGAACAGGGACAAATTTATTCTTCGTAATTCATCCAACGATCTTACTTTAGGCGGTGGTGATATTATTGATGTTCGGCCACTGCATCATAAAAAGAGAACTCCAAAACTCCTTGAGGCACTTAATGACCTTGCTGAAGCTACCCTCAATAGCGATAAATTATTTAATCTTATCAAAATAGAGGTAAGAAAAGAAAATGCTCCTGCCTTTCCTGAAAAAGTTGCTGAGAAACTTGGTTTAAAGACAGAGGATATCTTAAAAGAGTGTATCGAGAATAATGATGGATCAATCAGGATAGTTACCCGTGCCAATCGGGAAATTCTGGTAAATGAAGAAATACATATTCAATATTTTAATTCGGTTATTGATATCCTGAAGAACTACCACCAAAAGAACAGTATTCTGGATGAAGGGATGGAATCCAAAGAGTTTATAGGCAAGTTTGGATTTACAGCAAGTGATGCCGGTAAACTTTACCTCGAAGCTTTAATGACGCTTATGTTAAAAGAAGGATTGATAAAGAGAGTGGATAGCACATGGGTATTAAAAGATCATGAGGTGAAATTAGATCCCAAGACAAAGGAACAATTGGTTTGGGTAGAGGATGCAATAAAAAATGTTGGAATGGATAAAGCCAATGAGGATGACCTGGCAGCATTGGCACAGTCAGAAAAAATCACCAGGGATCGTTTTAAAATGTTTCTGAAATATTTAGGGAGAAAAAAGATATTGATATTTTGTGAAGGAGCGTTTTTGCATGTTTCGGTTGTGAATAAATGCAGAAATTTATTATTGAATGATCTAAAGGATAGAGAAAGAGGAATGAACGAAAAGGAATTCAGGTTGTTGATTGATGGAACAAAAAAGTTGGTTCAACTACTTCTGTTAATTTTTATAGCTGAAGGAATTGTAACCAAACAAACGTTTTATATTCTACTTACAGAAAAAGGAAAGAAACAAGCTAATGCTTAAATGTGAAAATGATTAAATGAATAATTGCAAGTATATTGTTATCTTATTAAAGAAAAATTAGGGTCGTACTTAGACAATATTAAGGTCATGCTGAGCCTGTCGAAGTATGAACCGAAGTTGAGTAATAAAATGTAACTAGAAAAAACAAATAAGATGAAAATACTAGATCTAAAAGGATTAAAATGTCCGATGCCATTGATTGAAACAAAAAAAGCGCTAAAAGAAATTGAAAAAGATGAAGTGCTTAAGATTATCATCGATAATGAGACTTCAGTAAAGAATGTGGAGCATTTTCTTACGGATAACGGGATGGAAGTTTCAAGGTCGGAAAAGAATGGTATTTATGAAATTGTGGTAAACAAGCAGGAAGGCGACCTGGAAGATGTACACGCGGAAGCCTATTGTTCTACTTGTTCTACTGCGACTGAAACAGATAATTCGTATTTAGTGATGTTTGCAAAAGACAGATTGGGTGAAGGATCAGAAGAATTAGGAAATGTACTGGTTGGTGGATTTTTAAATACACTGAATGAAAGAGATGTGTTGCCGGATAAAATTATCTTTATGAATTCAGGTGTTAACCTGGTGTTGAAAGATTCACCGGCTCTGCAATTGTTGAAAAAGCTGGCGGAAAAGAATGTGGATATGTTAGTTTGCGGTACCTGTCTTGACTATTTTGGAAAAATGGATGAGTTGTCAGTAGGAAGGATTTCCAATATGTATGAGATCCTTGAAGGTATGCTTGATGCAGGAAAGGTGATAAATATATAGGTGACAAAACATTGGTGCCTTCTGTGCCGGAGTTGGTGTCTTCACCAACTGATTGGAAGTGACAAAGAAAATAAAGAGAATGACTAAAAAAATAGACTTATTAAACCTGGTAGAACAGGGTGGGTGTTCAGCTAAACTTTCGGCTACGGAACTGAATAAAGCGCTGGCAGATTTACCTAAAATTACGCATGAAAACCTTCTGGTAGATATTGATACCCATGATGATGGCGGTGTTTACAAGATCAGGGATGATTATGCTATTATTCAAACAACTGATTTTTTCCCACCGGTATGTTCTGATGCCTATGATTTCGGTCAGATAGCTGCAGCCAATGCCTTAAGCGATGTTTATGCCATGGGCGGACAGGTGATCACTGCCATGAACCTGGTAATGTTTCCTGAAAATTTGTCAATGGACATTTTAAAAGATATCCTGAAAGGTGGCCAGAAAAAGATTCAGGAAGCCGGTGGTGTGTTACTGGGAGGGCATTCTATTGCTGATGACATTCCTAAATATGGCCTGGCAGTTACAGGTTGGGTTCATCCTGACGATGTCATTACCAATGCTGCTGCCAAACCCGGGGATGTCCTTGTCTTGACTAAGCCCATAGGGACTGGATCAATTATATCAGCCAAAAAAAATGGCATAGCTTCACCCGAATCTTATCAGGCAGCCATTGAAAACATGAAGCTGCTGAATGATAAAGCGGCTTTGATAATGAACAAATACAACATTAAATGCGCAACTGATATTACCGGTTTTGGTTTGCTGGGCCATGCCCTGAAAATGGCCGATGGCAGTAATGTTTCTATTCGGTTGGAATCTTCAAAAGTTCCAACCATTGGCAATGTAATGGAATTGATAGAAATGGGTTGTATTCCGGGAGCAGCATTCCGCAATCAGGAATTTACAGAAGGAAGTTGCCGGTTCGAATCATCCGTTGATTACAATCATAAAATGCTGGTACTGGATGCACAAACATCAGGAGGATTATTGATGTGTGTCCCCAAAGAAAAGGCAGAAGTGATCATCAAAGAATTACGAAATACCGGTTATCCTGATTCTTCAGAGGTTGGTTCAGTAATAACAAGATCTGAGAAATCTGTATACATACATTAACGTTGCGGCTATGCTGCGTACCGCCTTAATATTTCAAATTTTTCTGCTTACAAATTTACTTTATTAATACGCATAAACTTCATATTTACAACTAATTGCGGTATGCAGTATAGGTATTGTGTGTGCCCAGCATGAGCAGAGCACACCCACCTGAAAGCTCTATAAAAATTTTAAAAATACAAATTTATTTTTAAGATCAAAGGGCATAGGTGGGTAATTTTTCCAGAGGGTGGAAGTCCCT
>JAUVJI010000174.1 GCA_030596605.1 Bacteroidales bacterium
GACCGACATCAGTATGCTGAAAAAATTAGAAGATGCAGGGGCAGCTGCCATCGTTTATAAATCTTTGTTTGAAGAACAAATTCAACTGGAAAACCTGGAAATGGAGCAGGACATGACCGATTATGACCACCGGCATGCAGAAATGACATCATTATTTCCATCAGACCTTTATGAGTCGGGCCCTGAAGAATTTTTAATGCACTTTGAAGATGCAAGGAAAGCATTGAGCATCCCGTTGATTGCAAGTTTAAATTGTATCGATTTTGATACATGGTTCGAATATGCCCAAAAACTGGAAGCAGCAGGCGCCGATGCCCTTGAGCTAAACTTTTACAACAACCCAAAAGATTTTGAAATTGACGGTCGCTCTATTCTTAACGAAGAATTGGACATCATTGAGGGTGTAAAAAAAGTGGTGAAAATTCCTGTAAGTGTTAAGCTTAGCCCTTTCTACACCAACCCTTTATACACCTTTAAAGAAATGGATTTTAAAGGTGCTGATGGCTTTGTTTTATTCAACCGTTTATTCCAGCCGGACATCAACATTCAGACCGAAGAACTACATTTTCCTTATAACCTGAGCATGGAACACGACAGCAGGTTACCGCTGAGATATACCGGTTTGTTATACGACAATATCAATGCTGACATTTGCTCGAACCGTGGGATTTTTACCGGTGGAGATGTTGTGAAAATGATCCTTGCAGGTGCCAATGCCGTTCAGGTTGTTAGCACATTGTACAAACATGGCCCGCAACAAATTACCAAGATGCTTGAAGATATTGAAATCTGGATGGCCAATAAAATGTACGATAAGCTGGATGATTTCCGTGGCCATTTATCTAAAAAGAACATTGATGATCCATTTGCGTACCGCAGGGCGCAATACGTTGACATTCTGATGAAATCGGCCGAGATATTTAAGAAGTACCCGATGAAATAAATTTCATGATTATAAAAAAGTAAACCACCGTTCTAAAATTAGTATGGTGGTTTTTTTATTACCTGGCTTTCTGATCCGCCGGGTTTTTTTCAACCCGTCGGATCGAAGAGACAGGCATATGCCCAGCTTCATTAACGGGTTTATATACCCATTGGTTTTATACCAATTAAATTGAATATTGTTTTTCCAGCAACTTTAAATTCCGCGGAGAAATCTTAATTTCAAACATATTTCCTTCTGCTTTCAAATAACAGGTATGCTTTTTTCGTTCAACCTTTTCAAGCAAATTCAAGTTGATAATATTAAACCGACTTGCCCTGAAAAAATCAGTTTCAGGTAGTAAATTCCCAACTTTATTCATATTGCATGTAACCAGTTCGTTTCGATCATCAATTAAATGAATCCAACAATAGTTTCCGTCTGCTTCACAATAAATAATTTCCTGGGGATCAATAACAATAAAACCTGTGCCGGTGTTGAATTTTAGCTTCTGGGATGTTTTTAGTTTTTCAAAAAGTTTGTCTATTTTTAAAGGGATGTCATCTTTACGGCCAATACTTTGAATCCTTTCAATTACTTTACCTAACTTTTTATTATTCACCGGTTTCAATAAGTAATCGAAAGCTGCATACCTGACTGCCCTTATTGCAAAACTTTCAAAACCAGTTGTAAAAATAATTTGAGGATTATAGCTGTCAGAACGAACTGATTGGATTACATCAAAACCACTTTTTCCCGGCATCTGGATATCGAGGAACAGGATATCAGGCTTGTCTATCAGGATGTTATCGATGGCATCTTCTGGATTGGTAAATGTTCCCAGAATATTGATTTGTTCCCAACTTTTCAGCAATCCCGATAAATACTCAATCGCAGCCAGTTCATCATCAACTATTACAGCGGTAAAACGATTATCTGTCACGTTTCTTCAGTTTGTAGCTAAAATTCAAAGGTACCAAAATCCTGACTTCAGTGCCGGTAGGGTTTTGATTTGAATCAAACAGATCAATGGTCTGATGCCTGATCTTCGTTTCATTATAATCATTGAACAACTTGAAATAATTGTCCATTATTTTTATTCCGAAGCCTGTTGAATCCGTTGATAAGCCTTTTGCTTTTTCCCTGCCTATCCCATCGTCACTGATGAGAAATAAAAGATCGCTTTTTAGCTTTGCTATCTTGATAGTAACCTTACCACTACCGGCTTTGTGTTGTATTCCATGTTTAATTGCATTCTCAACATAGGTCTGCAATATCATTTTCGGAATCCTGGTTTGCGGATCAATATCATCTTCAACTCTTATTTCGTAATCTAATTTATCAGGAAAACGCAGTTTTTCCAACTCAAGGTAGCTTTTCAACTGACTGATTTCATCATCCAATGTTCTTGTTATACTATCAGACGACACCAATGTTTTCCTGATCAGGTTTGTGAACTCCATGAATGATTTGTATAAAACCGGGCTTTCCTGCTGAATTTTATGTGCCATTGTATTGAAAACATTAAAAGTAAAGTGCGGATCCATTTGGTTTTTAAAACCTTTCAATTGCAAATTTGCTATTTGGTTTCTGATCCTTTCCTGTTTTTGTAACTGGATCATTTGTAATTTCCTGATTAGCAATATAAACAGCCAAACCAGGAAATAGATAAACAGATAAATAGGGTATTTTGCATAGTACGCCGGGTTTCGATAATATTCTAAAATGATATATTCATTATCTCCATAATAAAATAAGGCAGGACGTTTCGTGCCATTTTTAATAACTGTGAACCGACTTAAGCTAACCGGTGTATCCAAATTGTATTCAACTTTATCATCATAATAAAGGTCAGTAATGATAATTTTGCCATTTGCTCTCAAAACAAATTCATCAACCGAATCATTATCCAGGTCGATTGGTTGTACTTCTGCTGATATATTCTGCTTTAGCTCAATGGTGCTTAATTGCTGCAGGTCATTATTAAGGATTACTATTTTTCCATTTACATCAATTATGTGAAACCTGATTGAGCAATTAATTCCTGAAACAAATAAACCGCGATCAATTTTATCGGACGATGGAAACCGGAATTCATTTACTATTTCTCCATTTACATTAATTAGAAACAAAGCAGGATAATTAGTTTCCGGTCCCTTGTGATTATAAAAAGCAGCAACGAGTGAGTTATGATTAATTGTAACAGGCAGAACTTCTATCTCACTTCGAAACCCCGGAAATTCAATGGGCTCGAAAACAAAATGAAGTTTATGGTTAAAAACCAATATCCATGCGCTGTAATCGGTGTAAGGGCAAATTGAATCGGGTATGTTGCCGCCTGCTGTCGTATTGCCGACAATTTCGGGTGTGCCATCAGCATCAAGGTCAACAATTTTAGTATTTAACAGGTAAGTGCCAATTTTAGGCGATACCAACAAAGTGTCATTATTAATATAATAGATGTAAATATTTCTTGGGAATTTCGCATAACCTGACGTGATACTAAACACTATATCTTTCCATCCATCCCCATTCATATCCACAAAGTGGCCATCATGAATAGCGCAATCAGGTTTGGCAAATTCGTGAGTGAGAACACATATTTTTATGTTACTAAATGAAAGCGGTGAAACAGTGTCAAACGGTTCAAAGCAATTAATGTAAATTGTATCACCGGTTTGACTGAAAGGATATATTTCATCAAATTGGTCATTGTCGTAATCACCACAAATAAATCGTTCGCCTATATTTGGAATATCACCATCCATATTCCACTGGTCAACAATCCCGCCATCATAGGTAACAACCTGTAATGAATGGAGATTTTCCCAGGTATACGATATGATCTGCTCACTAAATCCATCATTATCAAGGTCGCAAAACTTAATTACGGGATTATTTCTTTCTTCTATTAAATTTCCTGAACCAACTTTTCGAATTTCAAACTTATCAAACAAATCCGGCAACAAAACAATTATTGCTACTGTCGGGATAATGGCGATGAACCATGATTTTAGAATGATGAGTTTAAGATTTTTCATTAAGTGGTTTGAAAGTTTGTGCAAGTTAGGGGAAAAATGGTTTGGAGCAAATGCAGATTTCGCTTTATACATTTAAAAAACCTGTTGGTAATTTTAGAAATTGGTTTTAGACAATGGAACAGAAATTAGTCAGTTATATGCTCAATTAGGGCTAAAATTGTAAGAAAATAAATCAGCATTTAAAAGCATGTTTCCCATGGCTAACCAAGTTTATAAATTAAAGAAAGCACAAACAACGGTGCTTTTTTTTCTGATATTTCTTTGTTTTAACGCAACTGGGCAAGGCGTTATTAAAAACGGAACACAAACAATCGTTAAAGAAGACACCTATCTCATATCTGACAATGACTTTTCGGTTGAGACTGGTGCTGCACTTTTAATTGAGGGTTTTGTAACCATCAACGGTACACTGGAAAATACTGCTGGATATGGTGGCATAACAGTTTCTTCAAATAGCACACAATCCGGCTCATTGATCTTTAGTGCCGGCTCGCCTTCAGCAACGGTCAAACGGTTTAGTACCGATGGTCAATGGCATTTGATTAGCTCCCCGGTTGCCGGTGCTGATGCAAACCAACTTTATTTCGATAATGACCCTAAAGTTTGGTTAAAAGAGTATAACGAACCTTCCAACGATTGGAGTTATATAACCGACTTGAATACTCCACTTAACCTAGGTAAAGGCTTTGCTTATTGGGTAAGCAGTGCAAGGGAAGACGTTATTATTACATATGAAGGGAATCTAAATTCAGGTGACCTGACACTTAACAACAGTTCCGTACCACCAATCAATTATACAGATTCTGATCATGGCTATAATTTAATAGGTAGTCCGTTTTCTTCGGCAATTGACTGGGATGATGATTCCTGGGTTTATACCGATATTGAAGAAACTGTCTGGGTGTGGCAAGATGGTGGCTCCGGTGATGGGAGCGGGAATTATCTGTACCGCAATAAAAATGAGATGGGTAACCTTACCGATGGTATCATCCCTTTCGGACAAGGATTTTTTGTAAGAGCCACTGCTGCAACCGGATCGATTACTATTCCTTCAGCGGCACGAACACATTCGTCACAAGAGTTTTATAAAAAGGGTCAAAATTCTGGTCTGGACTTTCAATACCTGGTTTTAGATGTAATGGATGAAACTAATCAGGATCAGGTTTGGATTGCTTTTAAAGACGTTGCCACTGAAGATTTTGATAATGGTTGGGATGTATCCAAGTTTTTTTCAGCAGATAATATCCCTCAAATGTATTTACATGAATTAATTGGCAAATTGAGCATTGATGTACTTCCTCCACTTGATTCTGAGCCCAGAAGCATTGATATGGGATTTATTCCAGGTGTAGAAGGTGATCAATTAATTGTTGCTTCTATGATTAACGATTTCGATGATGTTGAAATCATTCTTGAAGACAAAAAAACAGGGAATTTACAGGATATAAAAGTAAACTCTGTCTATCAATTCAATTCTGAATCAGAAGATGACCCAAGCCGGTTTATCCTCCATTTCAATCCGGTAATCACCTCAGAGGAAGATGATTTAGAAGAAAGCACAAAATCCATTAAAATCTTCTCGTCAAACAAATATGTGTTCATCAAGGATGAAAATTTTGATAATGATTTTCAAAATGTAAATATTCGATTAATTGATATGACAGGTAAAGTGTATCAGGAAATTGAAACTATTGAGTCTCCACTGATATCAGTACGGGTTGATGCTGATAATGCATATTTAATCGTTAGGTATCAAACAGCCGACAAAGTTGTAACAGAAAAAGTATTCATCAAATAATCTTCATGATAAAATGCTAAAAATATTTATAAAAACGGTTGTTGTTTTCCTTTTCCTGTTTTCCATTAATGCAGGTGTACAGGCTCAAATGACCAATCCTGAAGATCCCGGAGGTGATCCTGAAGCCGGAGATCCACCACTGGGAGGTGGAGCTCCCATCGGTGAAAGCGCGTTACTGTTTCTATCTTTCGGAATGGTGTATTCCGGATTAAAATTAATAAGAACTAAGAACAATAAGAAAGAATAAAACAATGAAAAAGATTTACATTTTACTATTTATCGTAGTCGTTTCAGGAAATATAATTCACCTGACAGCCCAGGTTGGTATAAATACTGATGGTAGTGACCCGGATGCCTCTGCAATGCTGGATGTGAAAAGTACAACAATGGGGATACTCATTCCCAGGATGACTCAAGTCGAACGTGAACTTATCGACAATCCTGCCATCGGATTGATGATTTATCAGACAAACAATCCCTCTGGTTTTTATTTTTATGATGGAACTAAATGGACCTTAGTCGGAGAAGGTGTTTTTTCAATAAATCATTTATCGGATGGTATATCAGATGGCAGCAGCGTTTTTCTTGGTACAGGTGCTGGGGAAAATGATAATGGTGCAAGCAATAAAAATGTTGCTGTTGGAATAAACACACTCAATGCAAGCACTTCCGGGTATGAAAATACAGCAATTGGTTATTATTCGTTAGCTTCCAATACAACGGGAAAAAGGAATTCAGCAGTTGGATTCTCTACATTATATAATAATACAACAGGAAATTATAATACAGCTTTGGGTTACACGGCATTATACGAAAACACAACGGGACATCAAAATGTGGCAATTGGATCAGGCGTATTAGAGAAAAACACAACGGGAATATCTAACATAGCAATTGGAGCATCAGCAATGAATAACAATACGATAGGTGACCATAACATTGCACTTGGACATGTTTCTTTATTTCAAAATACGTCTGGTAAGAGCAATGTAGCAATTGGTGAACAAACACTACCTCTAAATACAATTGGATCTTACAATGTGGGAATTGGGTACTGGGCAATGTGGGCAAATACTACAGGACAATGCAATACAGCAATTGGTAAAAGTGCTTTAAAAGATAATACTACGGGAAGTTTTAATACAGCTACTGGAAATGGTTCATTATCCAACATCACAACTGGTAATGAAAATACAGCTGTTGGAACATTTTCATCACAAAAAAGCACTACGGGAAATTACAATACTGCAATTGGATATGCCGCTAATTATAATCATGTAGAGGGGTCAAATAATACAATAATTGGGAGTTATGCCGGTATGGGAACTTCTTCCCATAATTATTCAAGTAATGTATTCTTAGGCTACAAGGCAGGATACAATGAAACAAGTAGTAATAAACTATATATTGAAAACTCAGATACCACTGCACCGCTCATTGGTGGAAACTTTGCGGCGGATGAGGTATATTTAAATGGGAATGTCGGTATTAGCACTTCATCACCAACTGCTAATTTGGATATAAATGGTACAAATGGGTATGATCAACTAAGAATGCGAACTTCATATACTCCTACCAGTGTTACTGATACCAATGGAAATACGGGTGATATTGCCTGGGATGATGATTACGTGTACATTAAAACAAGTACCGGTTGGAAGAGAGCTGCTTTGGGAACATGGTAGCTATGTTTTAGGAATCAACTATTCCCATAGTAAACGTGTAAAAAAAGAGATTGAATGATTAAGTATTAATATTTTAATTTTTTATCAAACTAAAATAAATAATTATGGCAAATCCAACAAAAGCGGCAGAATGTCGTCAAAGGTCAGCTTATTTTAGAGAAAAAGCTGCCAGGTACCGAAGAAGTGGAAATGAAATTAATGCAGCAAAATGTGAAAGAGAAGCAGCAGATTGGGATTACAAGGCTTCTCGCTATGATCGATAAACAAGAAATCCGAGCACAAATTTTTCGCATCCGAAAGATATACGATGTAATAATACTCGTTGGAGTGGAAACTAATGAGGGAGCAATATTTTACTCAACCAATTTAATCTCATCCATTTGAAAGTGCAGGAATTCTCCCTCATCGGTATCAATTTCTATGCAGGTTATACCATATTCAGGACTGATCCACCAGTAAATAATGCGAGCCGTATAAATCCATTTATTTTGGGGCATAATCCATAAGGTATATACTCTGCTACACCAATAACTTCAACTTTTTTTCCAAGACATGGAATATCATAGGAATTTCCTGTTTCTATAATTTGCCGGACTACCTCAAGCCCTCCTCCAAAAGTAAAACGGTAAGTGTCTTCAACTTTCCCATCGAATTCAACAAGCGTAAAAGGCCTGGATTCATCTCCCAGGCTGTAAGCAAAATCACTGATTGAAGTTTCGGTGATCAATAATTTCAATTCGATTATTTCTCTTTGAATATTAACTTTCAAGGTCAAAATACCATTGTTAAATGATATAACTTCCGCACTCATTTGTTGTCCGCCTGCAAATTTTCCGGTCCATGTATTTCCCGGTTTTCCCAGATCCATCACTGAACGGGTACTTTCAGCATCTTTCTTACAATTGCTGATCAGAAAAATAAGAAAGAGGGTAAACAGTAGGAATAATTTGGTTTTCATTGTTTTGAGTTTTAGGGTTAGAAGCATAAGAAATTTGTGTGCTTTTAACAAAGCTGCCGAAAGTCAAGGATAGGCATTGGATGCAAGCCAAACTTGAACCGGATTAAGTCTCTGCTGTTCGGGATACCCGCCTGAACGATGTTGTCGGGCAGGTGTTATCCCGAACTAGGGGGCAAGAAATTTTTAATTTGAATAAGGATTACAAATTCATTTCCCTTTACTTCCAGATTGTGCCAAAGGCACTCCTTCGGAGCAAATTTGGAAGAGCAAGGTTTGGTATTACATGCTTTTCATCTGCTTCATTTCCTTACGGTATTCTGATGGGTTTTTACCTGCATACTCTTTAAACTGCTTATTAAAATGTGAGAAGTTATTGAAACCACTTTCGAAACAGATATCCGTTATACTTGAGGATGTTTCGGCTAACAACTTGGACGCATGAACCAACCTGTATTCATTTACAAGATGAGTGAAAGTTTTTCCGGTTACTTTTTTAAAATAACGTGCAAAAGAAGGGCTGGTCATGCTTGCTTTATCCGCAACTTCATC
>JAUVJI010000069.1 GCA_030596605.1 Bacteroidales bacterium
AGGCTAAATCTCTAACAGAACCGGCAGAACCACAAGTAAATGATTCGATATAGGTTCCGTCTAAGGCGTAACGATAAAAATCAGCGCCATTCCATTTGGTGGTATAAATGTAACTACCATCAGTTTCGATACCAGCTTCACCTCCACCAACACCTACGGGCCAGTCAAACAAGAGATCAAACATATCATCTGTTCCATTATCAGATAAAATGACAACTGAAGCACCCCAGTTAACAGTCCCTGATCCGGGATTGCTGATATTGACAGTTACATCAGTCATAGCGTTGGGCTCCAGTGTTTCAGTTATGGTCAACGGATCAACAACTATTCCAGGTGCTGTCAATTCAAAATCTTGTGTTGTAGTCAAGTTTTCTTCAATGGTTACACTTGCCGTTTCGGTATTATAACCATCTTTGGTACATTCAGCAGTATAGTCGCCCACCAGTACATCAATAATTTCATAAGTTCCATTTGAAACGGTTGTAGCGGAATAAGAAGTTCCTAATAAAGTAACGGTAGCGCCTTCAATGGCACCGCCACCCATTTCAGTAACCGTACCATCCAGTATTCCATATTCTGCAACACCAACATAAACTGAATAATCTTCGGCCTCACCATAAGTATATGATCCGCATGGATCAGTAAATGTAGCGAAATAAACAGCCATAACACGCATCCCATGACTCCCGGGTGTAGCGGCGGCAGGAATTGTAATGTCGACATCATAAAGCACCCCGGAAGATGTCATGAAATAATCTACAAGTATTAATTCATCCGGTGTCAGTTCAAAATCATCATTAAAATCAATCCAGATGTTGACATATTGGCTCGAAAATCCTGTTTCCATGGAAAATGTATGCACATTACCCGGAATTAAAGTAGCAGGGCCTAACTCATAGTATTCACTCCATCCTGTAACTCCGGTATTATTAGCACATCCATTGTTAAGGTTCTGTATTTCTTCTACAGCAAAGTCGGTAAATCCATCACCTTCAACACATCCGGTTGCGTAAATTGGGGCACAAAAAGAAGTTGAAGGTTCTGAATTTTCAACGATTTTCGTCTTGCAGTCATTACCTGGATCTTCGTCACCTGCTAACCAGGTACAGGCTTCAAAAGCATAAGTACCATAAGTTGAGAGGTCAACAGTGGTACCAAAAGTATGATCGTAAGTATCACCACCGTTAATGGTTACAGAAATGGTTTCCGTTACAGGAGTACCAGCGTCAAGTGTGAAAGAAACATCGAAGTTGGACTGCGTTGCAGAACCAAAGTTCTTAACAGTTATTGTTACTGCTTCAGCCGAACCGAGGTTAACACCACTTGATGGGGCAACGATGGCAGAAACACCAACATCATTGGTCAGAGGAGGACCGGCGGGTGTCAGTTCAAGTCCCCAGATATTTACATTTTGAGAAGTCCCCAAAAAGATCCAGCTTCCGCTTATCAGGTTATCATCAATGGCCATACCACCGGCAATACCGGTTCCAACAGCAGCAACAGATCCTACATCAAAATAGGTTCCTGTTTCAGCTCCGTCGGGCAGAGAGATTTGTACCAGTTCATTCAGGGTTGCACCTACCTGGGCATATCCCCAAAGAAACGGTGCACCGGGGCTATAGTTATCATAAGCAAAGCCATAATAGCTGTCACCTACAGGTCCAACGTTAAAGCTTCCAAGATTGGCTCCTGTTTTGTCAAATTTGGTAATAGCACTACCCCAATTATTGGCATAGAATGCATCATCATCTTCGTTGTAAGCAATTGCCCTGCAATCGGTAGGAGCAGAAATTGTACTTATAGTAGTTTGTGCATCGAAGTCCATTTCAAAAACAGTAGGTGATGCGGCGCCACCATAAAAGTAAGTGCCATCATAAGCCAAATCCCTGACAGAAGCTGCTGAACCACAAGTAAATGATTCAATGTAGGTTCCATCCATTTGGTAACGATAGAAATCGGAACCGTTCCATTTGGTGGTATAAATGTAGCTGCCGTCTGTTTCAATTCCGGCTTCACCACCACCAACCCCTACGGGCCAATCAAATTGAAGGTCGAAAAGATCATCAGAAGGAATGGAAGTAACTTTAGCGTTTATATCCAAATCAATAATTTGATCCCCTGCCATTCGATCAAGTACCATTTGTTGATTAAGTAAATTTTGTGTGGAAGGACTCTCACTCCCTTGAGGAGCGTTTTGAGCCATTGTTAATGATGCGGTAAAAAGTACCATCATTAACAGCGTTAATTTTTTTGAAAGTCTTCTCATAAGCTTAATAATTTAAGTTAAATTTTTATTTTTGTTAATAATAATTAATTAAAATAGACATTATAAATCCCTTACCTATCCCTCAGATTAATTAAAGAATTTTAATCGGACTAAGATATAAATATTAATTTAACTGACATGAATATTGAAACTATTAACTTAAATATTTATTAAAGTTATTTTTAAATAATTAAAATACAGTAATATAAGGGGCTTGAAATTAGAAATTTAATTTTAGATATTTATTAAAAAATTAATGGTTTTTTATAAGGATCTTTGGTTCCATCATGTCAAATATGGCATATTTAACACCTTCACGTCCCAATCCTGAGTCTTTTATTCCGCCATATGGCATATGATCAACCCTAAATGTCGGAACATCATTTATGATTACACCACCAACCTTTAGATTTAAAAAGGCTGCATTCATTTCTTCAATATTATTTGTAAAAACACCGGCCTGAAGGCCAAATTTCCCTTCATTTATGAAACCTAATGCTTCTTCAAAATTTCGATAAGGTTCAAGTGTAATTACAGGCCCAAATATTTCCAAGGCACATACTTTCATTTTATTGTGTGTCTGGGACAAAACTGTTGGGGGATAATAAGCTCCTTCTCTTTTTCCTCCTGTCAGCAATTTTGCACCATCATTGATCGCTTCATTTACCCATGTTTCAACTCTTGTTGCATTAGACTCGTTAATCATTACCGATATATCTGTATCCAATTCAATCGGGTTACCGACTTTTATACGTTTAGCTTCATTAATAAATTTTTCTACAAATTTTTCGAAAACATTTTCTTGCACATAAATTCTCTGGGCATGAATACAAACCTGGCCTGAATAGGCAAAACCACCAACAATGCATTTTTTGACGGTCGTATCAACATCTGCACTTTCCGTTACAATAACACCGGCATTTCCGCCCAACTCCAATACAACTTTTTTCTTCCCTGCATCTTTTTTCATTTTCCACCCAACTTCAGGCGATCCTGTAAAAGTGAGCAGATTGAACCTGTCATCTGTAACCAGTAAATTGCCGGTGGTTCTATCCATAGGCAGTATTGAAACTGCTCCTTTTGGAAGATCTGTTTTGTCGATAATGCTTGCAAGTTTAAGAGTAGAGAGCGGTGTTCTGGAAGAAGGTTTTAAAATAATGGGACATCCTGCAGCAATGGCAGGGGCAATTTTATGAACGGCTAAATTCATTGGAAAATTAAAGGGGGCAATTCCTGCTACTATTCCAACCGGAAAATATTTAACAATTCCTTCTTTTTTTAATCCTGACGGAGTCCAATCAATATCAATGTATTCTTTGGGTAATCGTTTAGATTCTTCTGCAGCAATAGTAAAGGTTTGAATAGCTCTGTCAATTTCACCTAATGCATACTTCATAGGTTTTGCTGATTCGAAGCAAAGAAGCCTTGCGAATTCCTCCCTCTCATCTTTCATTGATATTGCAATCTGAGTAAGGACTTCATATTTTACATAGGAAGGTAATAACGCCAATTCATTTTCAACGGACTGAGCATGCTGGATGGCAAGTTCCAGGTCATCCGAATCTGCAAGAAAAGTTTGTCCTATTACTTCATTGTTGAATGGATTTTTAATTTCGAGCAAGGATTGCGTTTCCTCGAAATTACCTCCAATATAAATCTGGAACTTATGCATGGTATCAGGAATTAAACTTACAAAAATATAAAAGGGAGACCGAAAAGCCTCCCTTTTATTAA
The DNA here is from genome assembly GCA_030596605.1 of Bacteroidales bacterium. GTDB lineage: Bacteria > Bacteroidota > Bacteroidia > Bacteroidales > JAADJA01 > JAADJA01. Next base: position 4,001 of record JAUVJI010000069.1, read on the forward strand.
ATTTCATTTAAAATATTTTAGTCAATTGAAATCCGGCTTGAAAATGTTCCATTTTCAGTGTCTACTTTAATAATGTAAATACCTGATTGCAATTTTGAAGTGTTGATCTGATGTGTTTTAGCATTTACCTGTTCAACAAGTATTCTTTGTCCCATTAAGTTCATCAGTTCAACATTAAGGATTTCGTGATCTGATTTAATGTTAAAGAAATTAACGGCAGGATTAGGATACAGCATAACAGCTGTTTTCTCAATCTCATCAATTCCGGTTAAAACACCCAGATTTACGTTTACAATAACTTGCGGACTATTCGGATCATTGTTATTAATGACCAGTTCACCATAATAGGAACCAACCTCCAAATCAGTAGCATCAAAATTTACATCAATATCTTCAGTATCACCCACAGCAACTGTACCTGATGTTGAGCTTACAGAAAGCCATTGAATGATTGGATCACCTGTTAAAACAGCACGAATATTCCAATTGAAATCTAAAGCCGTATTGTCAGACAAATGATGCCATCCCGGACCGGATGAAATCCAATCGCCGTTAGGATGATGTGGTCCACCATCTACCCCTGCCGGGAATGTCCCGGCACCATGATCAATCCAATACCCGACCCAAATATCGCCACCAGAAATAACTACCGGCTCATTGAGAACAACAGTATTCCAGGCAGTCGCTGAGAAACTCCAATCTTGTTCTAAAATCATCTCACCCGGACCTGGAAGGTTTGTTAATCCATAATTATACACCTGAGCTTTTGTGGTTATTGGAGCATCATTAATGTAAACTTCAATTTCTGACAATTCCATACCTATATAATCTCCAACTTCATTTGGAGTGAATATAGCTGCACACCGCATGGCGCCACCATTTGTAAGTCCAATAGCAGAAGAATTATCCCCGTCGTAATGTAAAATAACATCATCACTTGGATCAGGACTGCCACCGGGCTTAGATACTGGATCCTGACTTAAATTATCTAAGACAACTTTTGTGTTACCTGTTGATGGGGAAATTGCTTTAGCACTTTTACTATTGTCAGGATAAGTAACAACGATACCATATTCTAGATCCAATTCTCCGGTATTTGATATGCTAAGTGATTGACTTGATGTTGTTCCTGCATTTATAGTTTCAATAATGATTGCAGGTGTTACACCAATAATTGGAGCTCCCAAACCGCCTTCTAACTGGATAAATTCAACATCATCCATATAATATAATGGTGTTTCACCCGTAGGTGCACCTGCCCATACATCAAGGGCTCCTAATTGAGGTGTACCCGATTGTGCATTGTATTGCCAACTGAATGGCCACTCATAAAGTAATTCTCCATCAATATACAATTCTGTCCAGTCGTTGGTGATATCAATAATATTGTCAATTTCTATCCAGGTGTCATGGGTAAAATCAAAACCCGCAACCTGCTCACTTCCTGCACTAAGATAACCTGATCCGGTTGCACCAAAATAAACTTCGTAGGCCCATTCTATACCAGGACTTTCAAAGTGCTGAATATTAAAATATCCACCATAACCTGCGGAGATATAGTAATAAAATTTCAATTGGAATTTACCTGAAGTTTTGTCGCCCATTTTTAATAACAAATCAGTTAAATTATCTACTTTAACAGATTGGGTTCCACTGTGTGCTTGTTCGTCTACAATTAATGCATCCTCAGGCCCACCAGGTGCATTTGTCCAGGTTGTCCACCAATCAGGATTTTGAACAGCGAGGTATTCTCCGGTATTATACGATTCGAAATCGTCTTCATAGAGTGGTTGCGCTAATTCTTCATATTTAACATCTTCCATGTAATAAAGTGGAGTTTCGCCTGTTGGCGCACCTGCGTATACATCCATTCCTCCTAACTGTAGAGTTCCGGTTTGGCTTGTAGCCTGCCAGCTGAATGGCCATTCATAAATCAAATTGCCATCAATGTAAAGCTCTGTCCAGTCACCATCAATATCAATGATATTAATACACTCAATCCATGTATCGGAAGTATAATCAAAACCTGCCACCTGTTCGCTTCCTGCATTTAAATATCCCGATCCGGTTGCACCAAAATAAACTTCGTAGGCCCATTCAATTCCAGGACTTTCATAATGCTGGATATTATAATACCCACCATATCCACTTGGTATATAAACCTTGAATGTAAGTTGATATTTACCAGTTATTTTGTCCCCCATTTTTAATACTGCATCGGTAACTCCATCTACTTTGATTGAATTTGAGGGGCTGGATGATTGCTCATCAGTTACCATTGCATCTTCATCGCCACCGGGTTGATTCGACCAGGTTGTCCAGAAATCGGGGCTGACAACAGCAATGTAGTCACCCACGTTGTAAGAATCGAAATCATCTTCGTAAATTACTTGTGAAAAAGCAGCTGATGTAATAAATATCGAAGCTGCAAAAAAGAGTAAAATTTTCTTCATGATGTAAATTTTTTTAGTGATTAAATTATTAATTCAGAAATCTATGATTATTTTTTATACAAAAATAACCAGAATTTTTAATGAATTATAGCTTTTTAAAGAATTATTAACATCTAAAGCGAATTATCAATCTTTAATATCATGAAAATTGCCGGATAGGTAGTAGGCCAATTTGAGCTTTTTAATTTCTTAAAAACCAACCTGTACTAACGGTATTGCTTTTGTGGAGAGCCCTGTCAACAAGATATACATCAAACATGATGGTATCAAAATCGGATTGATAATTATACATAAATACCGTATCCTCAATTTCTCCCTTTATAGCTTTATTGGAACCCTGAGGTGTCAACATTGGTATTCGGGCATTAAATTCGTTTGAATCAGCTATTACAACCCTGACAGTGTCACCGTTTTGATATTCGTAATATTTCACAAATAAATTGTAATCATAGGGAGGTTCTGTTTCGGAATTTTTCAATCCGATATCCCCATCCCCATCTTTAAAAGAAATTTTTAATACTCCGCGATCATAAATCATAGTGTTTGGATTCCATAGTTTTGTAAATCCTTCAAAATTAATCTCTGGAATTATTGGATATTCTTCATCGTCATTACAGGAATAAATAGTTACGACGATCAGGAAGAAAAATAAAAAGTATTTTTTTAGATAATTATTCATAAATGCAGATGTAAAATTACAATTTTATAAACTTCCTGCAAGGGAGTTATTTGGAAAAATTCCAATTCGTTATATCTTTACATCAAATCTTTGATTCAAATTAATTTGACAATGCAAATAAATCGGATTTTTAATATTAAGACCGATGCTGAATTTAACGATTTTGCGATAAATATATTTCATTATCAGTATTCCAATAATCCTGTTTATCAAGAATTTGTTAACTTTCACCTCAGCAATATTAATAGAATTGATCATTATTCTCAAATACCTTTCCTTCCCATTGAGTTTTTTAAAACCCATAAAGTTTTATGTAATAATTGCAAAACTGAGAAAATATTTACTAGTAGTGGTACAACAGGAAGCAAAGTTAGCCGGCATTACATCTCTAGTTTGAATATTTATGAACAAAGTTTTAGTACATGTTTCAGGCTATTTTATGGAGACCCGGAACAATATGTAATACTTGCTTTGTTACCATCATACCTTGAGCAAAAGGGGTCGTCGCTTGTATACATGGTAGAAAAGCTCATAGAACAGAGTAAAAATAAGGATAGTGGATTTTATCTCAATAATTATGATGAGTTAGTTGAAAAGTTGAAAGTATTGAGACATAAAAAGATAATATTATTTGGAGTAACCTATGCTTTGCTTGATATTGCTGAAAATTATGAATTGGATCTGGCTAATTTGATTATTTTGGAAACAGGAGGCATGAAAGGCAGGAGAAAAGAAATTATCCGTGAAGATCTGCATCAGGTTCTTTGTGAAAGGTTTAATCTTCAAAATATTCACTCAGAATATGGAATGACAGAGCTATTATCACAAGCATATTCCAAAGGAAAAGGTGTTTTTGAAACGCCACCATGGATGAAAATATTAATTCGGGATACCAATGATCCTAAGACAATTTTGGGCTCAGGAGTAACTGGTGGGATAAATATGATCGACCTGGCTAATATTTATTCTTGCTCCTTTATTGCTACGCAAGATTTGGGAAGGATCCAATCTAATGGAACTTTTGAGATCCTTGGACGATTTGATGAAAGTGATATCAGGGGATGCAATTTATTGGTTGAATAAAACAAAACCAGATCAAAATAAATATTCAACGGGATTAAGGATTTCGGGGCTGTCATTTGCCGGTGAATTAACAAGTTTTGAAATTGGATAAGCAGTCATTGATTCCGCTGCTAAGGGTTTTAATAGTGTTTTTAATATATCAGGATTATTATCATGTAACCAATTTTGTTCATCTTTTCTCTCCAGAATTACCGGCATTCTTTGATGAATATTTTCCATTAATTCATTTGGTGTTGTAGTAATAATGGTGAACGAATTAATATAGTTTCCTTCTTCATTTTTCCAGCTGTCCCATAAACCGGCCATGGCAAAAAGTGAATCATCCTCCATTTTTATCCTGTAAGGTGTTTTTTCTTTGGGGTTTATTTTTTCCCACTCATAAAAACCATCGCTTAGAACCAAACATCTTTTTCTTTTAAAGGAATTCTTAAAAGATGCTTTTTCTGTTATGGTCTCAGCTTTGGCATTGATCATTTTATTTCCAATGCTTTTATCCTTCGCCCAGAAAGGGATCAATCCCCATTTATAAGAACTTAATTCATCGGGCTTAATGTTGGATATAACAGCCAGGATTTGCGAAGGAGCACAATTATAACGTGGTTTATATTGAGACGGATCAACTTTCACATCGAATCTGTCTTCAATGATCTTTGCTAAGGGTGAAAATGAAAACCTGCCACACATATATTTAATTTGAAGTTCGAAGTTCTGAGTTCGAAGTTTTATAAATCGAAATTAATATTTTTTCTGACCTAATTCTCGTTATTCCTTATAAGTTAGTAATCTATTTTTGCCAACTGCCACATTAAACTTTTACCTTTCAACTTATTTCTTTATAAACCTCATCCACATCCACAATCAAAATATCCTCCCACCTCGTCGTATACTGTGGTGACAGGTTTTCCTGCCGCATTTGCCATGTTTTCTCATCGCCTTGTACCGCAAATTTAATTTTTTCCATACCTGCTTTCTTGTTAATACTATCAATCGTTTTCAAAAGTTTTTTATTCTTTTCCCTGTCAAGGTTTTCCCATAGAGTTGTCTGTCGCCCATCATCAGGTATCACATCCGAAACAATGGCACCGGCCTTTTTATATTTATATCCTTTCTTATAAAGTTTTTTTAATGCGATAACAGCGTAATGGATAAGCTCTGCAGTTTGGTTGGTTGGCTCAGGCAGTTTAACTATTTTATAATTTACATATTGTGGCCCTTGTGCATACTTATTGGTCATAATAAAAATCAAAATTGATTGCGCCAGTGAATTCTGCTTTCTTAGTTTTTGAGCTACCTTCGATACATATGAGGTTGCTGCCTGTTCCAGCTCATCATAGTTTTCAATTGGATGTCCAAAAGACCGTGAAGTGCAAATTTCTTTCTTATTTTCGGGATTTACATCTATCAGATAGCAAGTTTTCCCTCTTAGTTCCAACACAAGCCTTTGTCCCAATACTCCAAGATGCTCCTTTATTCGATTCTCATCTGCAATCTTTAGGTCAAATGCTGAATATATATTACTTCGATGGAAAAATTGAGTGTATTTGTCACCGACTCCCCAAACATCTTCAACCTGAACGGATTTCAAAAAATCTTCAATATTAGGATTGTTTACTAGATTGAATACACCCTGGTGTTTTTTATCAGACTTGGCAATATGGTTGGCCAATTTTGCAAGGGTTTTTGTAGGTGCAATGCCTATTGATACAGGTATACTCGTCCATTGTTTTATCCTTTGTTTTATTTTTTTACCAAAAGTAACTAGTTGGTTTAGTGGAATTCCTGAAAGGTCAAGAAATGCCTCGTCGATTGAATATATCTCAATTTCCGGTGATAGTTCTGCAAGCGTATCCATTACCCTTTGGGAAACATCCCCATAAAGTGCATAATTGGTTGAAAACACATGAACTTTGTTTTTTTCAATGATTTCAGAAATTTCAAATACAGGAACTCCCATTTTTATCCCGGCCATTTTTGCCTCTTCCGAGCGGGCAATAACACAACCATCATTGTTTGATAAAACAATAACCGGTTTACCCTCCAGGGCAGGATAAAATATCTTCTCGCAAGAGGCGTAAAAATTATTGCAATCTACCAGTGTAAAAACTGTTGCCATAAAATTTCATTGATACAGAAAATAAAAATAAGCATTTTCTTTTTCTGGCTATCTTTGCGCTGACAATTCTAAAGTAAAAATGTCAATAAAATGCAAACGATAATAACTACAACAGACCGTATTTCTGCATCTGATAACCTTATTTTTCTTATATCCGATGCTGGCAAATTGCCGGAAAAGTATTTCAGTAAAGAAGAATATGCATATATAAAAACATCGCATAAAAAATATAAAACAAATACATTTTCCTTTAACCACTTTAAACGATGGGTATTTGTGCAATTTGTCGATAAGGAAAGAAATATTGCATTACGTCTTGAAAATTACAGGGTCGCCGGTGCGAAATTTTTGGGTTCATTAAACGATAATAAATTACATACTGTTGTTGTTGTGGATACCGAGGAGAAACAGAAGGAAACTCTCGCTTTTGCAGAAGGTATAGCTTTGGCTAATTATCAGTTTTTAAAATATAAAAAGGAACCGGCAGAAAAATTGAATACCCTGAATACAGTCGAATTATTCTCAAAAGGAATAAGTGATAAAGAAGTAGATGATCTTAATATTATTGTTGATGCAACATGTAAATGCAGGGATCTGGTGAATGAGCCTCTTGCTTATTTGGATGCAGTAAAATTTGCTGAAGAGATAGATAAGATGGGAAAATTTGCTGGAGCAAAGGCTGAAATTTTCAATAAAAAGAAAATTGAATCTTTAAAAATGGGAGGGCTTTTAGCAGTGAACAAAGGGAGCATTGATCCTCCTACGTTTACGATTGTAGAGTGGAAACCAAAAAACCCGGTCAATAATAAGCCTTATATTTTTGTTGGTAAAGGGGTAGTGTTTGATACAGGTGGAATGAATGTGAAAACGGCTGATTATATGAATAATATGAAATGTGATATGGCCGGAGGTGCAGCTGTGGCAAGTGCAGTTTATGCAATTGCCCGGGCAGAATTGCCTGTCCATGTTATCGCAATTATTCCTGCCACTGATAACCGGGTTAACGGAAATGCTTTTGTGAATGGTGATATAATAACCATGCACGACGGTACCAAGGTAGAGGTGATCAATACGGATGCTGAAGGCAGAATGATTTTGGCAGATGCTTTAAGTTATGCTAAAAAGTACAAACCTCATCTGGTAATAGATGTAGCTACGCTTACCGGATCAGCCGCACGGGCTATCGGAAAATATGGACTTGTTGGAATGCACTCAAAAGCAGAAAATGAATTTAAACAGTTAAGGAAAAGCGGAGAAACCGTTTGTGAACGATTGGTGGAATTTCCTTTTTGGAAAGATTATGAAGAATTGATCAAATCAGAGGTAGGAGATATAAAAAACCTCGGTGGAATAGAAGGTGGCGCCATTACTGCCGGGAAATTTCTGGAGCATTTTACCGATTATCCTTTTATCCATCTTGATATTGCCGGTCCTGCTTTTAATGAAAAATCATATAAATATTTTCCGTCTGGTGGTTCGGGTATTGCAGTAAGGCTTTTATTTGGTTTTATTAAAAGTAAAATCTCTGGGTAATTTTAATATTCATAATAATTGAAAGTCTACTTTAAGCTTTTAGCTAATTTTGTGTAATAAAAATTTAAGATCATGATAAATCCTAATACAAAGGATAATTCGAAGGTAAGGGTGGGAATTACCCATGGTGACTTTAATGGAATAAGCTACGAAATAATTATTAAAACTTTTCAGGACAACAGAATTCTTGAATTGATCACACCAGTGATTTATGGTTCTTCAAAAGTAGCTTCATACTATCGCAAGACGCTTAACATCATGGATGTTAATTTCAACCTGATTAAAAAAGCCGAATATGCTAACCCCAAAAGGGCTAATATCATCAATTGCTATGACCGGGAGATAAAAATTGAAATGGGAAAGCAATCGGAAAAAGCGGGTGAACTTGCTTTTTATGCGCTAGAAAGAGCCATTGAAGACCTGAACCGGGATAAAATTGATGTATTGGTAACAGCTCCGATAAATAAGAAAAACATCCATTCTGATAAATTTAATTTTGCCGGCCATACTGATTATCTTGCCAGTAAGTATAATACGTCTGACCATTTGATGTTTATGGTTAGTAATGATTTTAGGATCGGCATTCTCACAGGACATATTCCAATTTCGAAGATCAGTGAATTTATTACTGAAGAAATTGTAGTAAATAAGATAAAAGCGATGAACAAATCATTGCAAATGGATTTTGGTATTCGCAAGCCGAAAATTGCAATTCTTGGCCTTAATCCACATGCAGGTGATGAGGGTTTGATCGGGAGAGAAGAAATAGAAATTATTCAACCGGCAATAAATAAGGTCAAAGAAGAGAAAATATTAGCATTTGGCCCATTTGCTGCCGATGGATTTTTTGGCTCAAGTAATTACACGAATTTTGATGGAATTCTTGCCATGTATCACGACCAGGGAATGCTCCCTTTTAAAACCTTGGCTTTTGAAAATGGTATAAACTTCACTGCTGGTATACCTATTGTTCGTACTTCGCCTGCTCATGGTACAGCATTCGATATTGCAGGAAAAAATGTTGCATCACCCGATTCATTCAGACAAGCAATTTTTGCGGCAATAGATATTTTCAGGAACAGGAAACTTTATGAAGAACTGAATAAAAATCCTTTACCTTTAAAACAACCCGAATCTAAACCTATCGAAAATAATTCGGAACCACAAAAGTTGGTGAATGAAGAATCACAAGCAGATTCACCAGCGGTTAATCATGAGGAAGAACCTGAATCAGAAAACTAAATACTTTGGCATTAACAAACCTGGAAAGCAAGATATTATATGTCTTCAATTAAATATACCATTCGGGAAATAGCAGATATTGTTGGTGGTAATATTATCAGCCAGGATTTTAATGATCAGGCTGTAACAGATATTCTCATTGATTCGCGGCGGCTCATAACCCCCGGAAGGTGTATTTTCATTGCATTAAAAACCAAAAAAAACGATGGGCATAAATACATTGATGAGCTATATAATAAAGGTATCAGAAATTTCATTATCAGTGACCCCGACATTAAATTAAAAAGAGAAGATGTAAATTGTATTTATTCTGAAAATACCCTTGAAGCTCTTCAAAAACTTACCGCAGCTCATCGCAAAAGGTTTTCAATTCCCATTATCGGGATTACCGGAAGCAATGGAAAAACCATTGTTAAAGAATGGCTGTTCCAGTTATTAAGCAAAGACAAAAGGATAGTAAGAAGTCCTAAAAGTTATAATTCACAGGTTGGAGTGCCGTTGTCTGTATGGCAATTAAAACCTGAATGTGAATTGGGTATTTTCGAGGCAGGAATGTCAGAACCGGATGAAATGGGTAAACTTCAGGGAATTATCAATCCGACCATTGGGATTTTTACCAATATCGGTCCGGCCCACAATGAAAACTTCATAAACATCAAACAAAAGGTCGGAGAGAAGTTAAAACTATTTACCAAAGTCAAAACCTTAATTTATAATCCGGATTACGCCGAAATGCAGGAAACTATCATTCGTTCGGAAATTCTCAATAGTATAGAAATATTTACCTGGAGCAAAAAACAAGATGCTAACCTGAGAATAGAACAAATCACAAAACAGAATAATAAAACATCAATTCAAGGTTTATTTGATAGTACTGGCATTACAATTACAATTCCTTTTACCGATGAAGCTTCCATTGAGAATGCCATCCATTGCTGGGCAACAATGTTATATTTGGGATATGATAATGAAATAATAGCTCAAAGAATGCTTACCCTGCAGCCCATAGCCATGCGCCTGGAGATGAAGGAAGGAATTAATCATTGTTCGATTATTAATGACAGTTATAATTCTGACATAATCTCATTAAATATTGCAATCGATTTTCTGAATCAGCAAAATCAGCATAGGAGAAAAACAATTATCCTTTCAGATATATTGCAAAGTGGGCAAAATGATGAGGAGCTTTATGAAGAAATTGCAGTTTTATTAACGAAAAAAGGAATAAATAAAATCATTGGGATCGGGAATGGAATCAGCAAACAAAAAGATAAATTTCAGATTGAAAAAGATTTTTTTCCATCAACAGAGGCTTTTTTAAGGAAATACTCATTTTTTGCTTTTCAAAATGAAAGCATTCTCCTGAAAGGCGCCCGTGTTTTTGAGTTTGAACAGATAAGTCAGGCATTGCAGCAAAAAGCGCATGAAACGGTTTTGGAGATTAATTTAAATGCGTTGGTACATAATCTGAATTATTTTCGAAAAAAACTTAATCCGGAAACTAAAATTATGGCCATGGTCAAAGCTTTCTCATATGGCAGTGGAAGTTTTGAAATTGCGAGCATACTCCAATATCACAGGATTGATTACCTCGCTGTTGCCTATGCTGATGAAGGAGTTGAATTACGAAAGGCAGGAATATCGGTTCCGATAATGGTTATGAATCCGGATGAACAAAGTTATGATGCGATAATAAAACATAACCTGGAGCCTGAGATTTATAATTTCCGCTCCCTGGAGTTATTGGAAGAAGCTATAAAATCAAACATAATACCCGAAAACAAGCCTGTTAAGGTGCACATCAAACTTGACACGGGAATGCATAGGTTGGGATTTCTACCGGAAGAAACTGACAAATTGATTGAACAATTGCAAAAAATCAAATCCATTTATGTTCAGTCGGTTTTTTCCCATTTAGCTTCAAGCGAAGATTCTTCTGATGATGGTTTTACCAATTATCAGATTGATCAATTTAAGAAGATATCTGCAAAAATTCAGGAGAATGCAACTCACAAAATCATGATGCATGTTTTAAACTCAGCAGGTATCAATCGCTTTCCTAATGAACAATTTGATATGGTTCGGCTGGGGATTGGTTTATATGGGGTACCATCGGTTAAATCTGATAAACACAGCCTAAAGAATGTCAGCACATTAAAATCTACGATTTCTCAGATAAAAAATATAAAAAAAGGAGAAACAATCGGATATAACCGTTCAACTAAGGCTGAAAATGATATGACCATAGCAATCGTTCCTGTTGGTTACGCTGATGGATTGAACAGGAAATTAAGCAACGGTAACGGTAAGATATATATTAACAGCGCACCTGCTCCCATTGTTGGAAATATTTGTATGGATATGTGCATGGTTGATATTACCGGTTTAAAAGCAAATGAGGGAGATGATGTAATTATTTTCGGGAAGGAGCACCCCATAACAGAATTGGCTGATGCTTTGGATACAATACCTTATGAAGTGTTAACCAACATTTCAAGGAGAGTGAAAAGGGTATATTATCATGAATGATGTAAATTCTATGATCAATTCGATTTAAACCAAATGAGTAAAATATAGTTGATTATGAGTCATAAAACGCTTTCCATATTAATCCCTGCCTATAACGAAGCCTCAACTATTCATCAAATACTTGATAAAATAATTAATATTGAACTTGTTAATAACACCCGTAAAGAAATAATAATTGTTAATGATAAATCAACAGACAATACAAAAGAGATCATTGAAAATTATATTGAAAGCCACCAGGATGTAAACATTATACTTTATAATCTTGAAGAAAATCAGGGTAAAGGAGCTGCTATTCACAAAGGTATAGAAAACGCAGCGGGAGATTTTATAATCATACAGGATGCTGATCTTGAATATGATCCGGCTGAATATAATTTACTGCTTCAACCGGTATTGGATGGAGTTGCTGATGTTGTGTATGGTTCCCGTTTTACTGGCGGCAATCCGCATCGTATATTATTTTTCTGGCATACAATCGGAAATAAGTTTCTCACTTTTTTATCTAATGTTTTAACTGATTTGAACCTGACAGATATGGAAACCTGTTATAAGTTGTTCAGGTCAGAAGTAATTAAAAATATTAGACTGAAGGAAAAAAGATTTGGCTTTGAGCCGGAAATCACTGCAAAAATTTCAAGAATTCCTAGTATACGAATATACGAAGTTGGGATTTCCTATTATGGCCGCTCTTTTTACGAAGGAAAAAAAATAGGTTGGAAAGACGGATTCAGGGCAATCTATTGTATTCTAAAATATAATATCTGGAACAAATAAGTATTAAGTAGTTTGTTGTTTTTGCTTTTTACTTTTCAAATAGAACTTTTCATTCCACCATACCCACAATGTAAACATCACCACATAAAAGAAAGGCCTCATAACATAGTCGTGGATAAAATCCCATTGTTCAGGTAGATTAATGGTTACAAAAGTCATCCCTACAATTCTGAAAATATTGATAACATGAATAATAATAAGCCCCAGAGGAATAAACCAGACTTTATATTTCCAGGGACCTGGATACAACAACATTAAAATGATCCATTGATAAAATTGTTTTAATCCGGAACAGCTTCGGTTAACATAAACATAACCTGGTCCTTCTGCATAATATATTACATTTCTTCTTAACACTTCTCCAATTGTAAGTTCATCAAATGTTGTTACGTTTACACCCAAAACCTCTAATATCCATGTGCTGGAAATAAAAACTTTTCTGGCTAACCAATATTCTGAATCTATTAAGAATTGTAGCACAAAAATATCTTGATAGAAAGTTCTCCATAAAAAATGAAAGAAAAGTAAAATGATCATAAAGATTGCAACATCTTTAAAAGCATATAAATGATATTTTTTAATAAAATCATTAATTGAAGAAAGTAATTTATTGCTCATTTTGATTAATAATATTTGGATAATTATTTATGTATCCTGCAAATTTTAAATTTGACTGGCTAAAATATAAAAACTTTAATAACTTTGCGCTCTTCAAAAAGAAAATACCAAATTTTTTGGATCAAAGACACAAATATAAAAGCAGAAGAAAAAGTTTATTCCGACGGATTAACCATAGTATTATCGGGTCTTTTAATAATTTTGTTGAATCTTTTAAAACTAAACCGACTGAATACCGGCCTTATCTTGGATCTCAATCCAAAGATGTATCACAGGATAATGAAAACATAGATGTTTCAGAGGATCGCAATGAGATTGCAGAAGATAGCCAGTATCCCAGGCCTGTAAGTGATAAAAAGCATCATAAAAAAAGTTACCGCTTAAGTGATATCAGGAAAAGGTGGGAAGATAAACGTAATAAAAGGAAAAAAAGAAAGTATAAGAAAAAAATTAAAAAAAGGCACAGAAAAGAGAATAAAAGGAGAGCCCGCCTGGAGTTTATACGAAGATTTTTTCCCAACTATAAAAAACCCAGACACATTCCTTTAGTTGAACTTTCGGATGAGGAAGCTGCGGAAGTGATTAAGCAACAACAAAAAAACTATTTTTACTATACAATAAATTCAGTTGCCCTTTTTATCATAGCATATCTTCTGGTATACTTCATGTACCAGCTTACTGTACTGGTAGTTGCTTCACGATGGAAATTGGATTCCGTATTGATGTATTATGACCTTGCATTTAATGATTATTCCCCATTATGGACAAGAAGCAATATTATCATAGTTACTCTTGCAGGCCCGTTAATTTCATTAATCATTGGATTCCTGTTCTACAGATTTTTTAGTAACAGGCGAAAAGTAAAGGGATTCCTGAAATTATTCTTTTTATGGATTGCTTTACACGGTTTTAACCTGTTTTTTGGAGCGTGGGCAACCGGTGTATCTTTTGATGAAGGTTTTGGTTATGTTCCGGCCTGGTTGTATATGAATGTATTCTGGCAGATATTCATTTCTTTAATTTTCCTTTTTGTTTTAGGTTTAATAGGTTATTATTCTGCCTCAAAATTTTTGGATACGTCTAAATCGGCATTTAGGGTTAAGCAGGAAAATAAATCAAAATTTTTATTGTTTCAGGCTGTTTTACCATGGATTATCGGTACATTAATTCTAATCCTTGTAAAAATCCCCAACAACATGCCTTATGATACAAGTAACATGATTACTTTATTATTTGGAGTTGTTCCGATATTATTCAATAGGTATGCAAGGCCCACTGTGTCATTCGAAAAAGAAAGAAAACCAACTAAAATAAAATGGTTGTATATTGTTATTTTTGTAGTGTTGATCCTGGCCTTTAGAATTGGATTAGATAAAGGATTGCATGTACTTTTGAATTATAAATTTACAATGTCTCTCGAAATCGTTCCGCTTTAAACCAGTTCGAAATCCATTTGTTTTTTTGCGAGTTCTATTTTTCTTACCCGTATTCTGACAGGGTCCCCCAATTTGTATTCTTTTCCATATTGATGGCCCATTACCCTGTAATTATCTTCATCAAGATAATAAAAATCATCTTCCATGTATTTTAATGATACCATGCCTTCACACTTATTTCCTTCCAGTTCGACAAAAATTCCCCACTTACTTACACCTGATATTAATCCATTGAACTCCTGTCCAACTTTATCTAATAAATATTCCGCTTGCTTATATTTAATGGAAGCTCTTTCCGCACTAAGGGCCTTTCTTTCCATTTCAGATGAATGTTTGCATTTTTCTTCGTATTCAACGGGATTAACCGAAGGAGCACTTGTAAGGTATAACCTCAATAACCGGTGTACCATAAGGTCGGGATAACGCCTGATGGGAGAGGTGAAGTGACTATAATAATTAAATGCCAGTCCATAGTGTCCAATATTATTAATTGAATATTCAGCTTTGGACATCGTTCTAACTGCAATGCTTTCTATCATGTTTTCTTCACCTTTTCCTTTTATATCCTGGAAAAGTTGATTGAGAGATGCAGAAATTGATTTTCTTGAATTCAATTGCAAACGATAACCCAGTTTGTTTACAAATTCAGAAAATGTTTGTAATTTTTCAGGGTTCGGGGTATCATGAATTCTGTAAATAAATGTTTTGGCCTCCTGATTACTCTTCTTTTTCCCAATTTTTTCAGCAACTTTTTTATTGGCAAGCAACATAAAATCTTCAATAAGCCGGTTTGAATCCATTTGCTCTTTGATATATGCGCTGATGGGTACACCTTTTTCATCAAGTTCAAATTTTACCTCCTGTGACGAAAATGCAATGGCTCCTTTTTTGAACCGAATCTCACGGAGTTTTTCAGCTAATTGATGAAAGACGATTATGTTCTCTTTATGAGGATGCTCTTTCCCGTCAATAATTTTCTGGACCTCCTCATAATTAAATCTGTGGTCTGAATTTATAATTGTTGGGCCATACCATTCATTTAAAACCTTTGTTTGTTTATCCAATTCAAATACCGCTGAAAAGCATAATTTATCAATGTTTGGATTGAGAGAGCAAACTTCATTTGATAATTTTTCAGGCAGCATGGGGATTACCCTGTCCACAAGGTATATGGAAGTTCCCCGATCAAATGCTTCCTTATCGAGAGCCGATCCGGGTTTTACATAATACGAAACATCTGCAATATGGACTCCGATCTCCCAATTTTCATTTGGTAGTTTTTTCAATGAAAGCGCATCATCAAAATCCTTAGCGTCTTCCGGATCAATAGTAATTGTAAATAAATCCCTGAAATCCCTTCTGTTTGAAATTTCCTTTTTGGGGATTTCAGCTGAAATGTTTTCAGCCTCTTTAAGTACTTTTTCCGGAAACCTTAAAGGAAAATCAAAATCAGCCAGAATAGACTGCATTTCAACTTCGTGCTCTCCCGGATCACCAAGCACTTCAGTTATTTTACCAAAAGGATTTTTTGAGTGCTCAGGCCAGTCAGTAATTTCAGCCACGACTTTATTGCCGTTTTTTGCACCATTCAAATTAGATAGAGGAATATATATATCAACCGGAACAGAAGTATCATCAGGAATAAGGAAAGCATATTTTTTGGATACTTCAATGATACCAACAAATTGCTTTTTCTTTCTTGTAAGAATTTCAATTATTTGCCCTTCAAGTTTTCTGCCTTTGCGAAGAGGAAATAATCGAACCGTTACTTTGTCGCCATTTAATGCACGATTGGTATTATTCGAAGCTATAAATACATCATCTGTAAGTTCATCAGTAATTATATAAGCCTTACCGGTTTGTTTCATATCAACAATACCTGTAATAGTGCTGCTTTTAATAGTTTTTATATTTGTTGGATTCAGTTTATATTTCCCACGTTTCAATTCAATTATCTCATTTGCTGCGGTTAGGTTTTCAAGAATATCTTTGACAAGTTGTTTGCTGGCTTTATCAGTAATACCAAGGTTATGGGCCAATTGTCTGAAATTATAACTTTTATGAGGATTCTGAACGAAAACATTTAAAACCGTTTTGACAAAAGGATTCTTTGCCCGGTTTTTCTTTTTTGTCATTTTTCTTTTTGGCATAGTTAGTAAATTAGTTGGGGTTCTTTTTTCGGGTGTAAATTTAAATTTCCATACAACCAAGATTACATTAGAACACGGATGACACAGATAATCGCAGATAAAAATAAAAAAACATCCGTGAAAATCAGAAAAATCTGTGTTATCAGCGTTCTATTATAAAATTTTTCGTACATACTATTTTTCTTAGTATTTTTCAAAATTAGAACAATTTATCAAAATATTTCTTATTTTTGAAATTGATGAACCTGATTGATGATTTTTTCTCATTGTTATTTCCAAGAACTTGTTATGCTTGTGGAAATAATCTTTTCAGAAATGAAAAACTTGTCTGTATGTCATGCCTGTTTCATCTTCCTAAAACAAATTTTCATAAAGATAAGAGTAATCCTGTCAGCAAAACATTCTGGGGAAGGGTCAATCTTGAATCAGCCACTGCATTGTACTTTTATAAAAAAGGTGGGAAAGTACAACATTTGATCCATCAGCTGAAATACAAAGGACATAAAGAAATTGGAGTTTTTCTTGGAGAACAATATGGAACCGAATTAATGCAAACAAGTAATTTTAATACAGTCGATTTAATTATTCCCATTCCTTTACACAGGAAAAAATTGAGAAAACGTGGGTTTAACCAGGCAGAGACCTTTGCCAAAGGACTTTCAAATTCTATGAATTCTGAACTTGATACGGTTTCGGTTATTAGAAATATTGCTACCTCCACCCAAACCAAAAAAAGCAGGTATAAAAGATGGGAAAATGTGAGTGAAATTTTTGTATTAAGAAATCCCAAAAAATTGGCTGGTAAGCATATTTTAGTTGTGGATGATGTAATTACAACCGGAGCTACCATGGAAGCATGTGTGCAAACACTTCATAAAGTTGATAATGTAAAAATAAGTGTAGCTTCTATAGCCTTTGCATCTCATTAACTGAAGTTTCGCATTAACGCTTAATTTACAGTTATTGTGTGTATTAAATAGAGTAAAAAACTAATATGTTATTAAATATCAACATTTTGAATTATCCATTTCCTTTTAATTTTTTCTTTGAGCAACT
>JAUVJI010000002.1 GCA_030596605.1 Bacteroidales bacterium
ACGGGGCATTCTTGCAAAATTATACTTATGCGGAAATTACATTAACAGTTTATGGGGATATTACAAACAACGGAACAATATCAAATTCGCTCTATGATTGGTTTTATTTAAAAGTTTATGGCGATATTGTAAATAACGGGGTTTGGACGAACTACTCTACCGAAATGGTGGGTTCAAACACGCATCAAATATCACAGGGAGAAAATGGTGAATTTACCGGGGAAAGATTTGAGGTAGCAGCGGCCACAGGAACAATTTATGTTATGTCCGATTTTAACTTTAATGGCACTCATATATTCCTCAACGGAGTTACCATGGAACTGGATAACTCAAAAGGGGCAAATCTTTCTATCCTCGGCAACCATATGTACGGTGGGGAGCTTAAATGCAATGGTCAGGATTTATACATGAACAATGGTGCCTATTTGTGGAACATGACCATCGAAAACGCCACCCTTAAAGGGATTGTTGGCGTTTACGATTACGGGGATACTTTTAATGGCAATACGATAGTTGAAGACACACTGCAATCATTGCACTTCTTATGCTATTTAACGGTAAATGGTACATTGACCAATAATGGTGTAATCCGAAATTCAGATTATCATCCTTTACATATGAATATTTATGGCGATATAGTAAATAATGGGGAATGGGTGAACGAAACAATTAATATGGCAGGAACTTCCGATCAATACATTTCATTAGCTGCCGGACAGGAATTTGGATGTTCAAACTTTGTGGGTACAGATACTACTACAGTAGAAGCATTAACCGACCTTACCTTTAACGGAACACTGATAGATTTTAACAACGGCCGGTTGATTATGCCAGTTGGCGGAGGGGGAATGCTGACAATGCACGGAGGAAGTTTACGCGAAACAGACCTGATCACCAATTCAGGAACCTTGTTTATGGATAATGGGGCAAGTCTTCAGGACCAATCAGTAATTCATAATGCCACCCTTAAAGGTATTGTAGGGATTTACGATAATGGAGTTGTTTTTAATGGCAATACAATAGTTGAAGACACGCTACAATCATTGTACTACATCGGTAATTTAACGGTAAATGACACATTGACCAACAATGGTGTAATCCGAAATTCAAACTATGACCCTTTAAATATAAATATTTATGGCGATATAATAAATAATGGGGAATGGACCAATAACCTCACATACGTATATGTTAGCGATGAGCAATATATTGAACTGATTGACGACTTACCTATTGAGAGTACAGTAAAGTTCGATGCTGTGATCGGTTCGGAACCATACCAATGGTATTATGATGATGAAATTCTTGATTCACCTGATTTCGAAGGTGAAACTACAAAGGTTTTAACATGGAATGTTCCGGTTTCCTCCGAGTGGTATGGTAGTTTTTATTGTGAAACCGGTTCAAAAGAGACTGTTGGGATCATCATAAAAAAAGGGAATACAGGCATTCATGAAGAGCTGACTTGCAAGGCCAGGATCTGGTCTTATGATAAATACGTATATTTAGATCTCCTGGAAAGAGATCATGGCCAAGCCTCAGTATATGACTTGATGGGCAGAAAAGTTGCAGAATTCCATATTACTAAAGGACTGACCAGGGAATACCTCGGTATGACCGGATATTATATCATTCATGTGAGAGTCAATAACAGGATGGCAAGGCAGAAGGTATTTATATGGTAAATATCTTCCTGCAATCCGATTATATAAAAGGGTGAAATGAAGCGGAAAAGAATGTTGTTCCTCGCTTTTTTCTGCCGGTATCACACATAAGATTTTTCATTGATAAAAAAAATAATCATTCAAAAATAAACCCTAAAAAATTGAGCTATGTATTATAAATTACCATAAATCATATAACGAGCCGCTTATGAAAACTTTATACATATTTACTGCCCTGATTATTTTGGAGGCATGTTCTCTTAAAATATTTGCACAGGTCAATGCATCCTGGATTTCATCAGGCCTTTTTCCTGAAGCGAATTCATCATCAGCAACAGTTGTGAAAGCAGATCAATCTTATAATATTATTGCAGCAGGTAGTATTTTTAACAATAACCTTCCCTACGAAAATATTTTTATTGTTAAATATGATGCAAACGGAGAAATAGTTTGGTTGCAAACTTATGGGAGTGAAGACACTATATCTTTCGAACCGAATACCTTATGCCTTGATAACGATGGGAACGCCTACATTACTTTTATGAGACATTTTATTAATACCAATGGTAATTATTGGTCGATTGCTGTGCAAAAATACTATGCCACAGATGGAACACTTTTATGGACTTCAGAAATTGCCGATGCTCAATTTAATGCTTTTGAATGGCAGGTGAAACCTGAATATATGACTATTGATAATAACTATCTGTATGTTGCCGGGACAAAATTCGAACAAGGTATAACAGGCTCTGAAATGCTTGTTTTTAAAATGGATTTTAATGGTGATACTTTGTGGACTGCAACCCATAAAGGAAGCGGAATATATTCGAACTCAAAAAGCGTGGCGGTTGACCCATCCGGAAATGTTTACATTGCCGGCGATGCCTGGAATACTTCTATTGATTATTGCGTGGTGAAATTTGATCCGGACGGAAACCTTTTATGGAATGCATTTTATGATGGCCAGGTTTATAATAATACGGATATAGCCCAGAGCGTAAAAGTTGATGATCAGGGTAATGTTTATATAACAGGATACAACCAGATCAGTTCGAATCTTACTGATATTGTTACAGTCAAATATAATTCAGAAGGGATTTTTCAATGGGATAATAGTTATGGCAATCCTGATTATCGTTCAAACAACGCTTACTTCCTCGAAACAGATGAATCAGGCAATCTGTATGTTGGAGGTTATAGCGCTTATGAAGATCCTTATCCGGGAACGGGAAAAGATTATATCCTGTTGAAATATAATCCTTCGGGAAATCTCTTGTGGGATGCGAGGTGGGATCATTTTAATTATCTCAACGACCACCCTTTCGATTTTGACATGGGACCTGATGGCAATATTTATATTTGTGGTACAAGTGTAAAAAGCTGTTATCCCTGGGAATTTATTACAGTTGTAAAGTATAATACGCAAGGTGAGTTAATTTGGAATGTTTGTATTCCGGATTTATACGGAACACCATGGGAGATTGCCGTAATTGATAATGACGAATTTGTAGTTGCAGCAGGTTCGTATGATACTATCATGGTGAAAGATGCAACAACCATTAAATACGATAATTCAAATCCGGGTTTTTATGAAAATGATATTATTGATATTTATTTTGATTCGCAAATCGCGCCTCCAATAATTGATTATGAAAATCATACGGTAATTGCCACGGTCAGCGATACAACTGACCTCCAATACCTCGTTCCTTATATCACCATTTCCGAATATGCCTGTATGTACCCTGACGATGAAGACACAACCAGTTTTGTAGTTCCTGTATGGTACAATGTAACCTCCTTCGATAATGTTGAACAATGGTGGTATGTGATAGTGGAGGGGGGATACGTTGGAAATAATGAATACGAAACTAATAATTTTGTAATTTACCCAAATCCGGCAAAGGAAAAGTTTGAAGTTCGAAGTTCGAGATTTGAAGTTGAACATTGCAGAATTGAACTTTATGGTTTGTTGGGGGGGAAAATGGAAGTTTTGTTTGAAGGAAAATCTATATCTGATCATTTGGAATTTGATGTAAGCAATCTCACTCCGGGGGTTTATATATGCCGACTTCATTCAGAAAATCAACAAATTTCGAAAAAACTAATCATTCAAAAATAAGATGTTATGAAAACCTACTTTTTACTTTTTACTTTTACCTTTTTACTTTTTATATGCTCCTGGAGTCAGGAATATGCAACATTCACATTGACTGGTGTTCATCAGGGAACCGGAACATTTACCAATGCAGTATTATCAGATTTTACATGGGTAGTTGAGGGTACATTATACGGAGAAGTTCAAATTTTAGATGACGAAGTTTTTGATGACGGAAATGAATTTGAAAACATATTCGGTCAAGCAGATTTTGCTCAAAACTTAAGGATAAAGGTCTTTGAAAACGGCGCCGGTACCAGCGGACAACCCATTACTTCACAAGCTACTTTAACCATCGACTTCGATCAGGATACCCCTTCTGAAGGTTGGGGATTTTGCCTGGTTGACATTGATGTAGAAAATGCCCTCATTTCTGCGATTGATGAAAATGATAACGAAGTTTCGCATGAAATTATTGACAACTGGTTGATTGAACTCTTTGATGCAAACCTCTTTGAAAATGGTATAAACATTCCTAAATGGGATTCGATAAATTCGGCATTATTGGGTTCGGATACGCCGGAAACTTATGTGGTTTATAACAACCTGGTAATTGGAGGTATGCCTTCCAGTGAAGCCCCGGCCGCTTTTTTTATGCCTGACATACCACTTAAATCGCTGATCATTGATTTTGAAAACCTTCAGGAGAATTACAATACATCGTACCATTTCTATTTAGCATCATTGAATGCCACTGGAGTTTTTGATAATCAAGATTTAAATTTTGCTATTTATCCCAATCCAACTAAAAACAAGTTCGAAGTTCGGAGTTCAGAGTTCGAAGTTGGGCATTGCAAAATTGAACTCTCTGATTTGTTTGGGAAACCAGTGGTACTTTTATTTGAAGGGAAATTAGCTACTGATCAACTTGAATTTAATGTAGGGTATTTAAAGGCTGGGATTTATTTCTGCCGATTAAGAATAGATAATAAAAGTGTAACTAAGAAATTAATTATAAAATAGCAGAATACAAGGGGAACTTCTCATACCTCTTGTATCATGCTTTTTGCTCAACACACCTTGCTCCAAACTCCCTGCTCTTTGCAAATAATAATTCATCCCCGGCGAATAATAATTTACCACAAATAATCCAAACCGCTGGCAGTACTTTTACTTTACCTATTTTGGATTTATTGGTACTTTAATGGAGAGAATCATTATCATAGATGATATGAACTGCAAGAAAGGCCTTCAGGAATTCCTTGAAGCCAATAAGGAGCATATTCGATACAGCACAACGATTGACAACTTAAAAAATACAACAAAGTTTTTCATTGATGAATTAACCGGTAATTATGAATCCGAAAACAAGCTCGCTGTAAATACCGACAAACAAATCAATATCATCCATACCCATGAAATAATTTACCTTGAAGCATCAGGCAAAAAAACTAAACTACATCTGAGTAATAATAAATGTGTTGAAGCAATAAACAGTATCGATTCTTACGGCAAAAAGCTTATTAGTGCAAATTTCATAAGAGTCCACGAACAATATATTGTAAACCTTGAGTATTTCTCAAAATTCAATTTTAAAAATAAACTGGAACTTGAACTCCACAATGGGATTACCATTCCAGTTGATACTAATAAAAAAGACTTACTAATAAATTATATTGAAAACATAAGTGATAAAATTTAATTAAAACAAATGTTTATTAACCTTAAAATTTTTTATGTTATGAAAGACAATTTACATTTTCGAGCAGTTACGAAAGGATTGCTTTTGGGATTAATCTCCCTAGTACTTTTGGGCTATAACAGCAACGCCCAGGTATCGTTTACACAAACCCTTAATGCCGATTTCTACAAAGGGGTCTATAATGACCTTCTCGTAGGATCGGATAACGTTTATCTGCCATACCAGGCAACCGATGTTAACACCTGGCTAACAACTACTATTTTGCCACAAACTCTTGAAGGGCATAAAACAGCAACATGGAACAATCGTTATGTTTATGTTGTTGGAGGTTACAATGATGTATCCTACTCAAGTTCTGTGTACCGGGCAACATTAACAACCGGAGGTATCAGCAGTTGGACAACAGAAAACTCCTTACCCGTTGGTTTAAGGGATCATGCAGTAGTTATAGGAACGAACACCATATATGTTATGGGGGGACGTGACGATACTAATATTTATGATGAGATCTATGCTGCGACAATTAACAGTGACGGTTCTCTTGGAACATGGGATTTATTATCAGTAACATTACCGGAAACATTATGGGGGCATACTGCAGCATATTGCGGTGGATATATTTATGTTGTAGGTGGATCGAATATAATGAGTAGTACATATGCAGTACCTGGCGTTTATTATTCAGAGGTTCAGGCTGATAATTCCTTAACATCATTTGCCACTAATGAAGCCATGTTCCAAGGTAGAAACGGGCACTCAATGGTTGTACACGGAACTACCTTTTATATTATAGGAGGATATGATGATTTTGGAAATAAAAAGAACACTGTCCTGTATAATACTTCACAACTTAATGGCCAGCTTACTGCCTGGTCGTACGCGACAAGTTTGCCAATTGCAATAAGCAACCATTCTTCGGTTATTATGAATGGTTTAATTACCGTTTTAGCTGGTGAAAGCGGAGGAACCTTAAGCAACAGTGTTTATTATGCTGATATTAATACTTCTCCATTGGTTTGGAACCTAGCTACTAATGTCATATACGACAGGACAAAAGACGGAGCTGCTTTTGCAACAACTTTTGCAACAAATGGATGGATTGGATATTGCGGTGGTGAAAACCTTTCGGGTACCCCAATCCATAATTCGCGTTATGCAAACCTCACGTTATCGGCTGATTATGAAAAAAACGGGTTCTTTGTTTCCAACCCGTTTTATGAATTAGGTGCCGAACGAGAGATCACAGAATTAACCTTCTCGGCTTCAAATCCTGCCGGGTCAAACACAGAAATTGCATACCGTACTGCCGGTGAAGATCTTGATTGGGATAACTGGACTGCACTGACTTCTACCAGTCCGGTTGTAATTGGAATAACAGACCGTTATCTTCAATATAAGATAGTTTTTACAGGTGATGGCTCAGTAACCCCAACTTTCCATGATATGAACCTTTGGACACCGGGAACAGAGCTTGCCGGCAATCTGAATGGCTGGACAACATTTGATTTTGCCAGCAGCCCCTATTGGGTTACTGCTGATATTTCATTTACCGGCGGTACACATACATTTGATGCGGGCGTTGAATTAAACTTCCTGCCTCAAACGGGAATGACTGTAAGCACAGCAAATATAATCTGTAACGGAACTGTAACGGATTCGGTTAGGTTCAGAGGCTATACAAGTGAAATTGGTTTGTGGGATGGTATTTATTTTGATCCGAACAGTGACAATGGCGTTTCATCCCAATTTTACTATACGGTTATTGAAGGCGCCGGCTATGGAAGCTGGAATGCTAATTTATATTGCAATAGTACCAATGAACCATTGTTGATGCATAGTAGTTTAAGAGGGGCGGATGGGCATGGTTTAAATTTAAACGCCTCTCATTTAACTATTGAAGAAACCTTTTTTGGAGGAAACACAGAAAGTGGTGTTTATCATAACAATTCGAATCCATCATTCCTTAATTGTGAAATGTCGGATAACCAGTTTGCCGGTATTTACCTTTCTTCTGTTGCATCGGAACCCAATTTCTATACAGTTCTGTCAGCAAATAATACCTATGCAATGTATTATCCATCACCTAACTTTACTATTCTTCCTCCCAACGGAAGTAACCTGACCTTTACAAACAACACTTACGATGGTATTTGTTTTGAAGCGGGAGTTGTTTCACAGAGTCAGGTTTGGAATTCTGTTGCTTATGATTATATATTATTAGGGGATGTTTTTGTCCGGGCTAATTCTTCAACACCACGCCTGACCATTGAACCGGGAAATACAATAAAAACAATACAGGGTTCCAAACTGCAAATCGGAGATTATACAGGTTATCCGGGTCAAGGCGGTGAATTGTATGCCATTGGAACAGTCGATAGTCTTATCACTTTTACATCATGGAACAGTACCGTTGGCGGATGGGAAGGTATTTATTTTCATAATTACAATGATTCCTGGGGAGGGGTATCTGTAATGGATTACTGTGTAATCGAAAACGGGAATGATTACAATATGTTATGCGATCAATCAACCCAACCTGCAATCAGTAATTCTATAATAAGGGATGCGGTAACTGATGGAATACGGTTCAACGACTCTTATGGTTCTGTTGCCTCCTCTGTTTTTTCTAATTTTGGACGCTACCCGATATATTTTACAGATTGGAAAGCATCCCCAACTTTGAGTGGCAACACTTATTCAGCGAAAGGCATTAACCTGATCGCACTTGAAGCAGGTGATTATTCATCTGACAGGACTTTATACAATGATGGTATTGATTATCTGGTGTTAAATACTATCCGTGTTATGGCTAATAGTAGTACCCCAATGTTAACAGTTGAAGCAGGACTAACCCTGAATTTTGCTTCGGGTACTATCCTCCAGCTTGCCGGCTATGATGGTTATCCTGGCCAGGGAGGCGAATTATATGCAGTTGGTAGTTTAGGGAATGAAATCACATTTAAACCTTATTCTGATATTGCAGGTGATTGGGAGGGTATTTATTTCCATGATTATAGCGATGTCTGGAGCGGAACTTCTACTATGGAGTATTGTGTAGTGGATAAAGGGAATGAATATAATGTTTACACTTCATCTACCACTCAACCTTCTATTGACCATTGTACATTTAGCAATGCTGTTCAATATGGGATTAAAGAAAACAATTCATCACCCCAAATCCATAATTCCCAGTTTTTAAGTAATGGTAGCTATCCGATATATTATGCTAACTGGTCATGTAACTCCCATTTATTTGGCAATACTTATTCTGGCAACAATCCGGATTTAATTGCTTTGGAAGGTGGGGATTATAGCGCAGACCAAACATTTTATAATGATGGTATAGAGTACCATGTCCTGAATACAATAAGAGTCGTTAAAACTTCTGATCCCCGTACCTTAACTTTAAAACCAGGGGTAACCTTAAATTTCGATCCGGGCACCAGGTTGCAGATTGCTGCATACGATGGATATCCTGGCCAGGGTGGTATGTTAATTGCAAATGGGAATATCGACAGTTTGATCACATTTAAGCCGTACAACGATATTGCAGGTGGTTGGGAAGGGATCTACTTCCATGACCGTAGCGATAGTTGGAGCGCTGTGTCATCAATGAAATTCTGCCATGTTGAAAAAGCAAATAGTTATAATATTCATTTCGAATCGACTAACCAACCTGCAACTTTTGAAAATTGTGAAATAATTGATGCGGTTGGTAATGGATTATATTTTAATAGTGCAACACCGATTATTGTAAGTTCATCCATTACAAACAATGGAGGTCATGGTATATATCTTGATGGAACAAGTAATCCTGTTATTGGAAATAATACATCTTCAACTTGTAATATTTTTGGGAACGGGCCTTATGATGTTTACAACAATACGGCAAATGATATTGATGCCCGCAACAACTACTGGGGAACCGGCGACTCTGCCATGATCGCTTCCCGGATTTATGATTATTATGATAATACTGCCAAAGGGATTGTCATCTTCGAGGACTTTGCACAGATTCCATCCATACCTACAGCAACTACTTTATTAAGCGGTAACGTTTGGTACAATAATGCTTCTTCAACAGATATGGAGGATGCCCTGATGGAGATCTTTGATTTTGGAGGATCGCCTATATCCAGCACAAATACTAATACTTCCGGTTATTATTCATTCAGTTCCTTTGCTTCAGGAAACTACACATTGGACATTACACCTGATGATGTCTGGGGAGGTGCAAACTCAACGGATGCCCTATTGATCCTGAGACATTTTGCTCATCTTGATACACTGGAGGGTATGGAATACGCTTCTGCTGATGTTAATTACAGTCAAACAATTAATGGAACAGATGCATTGTTTGTATTGAAACGTTTTGCAGGCATGATCACATCCTTCCCGTCAGGTGACTGGCTTTATAATACCGAAAATCTTACCATTAATGGCAACCAGGTTGTAAATGATTTTGCCATGTTGTGTTTTGGTGATGTAAATTCAAATTACATGGAGCCACCAAAGGATGATAATTCTGTTAATCTTGTTTATGAAGGAACCCAGATTATTCAGTCATTCACTGCTTTTGATTTGACGATTTCAATAAAGGATATGATTGAAGCAGGTGCTATTTCACTTGGTCTTATCTATCCTGAAGAATATATAGAGATTACCGGAGCCGAATTAATAAATACAAATGGTAATGCAATTTACACAGTTGAAGACGGATTATTCCGAATTGCTTTTGCTGACCCTAATGGTGTGAATTATGCTGCCGGGGATGAAATGTTAGTTATAAATTGTGTGGCTAAAGATTTGTCATACATGCAGGAACCGATTCTTGTTGAGCTCTATGAAGATAGTGAATTCGCTGACCCAATGGCTCAGGTTATCAATGATGTTACTCTTTCAACACCTGAATTAACTACACTTGCCGTTGGAATTAACAACCAAATTGCTGATGGATTATGGCTAAGTGATAACTATCCGAATCCATTCAATAAATCAACAACAATTCACTACCAGATTCCTGAATTCGGCTATGTGAATATTAAAGTATTTGACATTACTGGTACAATTGTCACCGAGCTAGTGAATAGTAATCAAAAAGGAGGTGAATATACCGTCGAATTTAAATCAGATGATCTTGAGCCTGGAATCTATTTCTATAAACTTGAATTCAGAAATTCTGAAAATCATAATAGTTTGATAAATAAAATGAGTGTAACACGTTAAAATCTGTAATTATGAAAACGAAATTTATAATAATCATTTCGGCGCTTTTCATAATTACCTGGCCGGTTTTGCTGCAAAGTCAAACGATAGTAACCACAGCCGGGTCACCATCAGAGTGTCCCGGGGAAATTGTGGTTCCTATTACAGTGACCAATTGCAACGGGGTCGGAGCCATTTCACTTGTCTTTCAACACGATACCGGGATCCTGACTTATATGAACTATGAGAATGTTCATGCAGATTTATCCACAGGACTCCTTATCGTTAATCAGACCGGTGATAAAGTGATCATAAGCTGGGCTTCGACTACTGCTGCCAATATCGGAAGCGGAACCCTGATGGACATCCGTTTTTCAGGGGTTACCGGAAACAGCAGTTTAACGTGGGACACACAAACACCAGGTAATTGTGAATATAGCGATTCAAACGGAAATATTCTTCCGTCTTCTTATACCAACGGCACGGCTACGATTTATCAAGTGCCGGAGGTACTTGATCATCCAGATGATGTTACGGCCCTTGTGAACGATGATGTAAGCTTTAGCGTAAATGCCCTAAGCACAGGTATCAGCAGATTATGGTACAGGAGTACGGATGGAGGAACAAACTGGTTTTCAACCGGAGTAACCTCAGCAACATTGAATGTTTATGATGTAACATTGGACATGGATGGATATTTATACCGCTGCGAGATCAGTGGCACATGCAGTCCAATAGCAATCTCTGATGAGGCAGAGTTAACGGTGATTCAACCGTTGATTACATCATTTGATGTGCAGGATGTTTGTCCGGGAAATATTACAATCCCAATCCTGACATCCAATTTTACGGATGTCGCTTCCCTGTCATTGGCATTTAGCTATAATACCTCAACTTTAACCTATTCGGGTTATCAGAATGTAAATTCCCTGTTGCCCGGAAACTTTGTATGTAATGAAGTGGGTGGAATGGTATATATGACATGGTCAACTACTTCACCTGTAACTTTTGGAACTGATACAACGCTAGTTGAAATTCAATTTACAGGAGCAACCGGAAGCAGTAACCTGACATGGGACTTGACAACACCGGGAAATTGCGAATACACCTATTTGAATGCAGATCAAATTGTTTCTGTTTTCCAGGACAATTCGTTTACCATTTACCAGGTGCCGCAAATCAATGTTCAACCTGTTGATAAGCTGATCCCGGAAAATACCGGAACTAGCTTTAGTGTGTCAGCCGTAGCTTCAGGAATTAATTATCAATGGCAGATAAGTACTGATGATGGTGGAATTTGGACAGACATGATCAATGGTGGCCAATACAGTGGTGTGACATCAGCCACCCTTAACATTTCCAGTGCCTCGCTCTCAATGAGTGGTTATTGGTATCGTTGTATTGTAGGTGGGTATTGTTTACCTGATGCTATTTCTGATCCCGCCGAATTGATTGTCCTGCCAAGAATAACAGCAATTGCAGGAAATGTTTCTGATTGTCCGGGGACTATTACAGTACCTATTGATGTTACCCATTTTATCAATGTTGCAGCCTTTTCCTTAACACTTAATTTTGATGAGGCCATATTAACCTTTGATAATTATCAATCGTTACATAGTAACCTATCAGGTGGAAGCTTTGCTTTAAATGCTGTTGATGGAAAAGTTTACATGACATGGACTTCAACCACGCCGGCTACCATCGGCGATGACCTTTTGATAGAATTGTTATTTACCGGTATCACCGGAAGCAGTTCATTGAACTGGAATAATAGTGTTGAAGGAGCCTGTGAATTCAGCGACCTTGATGGAAATATCATTTTCGATAATTATATAAATGGCAATGTCACTGTCTATCAACCTCCGATAATAACCGGTGATCCATCAAATCAAACGGCACCTGAAGGTACTGGAACAAGTTTTTCCGTTTCAGCAACAGGAACGGGATTAAGTTACCAATGGCAGGAAAGTGACGATGATGGAAACAACTGGAATAATTTGTCGAACATCGCACCTTATTCAGGAGTAAATACTGCAACATTACAAATCAATCCAGTTGACCAAACAATGGATGCTTATCAATACAGGTGCAGGGTGTCAGGAACATGTCCGCCGCTGGTTTATTCAAGTTCTGCAATATTGAATGTGATACCTCCTGTTATTCATACTTCAGCTGGAGATATTTCAAATTCCTGTACAGGCAACATTACTGTACCTATAGGCGTGAGTAATTGTAATAATGTCGGGGCTATTTCTTTGGCTGTGAATTATGATAATACCAAACTGACTTATGAAGGTTATCAGTCACCAAACAGCGAATTAAGTGGAGGTATGTTAATTATAAATGCAACAGCAACACAGATTATACTCAGTTGGGCTTCGGTTAATCCGGCGGATATAGGTTTTGGAACTTTGATAGAATATAAATTTAAGGCCAATGCCGGAACTTCAACAACACTAATCTGGGATACACAGACACTTGGAAATTGCGAATACAGCGACCCTGACGGAAATATTTTTGCCATGGCATTTAACACCGGTGATATTTCTATCGCAGCCAATGCTTTGGTTGTAGATGCCGGAAGTGATGAAACAATAAGTCCGGGAGGGTCAGTCCAGTTAAATGGTTCGGCAACAGGTGGTACTTTGCCTTATGGGATACAATGGACACCAACAAACTGGCTGACAGATCCAAATATTTTAGATCCTATAGCTGATCCACCAACTACAACCACTTATACTTTAACAGTAATGGATAACCTGGGATGTTCAGGATCTGATGAAATGACGGTTAATGTGACTACAGCTGGAATTGACCTGGAATTGAAAGCTTTCCTGGAAGGTCCATTCAGCGGAACAACAATGGGAACAGAATTAAATAGCAATAATCTGATTCCACATAATCATCCTTACTCAGGGGCGCCATGGAATTATTCAGGATCGGAATATGTAACATGCATTCCAAATACTAATATTACTGACTGGGTAATGGTAGAATTAAGAGAGACAAGTGGCGGAGCTTCAACGGCAACCGGAGGAACAATGATCGTGCAGCAAGCAGGATTTATCCTGAATGATGGAAATATTGTGGATACAAATAGTACTAACATGATGCATTTTGATGTATTCATTACACAAAATCTTTATGTTGTTATCTGGCATAGAAATCATCTGGCTATTATGTCATCCGGACCATTGACAAATGTGGGGGCAACATATTCCTGGGACTTTACAACAGGTTCAGGACAGGCTCATGGAACAGATGCCCAGAAAATCCTTGGAGGAGTTTACGGCATGTATGCCGGAGATGGTGATGCCAATGGTACTGTTGAAACAGCTGATAAAAGTGCAGTTTGGGGCTCACAGGTTGGAATGAAAGGTTATTACTCAGGTGATTTTGATATGAACGGCCAGGTGATGAACCAGGATAAAAATGATGTTTGGTTAGGTAACTTTAATGAACAAACACAGATACCATAAAATCGGGATAATTCATCCGATGACTTCGAGTCATCGGATGAATCTCTACTTATTCGTCTGATCACTGTCCATGTGTATGCCTTGCACGCAGTGGTCTGACGAATAATAAAAGGAAAAAACACAGGTTATGAATTAATTGTAAGTTCATTGAAATTTAAAATATACATAAGAAAGGAGGCAATAAGTTTATTGATCTTTGTAAACCAAAATTTACGAACTTGCTATTTTAGAAAGGAACTTTAATCTTCGCAAATATTATCCAAATGAGGGCCCCGTTTTAGCTTACGGGGTTCTTTTTTATATAGTTAGTGATTCCGAAACATAGATTTATCTCAGAAACTTCTACTTTGTTATAGGTTATCTTCGCAAATAATAATCCAACCCCGGCAAATAATAATTCATGTCATATTTATCAGATTTGTATATTTAGTTTTACAATATTAAATCCGGTATGAATTTAACTTCTGTTAATAACAATAAATATGTAACTAAAACTTATCACAATGAAAACAAAATTATTCATCCCGAAAGCTTTCGGGATCAAATCAATCATCTTCGGTGTCCTGTTTTTTGGGTTATTATTAAGCCACAGTGCAAATGCCCAGCCCAACCTATGGGGAATGACTTCCTTTGATTATTCGGGTCATTATGGCGTAATATACTGCTATAACGCAAGTACGGACATTTATACCGTAAAACATTTTTTCGACGAAACAGACGGTGGTCAACCAAGCTATGGATTAATACAGGCTTCTGACGGGCTGTTATATGGAGTGACAGATTTAGGAGGTGATAATGATGCAGGTGTAATCTTTAAAATTGACCCGGCTAACGGTAATTTTACCAAAATTCACGATTTTTATTGGTGGACTGGTACATGGCCTTCAGGTACCTTATTGCAGGCTTCTGACGGGCTGTTATATGGAATGACGAATGGAGGAGGGGACAATGGCTATGGTGTTATCTATAAAATCGACCCAAATAATAATGATTTTACCAAAATACATGATTTTAATGGAATGGATGGGGGTTATACAATGGGAGGCTTAATGCAGGCTTCTAACGGGCTATTATATGGAATGACGTATGAAGGAGGGGACGATGACTGTGGTGTTATCTTTAAAATTGACCCAACTAATAATGATTTTACCAAAATACACGATTTTGATTGGACAGACGGAATATGGCCAATAAACAATCTAATACAAGCTTCAAACGGGTTGCTATATGGAATGACATATGATGGTAATTATTATGGAGTTATTTTTAAAATTGACCCGGCTGACGATACTTTCACAAAAACATACGATTTTAATTCGGAGGGCAGAAGTCCGTGTGGTGGTTTATTTGAGGCTTCTGACGGGCTGCTATATGGAATGACGTATGAAGGAGGAGACAATGACTGTGGTGTTCTCTTTAAATATGAACCGCTTAACGATACTTACACCAAAATTGCCGATTTTAACGGAACAAACGGGGCTAATCCATACAGCACTTTAATGCAGGCTTCCGATGGACTTTTATATGGCTACACAACTGATGGAGGCTCTACCAGTGATGGCAATATATTTAAATATGACATCACCACCGGGATTCTGACAGGTATTTATGATTTTGACGGAACAAACGGAAATGATCCTTTTTTTGGTAGTTTGGTAGAGGTAAGTACAAGTGTCACTGTAAGCTGCACTACTCCTGTAACTCCGTTAAATGCAACAACCGGTATAAGTGTTAACACCTCTCTGGAATGGAATAGCGTACCGGAGGCTGATGCATACCTGTTATACTTCGGAACTGATAATCCGCCAACAAACATTGAAGATGAATTGGATGTGGGAAATGTTACATCATACACTCCATGTATAGCATTGGGTTATGACCAAACATATTATTGGCAGGTTATACCTTATAATTCAACCAACACGGCTTTAGGATGTGATATTTGGTCGTTTACAACAGAAGACAACAGGATTGATCTTGACCTTACAGTTTATCTCGAAGGGCCATACGATGGCACCGATATGGATACGGATCTTAATCCCGAACTCATCCCTTTATCCCAACCTTATAACGATCCTTTGAAATGGGATTACCAGGGAATGGAAATTGTTGATAGTATTCCGAATGTGAATGTGGTTGACTGGGTGTTGATAGAATTAAGGGAAACCACTGGGGATGCATCAACTGCCCGGCCCGGCACTATGATTGCAAGGCAAGCTGCTTTCCTGTTGAATGATGGGTCTGTTGTTGGTTTGGATGGTACAGACAACGCATGCGTTGTCTCGTCCCCCATTACCAACAATCTGTTCGTTGTAATCTATCACCGCAACCACCTCGAAATAATGTCAGCCAATCCATTATCCGAATCAGGAGGGGTTTATACTTACGATTTTACAACACCTGAAGGACAGGCTTATGGAACAGATGCACAGAAAAACCTCGGTGGAAATTACGGGATGTATGCCGGAGATGGTGATGCCAATGATACTGTTGAAATCGCAGATATAAACAACACCTGGAATTTGCAGGCTGGGAAGAATGGTTACTATTCCGGTGATTTTGATATGGACAGTGAGGTTAATAATATTGACAAAAATGATGTTTGGTTAAATAATATTGGTATGGCTTGCCAGATGCCGGTTGAAATCCCTGTTATTTGTGGTGATCCGTTCACAGATTACCGAGACGGGCAAAGTTATAACACAGTACAAATAGGCACACAATGCTGGATGTCCGAATACCTGAACATTGGTACTATGGTAAACGGCAACTGCAACCAAAGCAATAACAGCACTATTGAAAAATACTGTTATGGCAACAACACAAGCAATTGTGATACCTATGGCGGCCTGTACCAATGGAATGAGATAATGCAATATGTCACAACACCAGCTGTACAAGGTATTTGCCCTGCCGGCTGGCATTTACCGACTGATGATGAATGGAAAACTATGGAAATGCATCTCGGTATGACACAAGCCCAGGCTGATGCGACAGGTTGGCGAGGTACTGATGAAGGGGGCAAGCTCAAAGAATTTGGTACAGATCATTGGACTTCACCCAATACAGGGGCAACAAATTCGAGTGGTTTCACAGCCTTACCGACTGGTCACCGTAACATCAACGGAAATTTCTGGAATCTCACGAATAACGGCCAATGTTGGTCATCAAGCGAGAACGGTTATGCCGCATGGAACAGATACCTGGAACATGTTAGCGCACAGGTGTGGCGGAGCGCCAACAACAAGATGGACGCCTTCGGGGTACGTTGTGTGCTGGATTGATTTGAGTAAATTTGTAATAAAAATAATAAATATACCTTAAAAATAAATCATCATGAAAAATCTCATTCTAATTAACTTTTTAGTTTTGTTTCTAATTACTTTTTTAACAGGCCAGGTTATTTCTGATTTTGAAATTGAAGATGATACTGAAAATTGGCATTCCGAAGGTGATGGCAATTATGGTTGGGAATCAGGCACAGGAAACCCTGGTGGATGTTTTCGTGTAAATGATTATGCCACAGGAGATATGAACCGTGCTTATGCGCCGGTGAAATTTCTTGGTGACTGGTCATCCGCCACAACAAGTGATTCTATTTCCGCTGACATTTTTCTACATGACATGGGCGGAGGGTATGTAAATCCTAATTTTGTATTCAGGATTGTTGGCCCGGGAGGTTCTGCTATTGCTATATATGATCCTATACCTACGCCACCACATGATACCTGGATCACCTATTCTGTAAACCTAATTGAAAATGATTGGTTTGTTGAATACGGCACATGGGCTGATATTCTTCAACATGTTAGCACATTTATCGTTACAATGGAATATATCAGTGGTGATGAATATAATTTGTTAGACAATGTAACTCTTTCTTTTACGCCCATTGCAGTTCCCATTACTCCTGTTCTGTGTTCAGATTTTGAAAGCGGCTTATTTGAAGGATGGTCGGTAAATGATGCCGGGAGTGCTTCAATAGCAAGCACCGGTGGTAACCCTGGGAAATATCTTAAAATTAATGATGGCACCGGGAATTCAATAGCTGTGCCTTCATCTATCTATCACGGTGACTGGTCATTACTTGACGGCCATAATGCAGAGATCCATATAGACTATCTGATTACAGATATTAACGGGCCAACCTATTTACATGATTTTTTTGTGAAAATTGCAGGTCCGGGGGGCGAAGCAACATATCCCATTGATAACAATATTGAGTTGGCTTTTAACAAATGGCATTCATTTGGTATTCCAATTGAGCAAGCAGGCTGGATAATTTTAAGTGGCGATTGGAATTCGTTGATGGATTTTGTGGACGACATCCAAATTGTTGCCGAATTTATCTCTGGGGATGAAACCGTCGGGATTGATAATTTTTGCATTTCCAATTTACCGCCTTCAACGGAATTTATGGCTGAAAAGATATTTGTCTATTTGGGTGAAACAGTGCAGTTTTTCGATCAAACAACATCAGCACCGCAAACCTGGAATTGGGATTTTGGCGATTCCGGATCGAGCACAGAAGTTAATCCTTCTCATCAGTACCTTGCCCCGGGATTATATACAGTATCTTTAACTACAACCAACTACTTCGGTAATAGCACTGAAACAAAAACAGGATACATTGAAGTATATCCGGTTGATCAGTGTTTAAAGTTTGAAGATGATTTTGACGATAATATTATTCATCAAGCCTGGTCTTTTAAAAATGGGACTTGGAACGAAACATCCGGATTGATGAGGCAATCTTCAAATCATTATGTATCTGGTAATTACTTGGAAGGCTGTTTTGCTATTACAGGCAGTTTATTGTGGAACGATTATATTGTTTCCTGTGATTTCCGGTCAACTGACAATGATATAATTGGTTTTGTTTTTAACTACCAGGATGAACAAAACATGTATATGTTCAGATGGAGGTTGAATCCTTTATACAGATCACTGTTTAAATATGAAAACGGAGTTGAAACAGAACTTGCAACTGATAATGTCGGATATATTGAAAACGACTGGTACCATGCTGACATATACTCTTTAGACGGTAATATCGTGCTTGCTATTAATGGGGTGGAAATTTTTAGTGTTTTTGATGATACATTTACAAATGGGAAAGTTGGGTTGTATTGCTTTGGTAACCAATCCAGTTATTATGATAATTTCAAGGTGGAATGTCCGGGGACACCTGTTGAGCTTAAAGTATTTTTAGAAGGGCCTTTTACAGGGTCTGAAATGACCACCGGCTTAAATGACCAGAATATTCTTGCATTAAACAATCCCTATCCTAACGCTCCCTGGAATCATACCGGAACAGAAGGAGTGCTTTCATTTTCCAATCCGGATGTAACTGACTGGGTGCTGGTAGATTTCAGGGATACTACATCGGCAAGTGCGGCACTACCCGCCTCTTCTATTGGAACCAAAGCAGCGTTGTTATTAAAAAACGGTCAAGTTATTTCACCTTATGGAGGATTGCCATTGTATCTTAATGCCACCATTAATAATAATCTTTATATTGTTATTCAGCACAGGAACCATTTGGGAATCTTGTCAGCAAATCCGGTAACAGAAGCCGGCGGAATGTATTCGTATGACTTTACAAACGGATCAGGACAGGCTTATGGAACAAATGCACAGAAAAATCTCGGTGGAATTTATGGAATGTATGCCGGAGATGGTGATGCCAATGGAACTATTGAAGTGTCCGATATAAACAACATCTGGGGTTCACAGGTTGGAAAGATAGGATACTGGTCTGGTGATTTTGATATGAACGGGCAAGTGATGAATCAGGATAAAAATGATGTGTGGTTTTTGAATATAAACGAACAAACACAGATACCATAAAATCGGGATAATTCATCCGATGACTTCGAGTCATCGGATGAATCTCTACTTATTCGTCTGACCACTGCCGGTGCGTATGCTTGGGGCGCAGTGGTCTGACGAATACTAAAGAAAAAATACACGTTCCTTATTAATTGTAAATTCAGAAAAATTAAAATAATAGTAAGAAAGGAGGAAAACCACTTTACAATCTTTGCAAACCAAAATTATTGAATTTGCAATTTTAGAAAGGAACTATAAATCTTCGCAAATAATATCCAAATAAACCCCTGTTAAAAAAATCAGGGGTTTTTTTAGTTGGGCTGTACAACTTTTGTGGAGTGGAATTTATTAACGACCAAAAAGTAAATTTCCGTTAATTTAGATAATTATATCCACTTGATTAACGTATTTTGTATTTCTATAGTTAATTTGTGTGTTATTATTTGTAGTTTTAACTTTTTGTTTGTAGTTTTGCGTTAATTTATTAATTTATATACCATGGGAAAAGCAAATAATATTTCCGGAAAGCTGGCTTCTTTACGCGAAAGATATTTTAAATATGCTTTTAAAAAAGCTTCATTATTAAATATTTTAAGCGAAGCAGAGGTATCAGAGCAGGTATACAATTCCAATGCAATTGAAAACAGTACCTTAACATTTGATGAAACTCAAAAGATTTTACAGCAGATAGATTTGGACAGATTTATTTCGGAAAGAGAGTTGTTCGAAACTAAAAACCTGTCTCGTGTAATTGGCTATCTAAATTCCAAAGCAAAAGAAAAGGAACTGGACATAGAAATGACCTTATTGCTCCATAAAATGCTGATGTCGAACATCAATGATAAAATTGCCGGAAGATTCAGGAACGACACAGAATGGGTCAGGGTGGGCAATCATATTGCTGTTGATCCAAAACAGGTTTATGACAGTATGGAAGAAATGCTTATAAAATATTATTCAACAGCCCATCTCAGTATTGTGAAAAGAATTGTCTTTTTACATTTAACATTTGAGCACATTCATCCCTTTGTGGATGGCAATGGCCGAATTGGCAGGGTGATAAACAATTACTTTTTGATCCGTGAGGGTTATGTTCCCATTAACATTAAGTTTATCGACCGGGCGTTGTATTATGATGCATTCAGCGAATTTGACAGTAGTGGTAATACTACTATTATGGAAGATATCGTTGGAAAAGCCCTTACTAACAGTTACCATAAAAGGCTGGCTTACCTTGAAGAAAAACAAATTATAAGTTTAATTGAATATGCCAGATTAAAAAACACCTCTCACTCCAACATTATAAATAAAGCCAAAAGGCAAAGCATTGAGGCATTTACTGAAAAAGGCGTATGGAAAATTGGGGCTTAGTTAAAAAGGTTACATAGTTTATTCATCGGACCACTGTCTGTGTATATGCCATGCGCGCAGTGGTCTGACGAATATACGGGTTACTGCCGGTGCAAATGCCCTGCAAATAATAATCCAAAGAAAAATCCCGTCCTGATGGAAATCGAAACGGGATTTTTCATTTTATCAAATAACTTTATCCAGCTATTCCACAATCATCTTCTTTGTAATAGCAGCCTCACCAGCTTTTACTGTGTAGAAATAAATACCAGGTGTGAGTTTGGTTCCATCTATGATTATTTTATTCATCCCGGGCTGAGCAATTCCTGCATCAGCAGAATATACCATTTGTCCCATCATGTTTACAACTTCCAGTGTTAAAGGAGTTGTATGCCTCACATTCACTTTTACCGTTGAATTTTCTGTGAATGGATTAGGGTAGTTTTGCAATACATCATAATCAAATATAGCTGTATTGTCTTCATCCCCTACCCATACTTCAAGAATATCAGCTTTCATAAACCTGATGAAGTTTTCACCGTACGGATCTTCGTCACCCCTTACAGCAAGGCCGGGCTCAGTATCCGTTTGGTAAATCAGGTAATAATAGTCATCTGAGGTTGAAGCTATACTTGGGAATACACACTCATCAAAAATATGAATAAGATCGGATGTCAAATCTGTAAAAGGGCCCCAGAAATCTCCGTACCCTGAAAAACGGCTCCACATATGACGGTAACTTTGTGTACCATTGTCATATGTTTCAGTTACAGAGGTGAAAACAATATAAATATTGTCATCTTCAGTAATTGTAATTTGAGGCATGCTTGAAAATCCGAGATAATATGTTCCCCAGTCATCCAAAACATCAATGGTTCCATTGTTGTTAATATCCTGGGTCCAGCCAATCAAGCTGTAATCTTCCACAAGTTCAGAGTAAGAGCAATTATCATACAGAGGACAAAGGGCATCCATGTCATTTGAAAAAGTGGGCCTGTTCTCATTCCAGTATCCTATACCACCTACACCCGGAAACCAAAAGGAGCCTGTGCCATCAGAATAAGACCTGTTAATACCAAAAACAACATGTATCATACCCTCGCTGTCGTAAGCAAGGTGATGTGAGCCATCCACGCAATAGAATGTATCGGTGGGTGTTGGCTGGGCAGGATTGAACATCGGATATGGGTTCTCCCAGATCACTGTTTTCTCCCAGGTATCTCCCCCATCATCTGATTTCATCAAAATAAAATCGATCCATGAGTCACCCACCAAAAATGCAATGTTATCATCATCTGTTGCAGCCCATTCATACATATCGGCGCTAAAACCAACATAGTCGGCAGAAGAGAGCCCATCCAAAATAGCATGCTCGGGATCCCAGGTTGTTCCGCCATCTGTTGATCTTGAATATAACACTGCTCCATCCAGACCTTGATATATCGGTCCGCCATTGGCCTCCGGCCATGTAATACATAATGTTTGGATTACATTATTGTTAATCCCAGAAGTGGTTGACCTGTTCCAAGATATGGGTGTTGCGGCAGGTCCTTCAAAAACATCTTCTGACCAGGTTCCTGTTCCTTTTTCCTCTCTGATGAGATAAATAAGCTCTCCGGCACCAAAATCATGAGAAACGACAAGTTCACCATTTTCTCCATAAGGAGCATAAGAAGGCCATCCGGTTCTTAAGCTTTCAATTCTTTCCGTTGGCCAAGGTCCCCAGGTATTTCCGTCATAATAATTGTAACCTGTACCCCTGTCACCGGCAAAATTTGGAAAATCCAAACCAAAAGTCCAGACACCGGCCATGGTTCCATCGGGATAAACATGAAAACGGTTCTGGTTACCAGTGTTGGATTGCAGGTCGTAAAAAGTATTACCGATGATCTCTTCCTCAGGTGTAAAATCTGCCTTATAAGAAGGAATAATCGGTGATTTGCTAAAATCTGACGGTGATTTAGAATGACGGGCTTTTCTAATGGAATAATCCCTTAGTTCCTTAGAAACAGTTGCCCGGTTTTGTGAAAATCCTGAGATGGCTATTCCCAGAATTAAAACGAAAAGTAATAGATTTTTCATAGTACTGATTTTTAATTATTTAATTATTAATTTATAAATCATTAAATGTTTGTTGCAAGTTTAACGATAAAGATAGCCAAAATTATAAAAAATCCTGAAATAAACCAGCTAACGGTAAAATCAAATCAGTTAACGGTAAAAAAGTCCACCTTCGCTAAAGCTTCGGAGGACAAGTAAAGTTAAAAGTATAAATGTTAATTGGAAATTCAGCTTATTCCACTATCATCTTCCTGGTAACAGCAGCCTCACCCGCCTTCACCGTATAGAAATACAATCCCGGATTAAGTCCTTCCACATCAATTGTAATATTGTGAACTCCTGCCTGAAGATACCCTTCTTTAATTCCCAAAACTTTCTGGCCGGTAAGGTTGATAATTTCAAGGGAAATATTACAAGATTCTGTTAATTCGATTTGCACTAAAGTTTCGTCACTAAACGGATTTGGAACATTCTGGCTTACTTTAAGATTTTTAACAGGTTCCATATTTTTTGCAATTCCTGTAATTACATCCACTGCCATAAAACTGATAAAATTTTCAAAAAATGGATCATTATCTCCTCTCACTGCCATTCCAGGTTCGGGATCATATTGAAATGTTAAATAATAGTTGAGCCAGCCATCGGAATAGGTTGCCAGGGATGGGAATACATTTTCATGCATACAATGACATAAATCGTTGGTTAAATGCAAAAATGAACTCCAGGTATAACCATCTAATGAATAACGGCCCCAAAGGTGCCGGTAGTTTTGTATACCATTATCATATGTTTCCGTAACGGATGAGTATACCACAAATATCCTGTTCATATCATCAACAACAATCTGTGGCATACTTGAGAAACCAAGATAATAAGTACCCCAGTCATCCAGAAATTCAAGTTGTCCGTTTCCGTTAATATCCTGTGTCCAACCTATTAAACTATAATCTTCCTCAAGCTCAGAATCAGGATGGCCATAAGGACTTAAAGCATTCAAAT
Organism: Bacteroidales bacterium; assembly: GCA_030596605.1. GTDB lineage: Bacteria > Bacteroidota > Bacteroidia > Bacteroidales > JAADJA01 > JAADJA01. Next base: position 24,391 of record JAUVJI010000002.1, read on the forward strand.
TATTTGAGAAAGAAGGCCTGTTTTCATTCCAGTATCCTATTCCCCCAACGGCCGGAAACCAGTAAGTTCCTGCTCCGTCGCAAACAGTCCTGTTAATACCAAACACAACGTGAACAATTCCTTCATCATTGAAATCCAAACTATGGGCGCCATCAGCACAATAGAAAGTATCAGTCGGGAACATATTATTGAAATTCCACATTGGATAGGGGTGCTCCCAAATTATTGTCTTTTCCCAGGTATTCCCGCTATCTGTTGATTTTAATAATAACAAATCAATCCATGGTGAGCCAATTAAAATGCCGACAATGTCACCTTCGGCTTTAATGTCATAAGTATCCCCATCAAATCCAACATAATGGGTGTTATCAATCTCAGGGAAAACATAATTCTCAGGATTCCATGTACTTCCTCCATCCATAGACCTTGAATACAAAATGGCCGATATTTGCCCTTGATAGGGATTATATGGTTTTGTAACTGCCAACAAATGGATAACTGAATTATTCACACCTCCGGTTGCCATCCTTGGAAATATAATATCCTCAAACAATTGGGGGCCAGTAAAATTCCACTCTTCCCAATCGCCCACACCCTTGTTGATCCTTTTATTAAACAAAAGACCATCAATATCAGCCCCGGACAGGTGAGATACAATAAGTTCTCCGTTTTCACCCAAGGGAGCATATGAAGCCCAGCCCGAACGCTGGCTTTCAATCCTCTCTGTTGGCCAGAGCTGCCATGCAGTTCCATCAAAATAGTTGTATCCGGTTCCCCTGTCATCCATAAAATTAGGATAATCATAACCCATTGTCCACACAGTTCCTATTGTGCCATCATCAAAAACATGAATCCTTTGTTGTGTGCTGTAATTGGTCTGCAGGTCGTAATATGTTGTTCCAATATCTTCTTCAAAATAACAGCTGCTTTTATAGGGAGCTTGTATATTGTGATTTTCCCGGGTTTGGTTATAAGATTCATCTACCTTAACTCCATAATCCTGCAATTCTTTTGAGATTTTTACCCTTTGCTGGGAAAAGCCGATTGTACAGATTAGTATTAATGTGAAAGTGATAACAATACTTTTCATGATCAATTTTTTAGGAAATGTTTATAAAAATAAAAACAGGTTTCAAATATAATCATTTGATATGTTATATGCAAGAATGATATTCTAAGATATTGGACTGTAGGCGTATGAAGTTAAAATTTAACTTTATACCCAATTGCAAATCTATTCCACTATCATCTTTTTTGTAATCTTTTCTTCACCGGCATTCACCGTATAGAAATACAATCCCGGATTAATTCCAACTGCATTAATTGAAATATTGTGAACACCCGGCTGAAGATTACCTTTGCTTATATCCAAAATTTTCTGGCCGGTCAGGTTGGTAACTTCAAGTGATACATTGCAGGCATCAAACAGATCAATTTGTACCAATGTTTCCTTACTAAACGGATTTGGAACATTCTGGCTTACTTTGAGATTTTTAACAGGTTTTTGATTTTCAGGTATTCCCACATAAAAATCAGTATTCATAAAAGTTACGAAGTTTTCACCATAAGGATCTTCATCACCTCGAACTGCCATACCTGGTTCATTATCCCTTTGAAAGGTCAAATAATAATTTACTGTATTATCAGAATAATTTGCAAGTGAAGGAAATACGCATTCGTCAAATATGTGTGCCGGATGACCAGTTAAATCATCAAATGAACCCCAATAATCTGGATCATTTGCCCGCCTCGACCAAATATGCCGATAATTTTGAACACCATTATCAAAAGTTTCTGTTACAGATGAATAAACCACAAAAATTTCGTTGTAAGAATCATTACAATAAATCTGTGGCATACTTGAAAAGCCAAGATAATATGTTCCCCAATCGTCAAGTATATCAAGCTGTCCGTTTTGATTGATATCCTGTGTCCAACCAATAAGGCTGTAGTCCTCTTCCAGATCTGAGTCAGGATGTCCATAAGGGTTTAATGCATTCAGGTTGTTTGAAAATGATGGCCTGTTTTCATTCCAGTATCCTATTCCACCAACGGCCGGAAACCAAAAAGTTCCTGCACCATCACAATAAGTCCTGTTTATACCAAACACAACGTGGGCAATTCCGTAGTCATCAAAATCGAGACTATGAGCACCATCGACACAATAGAAAGTATCAGTCGGGTACATATTGCTGTAATTCCACATTGGATAGGGGTGCTCCCAAATGATCTTTTTTACCCAGGTACTTCCACCATCTGTTGATTTTAGTAATAGCAAGTCAATCCATTTTGAGCCAATCAGGATGCCTACAATGTCCCCTTCGGCTTTAATATCATAAGTATCCCCCATAAAACCATTATAAAAATTGCTGTTTATCTCAGGAATCACATAATTTTCAGGATTCCAATTAACTCCCCCATCAATAGACCTTGAATATAGAATAGCATAATCTTGTAACTGATATGGCCAGATTGCAGCTGATACAGCCAACAAATGGATCACACTGTGATTAACACCTCCAGTTGCCATTCTTGGCCATATAATCTCTTCATAATTAGGAGGGCCTGAAAAATTCCATTCCTCCCAATCCCCAATACCTTTGTTTTCTCGTTTTAGTAGAGTTAGTCCATCTTCCTCAGCACCTGCCAAATGAGAAACAATGATCTCCCCGTTTTCACCAAAAGGTGCATATTCAGGCCAGCCAGAACGATCTGACTCTAATCGTTCTGATGGAAATGGGGCCCAGTTTTCTCCATCAAAATAATTGTATCCAGACCCTCGGTCATCCGAAAAGTTAGGGTAATCATAACCCAAAGTCCAGACAACTCCTATTGTCCCATCATCAAATACATGGATCCGTTTTTGAATGCTGGCCATAGTTTGCAGGTCATAATAGGTCATACCAATATCAAAAAAACAGGTGCTTTTATAGGGTGGTTTTGATTGGTAGGTTTCTAAGGATTGATAATAGGAGTCATCTATCCTAACTCCATAATCTTGCAATTCTTTAGAAATTATTACCCTCTCTTGAGAGAAGGCAGTTAGGCAGGTAAATGCTAATAAACATGCGATAGCAATACTTTTCATGATCAATTTATTAGGTAATTTTTATAAAAATAAAACAGGTTTCAAATATAGTCATTTGATATTGTAAATGCAAGAGTTAATCAGTTTGTGGTAAGTTACCCCCTCCCTTTCTCCCCCCCTGGAGGGGGAGGGTTGGGGTGGGGGTTATTCAACCATCATCTTCTTTGTAACAGCTGCTTCCCCCGCATTCACCGTGTAAAAATACAATCCCGGATTAATTCCAACTGCATCAATTGTGATATAATGAACGCCCGGCTGAAGATAACCTATATTTATTTCTATAACTTTCTGGCCTGTAAGGTTAGTAACCTCCAAAAAAACATTGCAATCATCGAAAAGCTCAATTTGTATCACTGTTTCAGAAGTAAACGGATTTGGAATATTCTGGCTTACTTTAAGGCTTTCATCTGGAGATTTATTTTCAAAAATTCCTACACCTTTATAAACTTTCATAAACCGAATAAAGTTTTCACCATATGGATCTTCATCACCTTTTATAGCCATTCCGGGTTCAGTATCAGCTTGATAAACAAGATAAAACCAATCATCAGAAAAAGATGCGACAGAAGGAAAAACACATTCATCAAAAATATGGATCAGGTCGGAGGTCAGGTCATAAAAAGGACCCCAGAAATCTCCATTAAATGACCAACGAGCCCATAGATGACGATAACTTTGTGTACCGTTGTCATAGGTTTCTGTAACTGATGAATAAACAACATAAATGTTGTTGAGTTCATCAATAATGATCTGTGGCATACTTGATAATCCCAGGTAATATTTTGCAATATCATCCCATAGGATATCAATCGTACCATTTTGATTAATATCCTGGGTCCAGCCAATCAAACTGTAATCTTCAACAAGTTCTGAGTAAATACAATCTGCAAAAGGGCATAATGCATTCAAATCATTCGAAAAAGTTGGCCTGGTTTCATTCCAGTATCCAATCCCTCCAACTCCGGAAAACCAGAATGTTCCTTCACCATCACTATGTGCCCTGTTGATCCCGAATACAATGTGAACCATACCATCCTGATCGAAAGCAAGGCCATGAGCACCGTCAGCACAATAGAAAGTGTCTGTCGGATACATATTATTGGGATCCCACATTGGATAAGGATGTTCCCAGATAATGGTTTGTGTCCATGTGTCACCTCCATCAGTAGATTTTAAAAGTCCGAGATCCTGCCAAAATTCACCATAAAGAATAGCAACATTGTTTCCATCTGCCTGAACTTCATAAGTGTCGCCGGAGAAAGCCAGATAATTAGCGCTGTTTAATTCATCAAAGAGTACATCTTGCATATCCCAGGTATCACCACCATCAGGTGACCTGGAATATAACAATGCACCGTCAATTCCCTGATAAAGTGAGCCACCATTTGCAATTGGAAGGGTTAAAGCAATTTGATGAACAATACTGTGATTAATCCCTCCTGTTGTCATCCTGGGCCAAACCATTTCATTGCCTACAGGTGTCAGGTAATCTATTAGGGTCCAATCGCCAGTTCCCTTTTCTGACCTTCTGGCATATACCAAACCATCAATGGCAGCACCTGAATAGTGTGCAACATTGATCTCACCATTTTCACCCCAGGCTGCGTATGCCGGCCAACCGGTACGGTCCTCCTCTAATATTCCCGATGGATATGATCCCCAATCGCTGCCATCAAAATAGTTATAACCGGTACCCCTGTCATCGAAATTCGGAAAATCAAATCCCATAGTCCATACCCCACCAATAGTACCATCATCATATACAAAGATCCTGTTCTGCATACTTGCATTACTTTGCAGGTCAAAATAGGTGCTACCAATAATATCTTCATCAACATAAACAAAATCTTGTGGTGAGGATGGTAAAGCTTCGTGACTGAAATTCATTGTTTCAAGCACTGGTGGAACTTTTTTTTCCGCAAAATTCCGATGGTATTCTGAGATTGTCACCCTTTGCTGTGCAAATCCTGCCATAACTAATGCCAGGACTAAGCTTAAAAGTAAAAGTCTTCTCATGATCGTTTTTTTTAAGTTAGTAATATTTTTTTTAAGTGAATTCTCAAATATAAAAAGATTATATATTAAAGTCAAGGATAAATCAGTTAACGGTGGGGAAAAGTAAGAATTCGGTATTTTTTTCAATTCTTAAAATTCTACTCTTCTGCTCTTTCGGATTTAAGGGAAGGCTAAGGTGTGGGATAATCCGAAAGCCTGTAACAGGGGATTTTCCCGTAGGACCCGAGGGGATTCCTACGGGAGATGGCTATGCCAAGATTCCCCATTTAAATCCCGTCCGGATTATCATCTTCACTGCCCATAGCATAAATCCGGACAAGCTGTATAGCAGAAAAAATTTACATAAAAAAAAGACCGGTCAAATTGACCGGCCTCTTTTAGTATATAGTTTCGTAAAATATTATTCTACGATCATCTTCTTGGTAACAGAAGTTTCACCGGCTTTTACTGTATAGAAATAAACGCCTGATGTTAGTTTTGTACCATCAATGATTATTTTGTTCATTCCCGGTTGTGCAACTCCTGCATCAACTGTCTGAACGATCTGTCCCATCATGTTCACAACTTCCAGTGATAAATTGGTAGTAGTACGAACATTTACCTGTACAGTTGAAGTACCGTTGAATGGATTAGGATAGTTTTGCATTACATCATAATCGTGTATTGCAGTGTTATCTTCAATACCTACCCATAATTCCATCTTGTCAATTTTCATATACCTGATGTCGTTATTACCAAAAGGATCTTCATCACCCCTTACAGCCATTCCCGGCTCAGTATCGGTTTGGTAAACCAGGTAGAGATTGTCATCAGTTGTGGATGCCACAGACGGGAAAACACACTCGTCGAAAATGTGGATCAGGTCGGACGTCAGATCAACAAAAGGACCCCAGAAATCGCCGTATCCTGAATAACGTCCCCACAAGTGACGATAACTTTGTGTACCGTTGTCATAAGTTTCAGTAACGGATGAAAATACCATATAAATATTGTTCACATCATCAATAATGATTTGTGGCATACTTGAAAATCCTAAGTAATAAAGGCCCCAGTCATCAAGGACATCAATAGTTCCGTTATTATTTATATCCTGTGTCCATCCGATCAAACTGTAATCGTCAACAAGCTCTGAATAAACACAATCAGAATAAGGACATAAAGCATTCATATCATTAGAGAAAGTAGGCCTGTTTTCGTTCCAGTAACCAATTCCACCCACTCCGGGGAACCAGAAGCCACCTGCCCCATCACTATGGGCCCTGTTTATACCGAACACAACGTGTACCATACCGCTTTGGTCAAAAGCAAGGCCATGAGCGCCGTCAGAACAATAGAAGGTGTCTGTTGGATACATGGCATTGGGATCCCACATTGGATATGGGCACTCCCAGATAATAGTTTGTGACCATGTGTCACCGCCATCAGTTGATTTTAAAAGGCCGAGATCAGTCCATGATTCACCATAAAGGATAGCAACGTTTTCGCCCTGTGCCTGAACTTCATAAGTGTCGCCTGCGAAGTGGAGGTAATTACTGCTGTTCACTTCATCAATAAGTATATCCTGCATATTCCAGGTGTCACCACCATCCGCTGACCTGGAATACAATAATGCGCCATCAATTCCCTGGTAAATTGAACCGCCATTAGCTACAGGCCGGGTTAATGCAATTTGATGAACAACACTGTGATTAACACCACCGGTTGTCATCCTTGGCCAAACCATTTCGTTGCCTACCGGAGTTAAGTAATCAATAAATGTCCAGTCGCCTGAGCCTTTATCTGCCCTTCTGGAATAAGCCAGTCCATCATAAGCAGCTCCGGAATAGTGTGCAAGGTTGATTTCACCATTTTCTCCCCATGCTGAATAAGCAGGCCATCCGGTACGGTCGGCTTCTAATTTTTCTGTTGGAATAGGCCCCCAGTCATTTCCGTCAAAATAGTTGTAGCCTGTACCACGGTCAGTTGCAAAGTTTGGAAAATCATAACCAATCGTCCAAACAGCGCCAACGGTACCATCATCATACACAAAAATCCTGTTTTGCATACTTGAATTGCTTTGCAAGTCATAAAAGGTAGTGCCAATAATATCTTCTTCAGGTGTAAGTAAATCCTGAGAGGAATAAGGTAGCGCCTCGTGACTGAAATTATTAGTTTCAATTACGGGCTGAATTTTTTTAACTGCGAAATTTCGCAAGTCATTTGAAACTGTAGCCCTTTGCTGGGCAAATCCTGCCATAACAAATGCCAGGACAAAACTTAAAAGTAAAAGTCTTTTCATGATCATTTTTTTAAGGTTAGTAAATCTATGATTAATTTAAAAAATTGTTTAGTAAACCTAAAATTTTACACAAAGAAACACAAATTTATTAAAAAAAAATATTTTACCAAGCCTAAATCAGTTAACGGTTGAAATAAATCAGTTAACGGTAAACTATAACGAATGCTAAATCAGGACTTAAAGTACAGGGTTATGGAAATGAAGGCAAAAAATAAACAGGTCGGTTGAATACTATATAATAATATAAACAATATTTACCCATTCACCTTATGCGATATATAAATTACATACATCCAAACCTTAATAGTGCAAATAAAAAAGGTACATACACTTTAATCTTATAATGTCGTTATCTTTGCGATTAACTTATTGGAGAATTTATAATTTGGTGAAAAAAGTATACCTGTTAGTAATAAAATCTTACCTCGGGCCATTGGTCATGACCTTTTTTATATCATTGTTTATCCTTCTGATGCAATTTTTATGGAAGTATATTGATGATCTGGTGGGAAAAGGACTTGAATGGTACATCATAGCAGAGCTTTTATTTTATGCATCATCTACTTTTGTTCCGCTAGCACTTCCACTGGCCATTTTGCTTTCATCACTAATGACTTTTGGGAATCTTGGTGAACATTATGAACTGGTTGCCATGAAGGCCGCCGGTATTTCATTAAGGAGAATTATGCTCCCGCTTATTATTATGTCAATTTTTATAAGTGGTATTGCCTTTTATTTTTCTAATAATGTACTACCCATTGCCAATTTGAAATTCAAATCATTACTTTATGATGTAAGGGAACAAAAACTTGCCCTGGATATTAAGGAGGGTGTTTTTTATACCGGAATTGATGGATTTGTCATCAGGGTTGGTAAAAAGGATAAAGACGACCAAACCATAAGGGATGTGATGATTTATGACCACAGGAGTAAAAAAGGAAATGTAAATTTAACTGTGGCTGATTCAGGAAGAATGGAACTTACTTCCGATGGTTTAAACCTAGTATTTATGCTTTACAATGGATTCAATTATTTGGAAAAGACCGATCAGAAGAATTATAAAAAAACCAATCCTTATCAAAGAACTAAATTCAGAGAGGAAATACGTAAATTTAATTTGATGGACTTTGAATTAGAACGAACTAACGAAGATCTCTTTAAGAGTAATTATTCAATGCTTAATTTGCGTCAGTTGAGGAATGCAGAAGATTCATTGATTGCCCAGATAAACGAAAAAAAAGACAAAAACCCTGCTTCAACCCTGAATAAATTCAATTTCTATTCTAAAATAGATTCAAGTAAATTAGTAAGCTTTGAATCAGACAAACCTTATATTACAGATCTATTACAAGAGTTTAAGGATTATGAAAAGGTTAATATCATTGAGGAGGCAACAAACAGGCTAAGAAGGGACCGACAAACTTTACAGAATCATAAAACGGAAATCGAACTCAAAAAAAAGCTGGTTTTCAGGCATCAGGCTGAGTGGCACAGAAAATTTACTCTCTCATTTGCCTGCTTTGTCCTGTTTTTCATCGGCGCCCCCCTTGGCGCCATCATTCGACGAGGAGGATTAGGATTACCGGTTGTAGTTTCTGTATTATTTTTTGTATTGTTCCACATCATTTCAATTACAGGCGAAAAATCTGTAAAATCGGGTGTAGTTGATGCAAACATAGGCATGTGGATCGCTCCGGTTGTCCTCTTGCCTTTAGGGATATTCCTTACAATAAAAGCCACAACCGATTCACCAATTCTGGATGCTGACTCATGGATAAAGATGTATAGCAGGATTTTTAAAAAAAGAATGGATTGATGAAAGTATTGTTTCTGTGCAATAAATCTCCATATCCACCCAGAGAAGGTGGCCCCATGGCAATGAATGCCAATATCGAGGGACTTATTAATACTGGTCACATAGTAAAAGTACTTGCCCTTAATACAAATAAATATTTTATCGACTCTAAGGAGATTCCCGGGAAGTATAAAAAAGAAACAGGTATTGAATTGATCTATAAAGATCTGTCTGTAAAACCAATTGAAGCATTTATAAACCTTTTCTCAAAAAAATCATATCACGTGGAAAGGTTCATTTCCAAAGAATTTGAAAATAAAATCATCGAAGTACTATCCAGGAAAAATTTTGACATTGTACAATTGGAAATGCTTTACATGACTCCGTACATTGAAACAATAAGGAAATATTCAGATGCGAAAATAATCCTAAGATCACACAATATCGAACACTTAATATGGAGCAGGATCACGTCTTCCACAAATAATCCATTTAAAAAAAAATACCTTGAACATTTAACGGGCAAACTAAAAGCGTATGAGTTGGCAACCATGAATAATGTCGACGGAATTGTTGCTATAAGCAATAAGGATGCTGATTATTATAAACAACAAGGTTGCCGGATTCCTGTTACGGATATCCCATTTGGTGTTGATATTAGCAAATATAACTTGTCAGGTTCAGACTATGAGTTCCCTTCATTGTTTCATTTAGGTTCAATGAACTGGATGCCCAACGAAGAAGGGATTAAATGGTTTTTGGATAATGTTTGGGATAGGATAAATAAAAAATTTCCCGTATTAAAATTTTATCTTGCCGGTAGAATGATGCCCTCCTGGCTGTTAAAAATAAATCTGGCCAATGTTGAAGTTCTGGGCGAGGTAGATAATGCAAAGAAATTTATTCAATCCAAAGGTGTTATGATTGTGCCATTGTTCTCAGGAAGTGGTATCAGGATAAAAATTATTGAAGGTATGGCATTGGGAAAAACTATTATTTCAACTAAAATCGGCGCTGAAGGAATTAACTACACGAATGGAAAAAACATCATAATTGCCGATACACCGGATGAATTTCTCGATGCTATAGAAAAGTGTGTTCAAAATAAAGTGTATTGTGAACAACTTGGACAAAATGCCAAAAAACTAATTGAACAAAATCACAATATTGAAAGTACTACTCAAAAACTAGTAGGTTTTTATAATAAGCTTTTGGAAAATTGACTTATTTTTGAGCCTTTCAATAATAACAAAGGTTTAACAGCTGCATGAAAATTTTTGTACTTTTACCACGTTTCCCTTATCCCCTTGAAAAAGGCGATAAACTAAGGGCTTACAACCAAATCAGGCAGCTTTCGGTAAAAAATGAAATTTTCCTTTGCACATTAAGTGACATTAAAATAAAACCCGAATATATTAAAGCATTAGAGCCTTATTGCAAATCAATCACCAATTTCAATATTTCGAAAATTTCTATAATCATCAATGTTTTTTTGGCCTTTTTTAATGGTAAACCATTCCAGGTTGGATATTTCTACAATTCAGGCATTAATAAAAAGATTGACAAGTTGATATACAAAATACAACCCGACCATATTTATTGTCAACTCATTCGGGTTGCAGAGTATGTGAAGAATAAAAAAATTCCAAAAACGCTTGATTACCAGGATGTTTTTTCAAAGGGTGTGGAACGAAGGCTCAAAACTTCTCCCTTTTATCTCAAACCGGTTTTAAAATCAGAATATAAACGGCTATTAAAATATGAGGCCGATATATTTGATTATTTTGACAATAAAACCATCATATCCAAGCCCGATCGGGATCTTATTCAGCACAAGGATAAAGATGATATTAGGATTGTCATCAATGGAGTAGATACAGAATATTTTAAACCTATGGAAATTACCAAAGAATATGAGTTGGTATTCATCGGGAATATGGGTTATCCTCCAAATGTAAATGCTGCCGAATATTTGGCTAAAGAGATTTTACCCATTGTTCATAAGCAAAAGCCAAACATAAAGTTAGTATTGGCTGGGGCATCGCCACATGCTAAAGTTACAGCATTAAAATCCGACAATGTAGAAATAACAGGTTGGGTGGAGGATATCAGAGAATGTTATGCAAAAGCAAAAATTTTTATTGCCCCTATGCAAATCGGCACAGGTTTGCAAAATAAGCTTTTGGAGGCCATGGCCATGAAAATTCCATGTATTACTTCGCCCTTAGCCAATGAAGCACTCGAAGCAAAAGATGGTGTAGAAATTTTGGTTGGAGCAACAACTGAAAATTTTGCCAATCACATCATTAATTTGCTTGATAAAAAAGAATTGGCAGAGGAACTGGCTTTGAATGGATATAATTTTGTCCATCGTAATTTTAACTGGACTGCCGCGACAAGTGAACTGGATAGATTAATGCAAACCAATGGTTAGTATTATATTTAACCACTAAAGATCACACATAATTCTCAGAGAACACAGAAGGTCTGTGCATATCCGTGGGTTCTGTGTGAAAAAATAAACTCTAAATTCACATCAATTTTTAACTGATGAAAACTGTAATGTTGGTTTTAATAGGTTTGTCATTTTTAGGTTTTATTGTTGGCCTGGCAGGGAAAAGTGTGGCTGTAAAGAAAAAAACCCTTAAAAAAAGCGAAATTTATAACCGGATAACCATTCTTTTTCTAATTTTAATGTTTGCTTTTGCAATTACTTATTCATTTGTTAATTAATTTCAATCAATATGGATCAAACAAACCAGCAAGTAAGGGATGAGAGAATGTGGGGCATGTTTTGTCATTTAAGCGCTTTTGCCATGTATTTTATTCCATTTGGCAGTGTAATAGGGCCTTTGATTATCTGGTCCATCAAAAAAGATGAATTTCCTTTTGTCAATGAACAAGGAAAAGAAGCCCTGAATTTTCATATATCGATGATCATTTACTATATCATTGCCGCAATTTTAATAATAATTGTCATTGGCATTGCACTACTGATCGCCCTATGGGTATTTCAAATGATTATGATAATTCTTGCCTCCATCAAAGCAAATAATGGAGAAACATTCAGGTACCCCCTTTCCATCAGGTTTATAAACTGAAAATTCGATTTTCCTAAAAAATAATTTCATTTACTTTTGCATCACTTATTAAGTTGAATTTTAGACTTTGAAGATGGCTCAAAAACCTTCGATACCGAAAGGGACCCGCGATTTTTCTCCAACTGAAATGGTGAGGAGAAATTACATTTTTGATACAATTAAATCTGTTTTTCAGCTGTATGGCTATCTGCCCATTGAAACTCCGGCTATGGAGAATCTATCAACTTTATTGGGAAAATACGGTGAAGAAGGTGATAAGTTGTTATTCAGGATTTTAAATTCAGGAGATTATTTAAACAAAATTCCAAAAGAAAAATTCCAATCCCGATGGCTATCGGGACCAAGTACAAGTGAAATATCACCCTTTATTTCGGAGAAAGGCCTGCGATATGATCTTACCGTACCATTTGCCCGTTATGTTGTTCAGCACAGAAATGACATCACCTTTCCTTTCAAACGTTATCAAATACAGCCTGTCTGGCGCTCCGACCGGCCGCAAAAAGGGAGATACCGCGAATTTTATCAATGTGATGTGGATGTAATCGGAAGTGATTCCTTACTAAATGAAGTGGAGCAAATCCAAATTATTGATGAGGTTTTTAAGGAACTTGGTATCAAGGTTTCTATCAAAATAAATAACCGAAAGATACTATACGGAATTGCTGAAGTAACAGGAGAAACAGATAAATTTAAAGATATTACTACAGCTATTGATAAATTAGATAAAATCGGAATAAATGGTGTTACTCCTGAACTCCAAGCAAAAGGAATTTCTAATGACACTATTTATAAATTGATGTCAATACTTGACTCTGGTCCAGATAGAGTTTCATTATCGCAATTTTATGATATTCTGAAAAACTCTGAAATAGGGATGAAAGGTGTTAATGAAATTCAAACTATTTTGGGTTATTGTGATGATTTGTTAATATCTAATGAAATACGCTTTGTCCCAATTTTAGCTCGTGGACTTAATTACTATACAGGAACAATCATTGAAGTAACTGCAAATGATGTTAAAATGGGTAGCCTTTGCGGTGGAGGAAGGTATGATAACTTAACAGGCATCTTCGGGTTACCAAATGTTTCAGGAATGGGAGTATCTTTTGGCGCTGACAGGATTTATGATGTGATGCTCGAAAAAAACCTATTCCCTAAGGACACTCAGGAAACAACACAAGTGATGTTTGTTAACTTCGGTGAAAAAGAACAGAAATATTGTCTGCCACTGGTTCATCAATTAAGATCATCTGGAATTAACGCGGAACTTTTCCCGGAATCTGCAAAACTTAAAAAGCAGATGAATTATGCCAACAATAAAAATATACCTTTTGTTGTGTTAGTGGGCGATAATGAAATGGAAGGAGATTATTTGACTGTTAAGAATATGAACTCAGGTGAGCAAAAACAAATGTCACTGGAAGAAATCATCGGCCAATTCTAATCACTTTTAAATAATAGATCATAAACTCTTTTAATCGAATGATACATTTCGTCAGTTGAAATATACTTGCTAAACCTTTTATACTCCTTTCCTTCAAAAAATACCAGTATGGCCGGATTGGCAAAAACATGATATTGTGCAGGCATTTCAGGATGTTTTTTTGAATTAATCCAGTTCAATTTCATTTTCGGGAATTCATTATTAATAAGTGTTTCAACCTTTGGTCTGAGGCTGAGACAAGGAGGACAATCATCATTGTAGAAATAAAGAAGAAGTGCGTTTTCATTTTTTATTAAAAATTGCAGTTCTGATAAATTTTCCGGAATCATTATAAATAAATTGCGAATAAACAGGGATTTATTAAAAATTTATACTTTTACCCCGAAAATTTTCAAAGGTATGATTAATTGGAATTTAAAATTCAAAATCAGCATCAATCGCACTGCACTCTTTAATTAAAACTTGCTCTTCTGCAGGGTTTTGCAGGAATATAATTAACTTATCAAAATTAATAAATCTAAAGTCTAATATTTAAAATCTAAAATAAAAATGACATATATAGTAACAGGTGCGGGTTTAACAATCGAAGATGTTGTTAATGTTGCCCGAAATAATGAAAAAATTGAATTGCATCCAGATGCATTAAAGCAAATAAAAAAATGCAGGGCGATGGTGGAAAAAAAGATAGATGCAAAAGAAATAATGTACGGTGTTAATACCGGCATTGGTGAATTTTCTGAAGTAGTATTAACAGATGATCAGGTCGGGGAATTTCAAAAGTACCTGATCTATAATCATGCAGCGGGAATAGGCGAGCCCATGCCTTTGGATTATGTTAGGGGAGCCATGCTTGGCCGTGTCAATGTTCACGCCCATGGAAATTCAGGTGTAAGGCATGAAATTACACTAACTTTAGTGGCGATGCTTAATAAAGGGGTTACTCCGTGGGTGTGCCGGAAAGGTTCTGTCGGAGCATCAGGTGACCTTGCTCCCATGTCGCAGATCGCGCTGCTTTTGATGGGAGAAGGTAAAGCATATTATAAAGGTGAACTTTATCCGGGGAAAGAAGCAATGGATAAAGCAGGAATAGAGATTCCCGGATTAAAAGCAAGAGACGGACTGGCGACCATCAATGGCTCCAACGTACTTACTGCCATGAGCGCCCTATTTTTGTATGATGCTAATCGTTGGCTGAAACAGGCTGAAATTGCTGCATCTATGTCGCTTGAGGCTTTAAAGGCAAACATGCGGCCCTATACAGCCAAGCTTCATGAAGCTCGTGGATTTAAAGGCGCTGTTCGTAGTGCCAATGCAATAAATAGAATGGTTAAGGGTGGCGATTTAAAAGAAGGAAGGGTTCCGCATAAAGTTCAGGATGCATATTCAATGCGGTCAACACCACAGGTTATTGGAGCTGCACATGATGCTTTGGCATATGCCAGATCACAGGTGGAAATTGAGTTAAACGGCGTTGGCGATAACCCGGTATTCTTCCCTGATGAAAACATTCAGTTATCAGGCGCTAATTTCCAGGGAACACCTGTCTCGTTACCGATGGATATGGCAGGCATTGCCATTACCATGGTAAGTGTGATGTCGGAAAGAAGAATGAACCGGCTGAATAATCCTGCTTTGAGTGTTGGATTACCTGCATTTCTTACCAAAGGGGCAGGAATGTTTTCAGGTTTAATGCTGAGCCAGTATACCGCAGACATGCAAATCGTAGAACAAAGAATTTTGTCCACGCCGGCTTCAATCCAGTCAATACCGGCTGCTGCCGACCAGGAAGATTTTGTTTCGATGGGAATGAATACGGCCATTAAAAATTTCCAGATATTGGACAATGCTTATGGTATTCTTGGAATTGAGCTTATGGCTGCTGCCCAGGCATTGGATTTCCGTGAGTACAATTTCGGCAAGGGTGTTACAAAGGCCAAAGAAATAATCAGAAAATATGTTGAATTTTTGGATATTGACAGACCCCTTTATGACGATCACAATAAAATGAAAGACCTGGTTGAATCTTGCGAAATTCTTGAGGAGGTAGAGAAAGAGGTAGGAAGCTTAGAATAATAAACTTATGCTTGTATTTGAATTAAAAATATCAATTCGGCTAAATATTATTTTAATGTGTTGGGGATTGTTTGCAGAATCTGAATATGTTATCCCTTTGTGTAACTCTGTGGATTCTTTGTGTAACTCTGTGATATAGCTATTGCACAAAGAGCCACGGAGAAGACTCAAAGTTACACAAAGAAAAAACAAATATTATGATTTAAGAAGTAAATATATGGAAAACCTAAATTTTCCACAAATTACCGAATCTCAAAAAAAGCGGCCGGATTTACTAACAATATTGTGTATACTGACTTTTATCGGTAGTGGTATGGCTGCTTTTTCAAACCTTTTTATTTATTTGTCCTTTGACGAGGTGATGAACATATTGGGGGAATTTGAGATTGATTTTCCTGAGTTCAAAATGATCATGTCTGGCGGAAAAAAATTCTTCCTTACCGGATTTATATTTTATACGATATCCCTGGCCGGGGCGATGCAAATGTGGAAACTCAGGAAAATTGGATTCCACCTGTACACAGGAGCACAGGTATTTATCTTATTGTTACCTTTGGTATTAATTGAGAACTTCCAGTTTTCTTTTTTGAGTTTATTTGTTACTGCTGCATTTATTATTGCATATGCTTCAAATCTTAAATATATGTCATAAATAATAAATAAAGTGCAAAAAAATAAGAATACACCACAAAGGCCTTTTTTTCTTTCGATACTATGTGTTATTGTATTTGTGTATTCAGCTTTATTCATTTTAATGTTTATATCTGTTGTCCTGTTTCACAATTGGATAACAACAATACTCAATGATTTTTTATCGGGTGAAGGTTTTAATGATCAATTTATTTTTATTCTGAGCCTGGCAGGGACACTCCTTTATGGCCTGTCATTTTTAGGGGCCTATTTCATTTGGAAACTAAAACGATTTGGATTTTATTTATATGCACTTAGTTCAATAGCTTTAATTACAGCGCCTTACTTTTTCAATCTGGGAAGTATAATCAGTTCGATTATTCTAATTGTATTGATACTCTCCTTTGCTCTCTATTACAAAAAATTGAATTAATTGATGGATATATGAATTAATAATACTTATATTTGCAATAAGATTGCTTAAATGTATTGGGCTAATTAACAATATAATGTAACTCGAAAAACTCGGATGATAGCATTAATGAATGAAGTTATTAAAAAATAATTGTTAATTTAAAGTTAATTTTTACTTCTTTTGTATATTCGTTCTTTCTATTTTGCAATCAATTTATGCAGGATTAAAAGTATTTCAGTTATAAATTATAGCAATATTTTAATTTTAAGTACAATTAATAATTCAAATATATAGGACAAATAATATTAATATTTACTAACCAAATTCTTATGTTATGAGAAAATTTACTCTTTTTATTGCATTTTTATTTTTTGTAGGGATGCAAGTTTTACAAGCTCAAGACAGGGAAATAACGGGTACTGTCACCAATCCGGATGACGGTCAACCTATCCCTGGCGTTCAGGTTGTTGTTAAAGGTACCACAGTAGGTACTGTAACCGACCTCAACGGTAATTATTCACTAAACGTTCCGCCCAGTGCAGAAATTCTGGTATTTAAATATATCGGGTTCCAGGAACAGGAGATCACTATTGGAGACCAGAAGTCTATTAACGTCGAATTATCGGAGAGTATGACGGCCCTGGATGAAATTGTTGTCACCGCGCTGGGTGTCACAAGGGAGAAAAAGGCCCTTGGCTACTCTGTGCAGGATGTTAGCGGCGATGAAATTAATAAGGCACGCACGCCGGATGTAATCAACAGTCTGTCAGGTAAAGTATCAGGCATTCAAGTTACATCCTCCGGAAATCTTGGTGGTTCATCAAGGATCCTTATCAGGGGAGCTTCATCAATTACCGGTGAAAATCAGCCACTGTTTGTTGTGGATGGTGTTCCTGTTGATAATGCTAATTATTCGGAGGCTAATACAAATAGAGGCGCCGGTGGTTATGACTACGGATCAATGGGATCCGACATTAACCCGGATGACGTTGAATCTGTTTCCATACTAAAAGGTCCTGCCGCATCTGCACTTTATGGCTCCAGAGCAGCCAATGGTGTTATCCTCATTACTACCAAAAAAGGTAAAGTGAGTACAAAAGAAGGTAAAAGAGGAATAGGCGTTAGCTATAATTTCGGGTATACCTGGGAAACTCCTGCTATTTTACCTGAGTACCAAAATGAGTATGGCGGAGGATATGGATTTGATACTTTATGGGCACAGCCGAACGATCCCGATTGGATGGCAAAATATATGCCCAATGGTAGTGGCCATTACACTGCGCCTAATGGACAAACATATGACTTAATGGCTCAATATGCTGTTGATGAAAGCTGGGGACCGAAATTGGAAGGACAAATGTACCGCCCCTGGTACTCATATGAACCTCAAATCGGTGAATATTTCGGAGCAAGTGTTCCCTGGGAGGCACATCCTGATAATGTAAAAGATTTCTATCAAACCGGCCACACCATGACCAATAATGTTGCTTTGACCGGTGGTAGTGAAACTGCATTCTTCAGGTTGTCATATACCAATCTGAAACAACAGGGCATCATGCCTAACAGCGAGTTGAAAAAGAACACGATAAATTTTAACGGTTCAACTAAACTTGGAAAAAAACTCACTGCATTTACAAGCATTAATTATGTAAATCAAGCAGCTACAGGCAGGCCAAAAACAGGTTACGACGGTGATAACGTTATACAACAGTTTAATCAGTGGAGCCAGCGTCAGTGGGATCAGGAGGTCATGGAAGAGTACTGGCAGAATCCTGATGGAACTCAAAATACATGGAACAGAACATCTTATAGCAATGCATTTCCAAAATATACTGATAACCCGTATTGGACCAGGTATATGAATTACCAAAATGATGGTCGCGACAGGTTATACGGTAACGTTGGTTTAACTTACCAGTTACTTGACTGGCTATCGGTTACAGGAAGATATGGACTGGATACTTATACTGACAGGAGAGAGGAAAGAATTGCAGTAGGTTCCAATAATATTTCGGAATATATGGAAGCCATCAGGACATTTTCAGAAAGCAATATGGAATTCTTAGTC
Source organism: Bacteroidales bacterium (assembly GCA_030596605.1). Taxonomy (GTDB): domain Bacteria; phylum Bacteroidota; class Bacteroidia; order Bacteroidales; family JAADJA01; genus JAADJA01. Next base: position 43,299 of record JAUVJI010000002.1, read on the forward strand.
CAGGCTAAAAAGAATTTAACTGAAGATCTTTCATTAGAAGTTGACTTTGGCGGTAACCGCAGAACAAATATTTATCAGCGGAATCAAGGAAGTACAAATGGTGGACTGCCAATTCCTGAATTTTACAGCCTTACCAATACCACCAACCCGATAAGTGTTATTGATTATAAAGAAAAATACCAGGTTAACAGTTTATATGGAAGGGTATCTTTCGGATTTATGAGTATGTTATACTTAGATGTTACATTGCGTAACGACTGGTCATCAACATTACCCGAAGATAATAATTCCTATTTGTACCCATCAGTAAACTTTAGTTATGTATTCTCAGAAACACCCGGATTAGAAAGCCTGGATTGGCTTTCTCTCGGTAAAATCAGGTTTGGCTGGGCACAGGTAGGTAACGATACCGATCCTTATCGTATTTACGGCACATATCGTGGTAAGGAGAATTTCGGAACAAACCCGGTTTATACAGTTCCTAATCCACTCAATAATGATGATCTGAAACCTGAAAAAACAACTTCATGGGAAGTTGGTGCCAATTTGGTATTCTTTAAAAATAACAGGTTAGGATTGGATATTACCTATTACGACATGAAAACTGTTGACCTTATCTTCCCTGTAACCCTTTCAGGCGCTACAGGTTATCAGTCCACGATCATAAATGCGGGAGAGATGACAAACAAAGGTATTGAAGTGTTATTAACAGGGTCACCGGTAAAAAATAAAAATTTCACCTGGGACATCATCGTGAACTGGGCAAAAAATAACAACAAACTTGTTGAACTGGACGAAGGTATTGATAACTTACGTTTGGCAAATGCACCTTTCTCTGTATCTGTTAATGCTTTTGTTGGCGATCCTTATGGAACAATATTAGGATATGATTATACAATGGTTGATGGCGAAAGATTGGTTGGCGCAAACGGAATGTATACCCGTTCTGACGAGATTGTACCCATAGGTACTGTTCAACCGGATTGGACAGGAGGTCTTGCAAACAGCTTTACCTATAAAAACTGGAATTTGTACTTTTTGTTTGATATGAGGCAAGGTGGCCAGGTTTTCTACACATCTTACATGTGGGGTATGTACAGCGGTATGTTAGAAGAAACTGTTGAAGACAATATCCGTGAGGATGGAATCGTACTCGAAGGAGTGATGGAAGATCCGAATAACCCCGGAACTTATATTACCAATACTACTGTTCTCGATGCCGGAACTTATGGCTTGAACCACTACTATGTTAATTCCATGAATGTTTTTGATGCCGATTATATCAAACTTCGTGAGCTAAGTTTAGCATATACTTTACCAAATAAAGTATTGGAAAATACTCCCTTTACCAACTTAAGGATTGCTTTTATAGCTCGTAACTTATGGACATTTGGAACAGATATCAAGCATTTTGATCCTGAGCATGTTACCAACTCAGGTAATGTACAGGGTATTGAAGGAGGTCAGGTTCCAAGTACAAAGTCATACGGTCTCAATTTAAATGTTAATTTTTAATATTATAAAAACAACATAAAGATGAAAACAATGAAAATATCAAATAAAAAGATAATTGGATTTGGATTTGTGCTGCTCTTCCTTGTATTTGGTTGTACGAAGAACTTTGAAGAGTTGAATGTAAATCCAAATGAACCTGTTGAAGTTCCTACATCGTACTTGCTAACTGATGGCCAGAAAGGTTTAATGTCATTTGTATGGGATGAATGGTGGAATGGCCGTTTTGGAATGTTATATTCACAATACTGGTCACAAGCATCCTATACAGATGAAAGCAGGTTTAAGCCCAGGGAAGGTGTTAACAATAACTACTGGATTTATTTTTATGCAGGCCGAGATGTAAATCCACCCGATGGTGAATTGAATGGTGGAGGCATGATGAGCCTGCAGCGAATCATAGAGTTAAATGAAGACCCTGAAACTGCAACAAAAGCATCTGTTTACGGTTCAAACAATAACCAGATCGCTGTTGCCAGGATATTAAAAGCATGGATGTTCCAGATGTTAACGGATATCTGGGGATATATCCCTTATTCTCAGGCTTTAAATATTGCAGAGTATACGCTCCCGGCCTATGACAGCCAGGAGGATATTTATTATGCACTTCTTGATGAACTTACAGCAGCTGTTGATCAGATAGATGACGGTGCAGGCCCTTCGGGAGATATGATTTATGGTGGCAATATGGCTAAATGGAAAATGTTTGCCAACTCCCTGAAATTGAGGATTGCTATAAGAATGTCTAAAGTAGCTCCAGGCGATGCAACAGCAGCAATTAATGACGCTGTGGCATCAGGAGTATTTGAAAGCAATGCTGATAACGCACAGTTAATATTCGAAATGGGGAAACCTAATAACAATCCATTGAACGAAAACCAGAAAACACGTTCGGATTTTGGAGTAAGTAAAACATTTATTGATTTTCTGTTAGCTCATAACGATCCGAGAATTGATTTTTATGCCAATAAACCGCTTAATAATACTGAGCATGTTGGTTTTCCTTATGGGATGACAAATGGCGATGCAACACCAATTCTTGTTGATGAAGTGTCGATGCCGGGCAATGTTATATATGCACCCCAGGCACCGGGATTCTATATGAACTATGCTGAAGTATGTTTTATAATGGCAGAAATCGGTAATGATCAGGTATGGTATGAGAAAGGAATAGAAGCATCTATGAACATGTGGAATGACATTCTATCCACGACACCTACCGGATGGTACAGGATTGATAATAATCCTACTGATGTATTGCCAGCTCCTATTGACCAAACAGCTATTGATACATATAAAGCCGATCCGATGGTAGCATGGGGTGGCGGTGTAGATCAATCAAAACTGATTGCCGAGCAAAAATATATTGCATTGTATCCCCAGGGATTACAAGCATGGTTTGAGTGGCGCAGAACCGGTTATCCGGAAGAACTGATAAAAGTAGGAGATGTTATTACCTATACAGTTGGCGCTGTTTCAGGAGAATATGAATTCACCTCATTGGCTCCAGCTCCAATAACAGCCGGAATTCCTGTAAGGATGACTTACCCGACAGACGAGCAAACACTGAATGGAAGCAGCAATGCCGATGCTGTGACCGCTCAGGGTGAAGACTACTTTAACACCAGGACATGGTGGGATATTGACTAAGATTTTTTTAATTGATTTAAAAAAGCAAAGGCTGATCAAAATGATCAGCCTTTGTTGTTTAAATGGGAAGCCAGATTTAATGAGGTTAGTATTAGTAGCATTTTCGGTTTTATTATTATCAATTACCGGCCTTTGCCAACGTGAACAGGCAACAGGTAAAACCGTTCCCGTTATGAGCCTTTATGACCTGGGCAGGGTGGGTTATGATCTCGCTGATAAGAAAAACCTGATTTATGATACAACCTACATTCCTTACTGGATTGAAAAATATACTGATTCGATTATATCAACCAATCAATTTGCTTCACTTTATCCGGAAAGTGAAATCCTGGATGAAGAAATAACAATTATACCACCTGATTTAGATGATGCTATTGATGCAATAGTGATCATGTGGTATTTACAAAATCTATCATCATCAGAAGGGATCGTTAATTTGATGATATTAACATTAAACACCGATTCACTTATTTATTATCATACCGATATAAATAATAATCGAAACTTCAACGATGATGGACCGCCGTTTACTTTCACCGATAAACAGCGGGATAAGCTTATCACCATTATTGACAACAATACTGTATATGAATTTCAGGTTAATAACATTAGCTATAAAGCTTCCGGATATTATTCACTGAAGCCTGGTGAAAAAGACTTTATCTGGAAATTCAATGATAAAAAACCTTCTCTATCTTTTTCCTTCTCTATATCCACCGGAAAAGGAGATCCTGAAATGCACTATAGTCCAAGATCACCTTCTGATACAACAGAAGTAGTTTACACTTGCTCTGTTTTTTCTTCTTTCAATTTTGAATCCTTACTTGGTGTTTCGTACTACAGGTTTTATTTAAACCTGTTTGTTGCTTATGAAAAAGAAGAAACCGGATCAAATTTCGAATACATATATATCAACAAACCTGAATCGAATGATATCGAAAAAAGACATCGTACAAATACCGGGGCATGGCCGGAGTATAAGCTATTCTACGGAGGATTACTTGCTTATGATATACCGATCTTCAGACCTTTTAGAATATCCCCATATATTGGAATTGGCAGTTGGATATATTTAAAAGATCATCCCTTTTTGAAAAGAGATGACTATGAAAATAGATACATTGATGAATATTTTAAAAACAAGATCTATTATACCTTTGGTCTTGATTTAAAATACCTGCTTTCAAAAAAAAGTACATTATTCGTTCATTCAGGCTATAAAATGCTAAAGTACGATGCCTCAGAATATTTTATTAATGCAGACCCACAATCATTTGAATTAAAATACGACTTGTGGTATATAGGAGCCGGGGTCTCATTTCGGTTAAATTAATAGACCTATATACCCAATTTACTTTTTAACTTTTAACCTTATTCCCCCTTACTTAATTTACCGTTAACTGATTTCATGCAACCGCTAACTTACTTGGTCTTGTTTTTTAATTTCAATTTATGTAATTTGCGATGTTTTTAAATTTAGAGTTGTAATGTATATTAATTAAGTATTTTTGTAATATTTAATTTACCTCTTAAATAGAAATTTATAAAATAATAATTTGTTTAATTTTAAAAAAAATCAACTATGAAGAAAATTTTACTTTTTGCAATCGTGTTAAGCTTTGGATTGTATGTTATTGCCCAGGAGAGGGCGGTAATTCCCAAAGCAAAAAGAGATGTTGCCGTTAAAAAACCGGCTAAACCAATTAAAGATGTAGGTAATACATTAGGAGAATATGTTCCGGGAATGAAAGGTGCGAGTTTATTGGAAGATGAGGAAATCGGTCAAACTATTTACGACCTGCAAACCAATGCATCAACACAAAACAGGTTATATCTGTATGATGATGGATCAATAGGCGGTGCGTGGACTATGGGATTTGATAATCCCAATTTTTCACAAAGAGGAACCGGATACAATTATTATGATGGAAATAATTGGGGACCTCCTCCGGCCGAAAAAATTGAACCCTATAAAACCGGATGGCCGTCGTATACACCCTATGGTGAAAATGGAGAAATGTTCGTATGCCATCATATGCTTGACGGACTTGCATACGGCATCCGTGAAGAAAAAGGTACAGGAGACTGGACTATGGCTATTCAGGCTGGTCCTCCATCAGCAGTTGATATTTCCTGGCCACGTGGTATAACTACCGGACCTACAAATAATATTATCCATTTTTTATCTGTTACCTATGCTACATATAATGGGCAGGATAATGCAGTATTGTATTCAAGGTCTCAAGATGGAGGCAGCACATGGGATATTGAGAATCACTTTTTTGATGAACTTGGTCCTGACAATTATACCAATTTTGGTGGAGATGTTTATGAATTTGCAGAGCCCAAAGATGGTATTCTTGCTTTCCTCGCAGGAGAGGCATGGACAGACCTGGTATTGATGAAATCAACAAATGATGGAGATACATGGGAACAAACTATCATCTGGGAGTGTCCATATCCGTTGCATGTTACCGGAGAAGTAACAGATACATTTTATACTTGCGACGGATCGCATCATCTCGCCATTGATAATTCCGGATTGATCCATGTAGTTTTTGGGATCAACAGGTCAGTTGCTGATGAAGGCGGTGAATACTGGTTCCCGGGTGTTGATGGTGTTGCATACTGGAATGAAAATATGCCGGCTTTCTCAGATGACATGGATGCATTGTGCCCTTATGACGATTGTGGTTATTCTGAACTTGTTGAAGATTACAACCTTATTGGATGGTCGCAGGATATCAATGGTAACGGGCAATTAGACATTCTGGATGACTGGGGGACATACTATCTCGGACTGTCCAGTATGGTGCAGATCAGCATTGATGAGCTAAATCAAATATTTGTAGTTTACTCATCTGTGACCGAAACATATGATAACGGAACTCAAAGTTACCGCCATGTGTGGACAAGGACTTCCCCCGATGGCGGCACCTCATGGGGCACATTTTATGATTTAAACAGCGACTTGATCTATATTTTTGATGAGTGTGTATTTCCGTCTATTGCAGCTAATTCTGACGAAAACATCTATTTCATTTACCAGGCTGATACTGAACCAGGGCTTGCAGTTAGGGGAGATGAAGATCCTTATGGCGATAATTTCATTAGGGTGATGAATGTTTTGAAAGAGGATATTATCAACGCTGTGGATGAAAACCAACAGTTGATCAAAAACGAAAATGTATCCCAGAATTATCCCAATCCTTTTAATGAAACATCAACTGTTTATGTTTTATTAGATGAACCGGCCAGTCTTAGCCTCGAAGTTCATAATTTAATGGGCCAGTTGATATACTCAATTCCTGAAAGGCCATACAACACCGGTAAAGTTGAATTCATGATCGATGGATCAGGATTAACTTCAGGCATTTATTTTTATTCTGTTAAAGCAGGAGAAACTGCTGTAACAAAGAAAATGATTATTGAGTAGTAATAATATTTAAATATTAAAGGGTTGATCAATACCGGTCAGCCCTTTTTTATTTCAGTAAATTTTATATCTTTGACAACCATACAATTTATCAGGGATGTAGAAAACAATTAAAAAAAAGGAGGGCATATGATTGAAACAATTAAAATAGGGACACTACGATGGCATCATATTCTAAACCCCTCTGATGAAAACCTTGAATACCTCAAAGATAATTTCCATTTTCACCCCCTGGATATTGAAGACTGTAAAGAAGAATATAATCAGCGTCCTAAGGTTGATGTTTATGATGATTATTATTTTATGATCTTGCACTTTCCCTTTTTCGACCGTTATAATAAATTTCTCCGTACACGGGAAGTTAAAATTTTCTGGGGTGAGGATTATGTTATAACAATTGGAAAGTCGCATTGGGTGGTTACTGAAATGTTTAAGGAAGGCAAAGAACAGGAAGCCCAAAGTGAAACTTTTGAGATTGGGACCAGTGATGCATTACTCTATGCCATTTTGGAAAGGTTAATGAAAGCAACCCAGATAATCATCAAAAAAATTGGAGATGATGTGGATTCCATAAACCGTGCTTTATTTGATATAAAAGCAGAAAGAACAATTGAAAAAATTTCAATCATCAGGAAAAACATTATCCTGCTCAACACCATGTTTAAACCCCAGCTTCCTTTATTAGCAAGGTTTGAATCAGGGCAAATTGAAGGATATGCCAACAACATGGAAGATTACTGGGGCAATATCCTCGACTATTACAAACAAATGTGGGATATGACTGAAGATTACGCCGAGTTGATCGAAGGTTTATCTCAAACGTTCGATTCATTACAGGCAAATCGTACCAACGAGATCATAAAAATCTTAACATTGATTTCCTCTATTCTGCTACCGTTAACCTTTTTAACCGGTTTGTACGGAATGAATGTCAATTTACCCCTTAAAGACGATCCGCGAGCTTTCTGGATTGTTATTGCAGCCATGCTTTTGATTGTTATAAGCATGTACATTCTTTTTAAGCGAAAGAAATGGATGTAATTTGATCACTATACCTTTTCTCATTCTGTATTAAATCAATAGTTTCATATCACCAACTAGCGGGGGTGTACGACAAATTTCTTAATCGAACGCAGATAACACAGATATTTATGATTTTCGCAGATATTTTTTATATTTATCAGCGATTATTCGCTTAATCAGTGTCATCTGTGTTCCATTTTATATTTTAGTATTGGAAATTTGTCGTACACCCATTAGTGGGTTATTGGACTTTTAATTATATCTTTGCTTCAAATATCTAAAATAATCAATGATGAAGAACATACTCATTATTTTATTATGTGCAATTGCCATTAATGGTTTTGCTCAAGTTATTGATGAAGAAACCAAAAAGAAGTTTACTATCGGGCTTGATGTTTTTACCGATATTTGGCAGGATGTACCGGAAGAACAAATTAAAACTGGCACCATAAACCCGGGGGTAAATATATTTGGAACTTACAACTTTATATTCGGTGAGAGTAATATCAGCTTTTCCCCGGGATTGGGAATAGGTGTGCATAATATGTTTAACCATTCATTAGTACGAACAACACATGACTCTACTTTTTTTGTTCCAATTAAAGATACGCTTCCTGGTGTTGATTATAGAAAATCCAAATTTGTTCTTACATACCTTGATATACCCTTGGAGTTACGCTATAAATCGGAGGGTGGACTCAGGGTTGCTATTGGTTTTAAATTTGATTTTCTAATTCAGAGCCATACCAAGTATAAAGGACCTGATTACATTGAGACTACCCATAATGACCTGGTAATTTATAAAAAAACCAAAATTAAATACCTAGAAACAAACAGGTATGGGTTTACTGCCCGCATAGGTTATAAATGGCTGAATTTGTGGGGATATTACCAGCTTTCTACATTATTTGAAAAGGGAAAGGGCCCTGAGATGTATCCAATTTCTGTCGGTTTAACAATAATTCCATTTTAATTCAGAGGATGTAAATCCCTGCCATAAATAAAAATCCCAATAAATACCCGGTATAGATCTGAATTGGCTGATGTGATTTTAATTTCAATCGTGCATAGCCGATAAATCCGGCAAGTAGAATAACAAAAGAAATCAATAGTACAAAATCGAGGTTTACACGAATCGAAATTCCTGTTAAAGCTCCAGCCATACCACCTATTCCAACCATGTGAATACTAATTTTTGAGAAAAAATTAATCAGCAATGAAAGAAATACCAGGATAGTTATTCCCAATAAAAAAAGGTGATAAACTTCAGAAATCTGGATTTGTTTTAGCATATAATAAGATAAGAAGAAAAATATACCGGTTAATAAAAAAGGATAAACACGCTCCTCTTTGGATTCCATTTGAAGAGATTTAATTAGTCCTCTGCGTTTCATAATCAATATTAATAATGATGGGAAAAGAAATGTGGTAATAAATACCAAAGAAAAGATTAAAAATTTAGCCGTAGTGGGGATTAAAAGCGCCACGTAACTGTTCATATTGAAAACAAAAATAAACAGGTATGATGGAATTAGTAAGGGGTGAAACACTACTGAAATTATTTTGGAGATTTTTTCTTGCATTCAGTTGCTTTATTACAATTCTTTTCTCAGCCTTGCAACCGGAATGCTAAGCTGTTCGCGGTATTTAGCAACTGTTCGCCTGGCAATATTATATCCTTTTTCTTTTAAGATTCTCGTAAGCTGTTCATCCGTAAGGGGTTTATTTTTATCCTCCGAATCAATGCAATCTGACAAAATTTTCTTAATTTCCCTTGTTGAAACCTCTTCACCGTTTTCGGTCAGCATCGACTCTGAGAAGAAGCTTTTTAACAAAAGAGTCCCAAATGGTGTTTGAACATATTTGCTGTTAGCTACCCTTGAAATAGTTGAGATATCCAAATTTACAATTTCAGCGATATCTTTGAGGATCATAGGCCTCAAGGTGACTTCATCACCGGTGAGAAAATATTCACGTTGATAGTTCATAATGGCATTCATGGTTATCATCAGCGTGTTTTGTCTTTGTTTGATCGCATCGATAAACCATTTGGCCGAATCTATTTTTTGTTTTACAAAGGTTATGGCATCCCTGTGCTTGCTTTTATCCTTACTGTTTGAATAAGTTTCAAGCATATCAACATAAGTACGGTTGAGCCTTAACTCAGGTGCATTTTTAGAATTTAACTGCAGTTCAAGATCACCATTGTTGTTGTAAATTACAAAATCAGGAAGAATATAGTGATTCGTTTTTGATGTTTCACTTAATGAATTTCCGGGTTTTGGATTCAATTTTAATATTTCTTCGATTGCTTCTTTAAGGTCATTTTCTGATATCTTCGCTTTTTTGATGATCTTTTCATAATGCTTTTTGGTAAACTCATTAAAATATCTTTCAATCAGCAACTTTGCCAGTTCAGTTGAACCATTTGAATTCTCCGTTTTCTTTAATTGGATCAAAAGACATTCCTGTAAGTTTCGGGCTCCCACACCTGCCGGGTCAAACTCCTGGATAAGTTGAAGCAGTTCAAGAATTTCCTCTTTTGTAGTCTGAATATTCTGAACGAATGCCAGGTCGTCAACCATGGATGTAATTTCCCGGTTCAGGTATCCTGATTCATCAAGATTACCAATGATATAAGAGGCAATCAGGTATTGACGTTCATCAAGGCTGCGAAGTCCTAACTGCGAAAGCAACAAATCATTGAAAGAAGTACCTGAAACGAATGGGATTTCCCTTCTTTCATCATCAGCGCTTGAATTATTGGAACTTAACTTATAGGAAGGTGTTTCGTCATCATCCATATAATCTCCAATGTCAAACTCGTCGTCACTATTCTTAGTTTCGAATTCTTCCTCTGTTTCTCCTTCATTCTCATCAGCTCCTACAGGCTCATCATAATCTTGTTCCTGTTCAGTGGTTTCATCTGTGTCGCTGGTTTCATCCAGGGCCGGGTTTTCTTCTATTTCCTGTTTTATTCTTTGTTCGAGTGCAATAGACGGAATCTGCAACAATTTCATCAGCAAAATTTGCTGGGGAGACAGCTTCTGTAGAAGTTTTTGTTGTAACCGTTGATTTAACATGCAAACTCTTTTTCTAAATTACCCTCTAATTGTTTCAGACAAATATCAACCTTTTTAATCAAATATCAAAATTTTTATTGTACTATTTTAAACGTCCAAATTTAAAATTCGGCGTTTTGTGGCGATCTTGGAAATGGAATAACATCCCTTATATTTCCCATACCCGTGATAAACAGCATCATTCTTTCAAATCCCAATCCAAAACCGCTATGTGGCACAGTGCCAAATTTTCTGGTTTCAAGATACCACCATAAATCTTTTTCTGGTACGTTCATTTCACGCATTCGTTTCAAAAGCAGGTCATAATTTTCCTCTCTCTGCGAACCTCCAATAATTTCACCGATCTGTGGAAAAAGAACATCCATGGCCCGCACCGTCTTACCATCATCATTCATTTTCATATAAAATGCTTTGATTTCTTTTGGGTAATCTGTTACAATAACGGGTTTTTTGAAATGCTTTTCAACCAGATATCTCTCATGTTCCGATTGAAGATCAACCCCCCAGCCTTCTATCAGGAACTGGAATTTCTTCTTTTTATTGGGTTTTGAATTTCTTAAAATTTTAATGGCATCTTCATAGGTAATTCTTTCAAAATCGCTTTCCAATACAAAAAGTAGCTTCTCGTTTAATTCCATTGGAGACCGATCTTCCTGTTTTTTGGTCTTTTCTTCATCTAACAAACGCTTGCTCAGAAAGTTCAAATCATCAGCGCAATTATCAATAGCATATTTAATAACAAACTTCAGCATTTCTTCTGCCAGGTCCATGTTATCATTGTTGTCATAGAAAGCCATTTCCGGCTCTATCATCCAAAACTCAGCGAGATGCCTGGAGGTATTGGAATTTTCAGCCCTGAAAGTTGGTCCGAAAGTATAAACTTCTGATAATCCAAGTGCAGCAAGTTCAGCCTGCAGCTGACCAGAAACAGTAAGATTGGTTTCTTTGCCAAAAAAGTCTTCGTTAAAATTTACCGATCCATCTTCATTAAGAGGTGGGTTTTTCGGATCAAGAACCGAAACCCTGAACATTTCCCCAGCGCCCTCTGCATCCGAGCCGGTAATAATTGGAGTATGGATATTATAAAATCCTTTATCGTTAAAAAATTTGTGAATGGCAAAGATCATGGCATGTCTCACCCTGGTGATCGCTCCAAAAGTATTGGTCCTGAATCTCAGGTGAGATTTTTCACGAAGAAATTCCAGGGAATGCTTTTTGGGTTGAAGCGGATATTCAGCAGGATCAGCTATTCCTAAAATCTCAATTGATTTTGCACTGATTTCTACTTTTTGACCGCTTCCCTGCGATTCAATGATTTCACCGGTAATTGAAAGTGCAGCTCCGCTATGAACATTTTGAATTTCTTCTTCTTTGATTGAGATATGGTCTATAACTATTTGTATGTTTTTTATTGTAGAGCCATCATTTAAAGCAATAAATGAAACATTTTTGCTTCCTCGTTTGGTTCTTACCCAACCTTTAACATTGACAACCTTTCCAAACTTCTCTGATTTAAGCAGGTCAATGATCTTTATCCTTTTCAATTCACTCATTTTTCGCGGAATGTAATATCGCTGCAAAAGTAGCTACTTTTTTAATTTGAAATCGATGAAAAAATATAAATATGACTTTTTAAATATATAATTATTTTGTATTGAAAATGAGTAATTTTGCGAGACATCATGGCAATAAACCTGAACATATTACCGCTGAATAAATGGCTTGATATTAAAGAATCTCCTTTGGTCATCAGCGGTCCGTGCAGTGCTGAATCGAAAGACCAAATATTACAAACAGCCAAAGATATTTCTCAGATTCCCCAGGTGAAAATTTTCAGGGCCGGTATTTGGAAACCCAGAACACGACCAGGTTTGTTTGAAGGAGTTGGTGAAAAAGGATTGGAGTGGCTCCGGAATGTAAAGGAACAAACTGGTTTAAAAACTGCCATTGAAGTTGCCAATCCTGCACATGTTGAAACTGCCTTACAGTACAATATTGATATATTATGGATAGGCGCCCGAACAGTAGTTAACCCTTTTTCACTTCAGGAACTGGCAAATGCACTTAAAGGAGTAGATGTTCCAGTTATGGTTAAAAATCCGGTTAATCCCGATTTAAACTTATGGATAGGCGCCCTTGAACGTATAAACTTATCCGGGATCAATCGAATCGCTGCCATTCATCGGGGTTTTTACTTCTTCGATAAAACACCTTACAGGAATGCTCCTATGTGGGAAATACCCATTGAATTAAAAAGACTCATTCCAAATCTTCCTGTAATTTGTGATCCCAGCCATATTTGTGGGGAACGAAGCATGCTGTTGGATGTAGCTCAAAAAGCGCTGGATTTGGAAATGGATGGATTAATGATTGAATCACATTTCGATCCTGATAATGCATTGACCGATCCTCAACAACAAATTAAACCGGATGAATTGTCCAAATTAATATCTTCTCTGGTAGTAAGAAGGGAAGAAGGAAGCATAGAATTTGCCGGGAAGCTGGAAGAGTTAAGAACTGAAATTGATAAAATTGATGCTGAGTTGATCAATATTTTATCACGCCGGATGGAATTGATCGATGAGATCGGCAAGTACAAAAGGAATCATAATATTACTATCCTGCAATTAAAAAGATGGAGTAATATTGTTAATGACAGGTTAAAAACGGGTTTGGATTCCGGTTTGCAAAAAGAATTTCTTCAAAAGCTGCTTGAGGTTGTTCATAATGAATCTATAAAACGCCAAACCGATATATACAGCGGGAAGGAAGAGTGATATCCAAAAATTGTTTTTAGTTTTTTATTTACTTTTGTTCATAATTCTGTGTATAGGAATTTTTTGTTTATAAATCAATTTGTAAATTTGACAGATCAAAATTATAGTTATGGTAATTAATTATATAATTTCTTTAATTCTGGCTCCCCTGATTGCAGGGATTATTATTGCTATCATCTGGAAGAAACGAGGAAAAGACCGGTATCCCGGGCTTATTTCAAGTTTTGTCCTGGGAATGTTTAGTATTGTTGTAGTATTACTATTTCAATATATTGCAAGACGTTTTGGATTAGAATTTTTTACCAATATAAGAAGGATCATTTTCTACTCCTTTGTTATTATGGGATTTGGATCTGAATTCGGAAAGTATTTAATTCTAAGGTATTATAACTACCCTAAAAGCAGCTATAACGGACCACTTGATGGTATTGTGTATACCACCATGATCTCCATGGGATTCGCATTTATCGGGAATATCCTTTATTTTGTTTTGCCCGTTTATGAAGCAATAGATTTCCTGTATGCGATAACAGTGGTATTTGCAAATCTTTTCTTTGCTGTTATTCTCGGATTCTTTCTGGGTATGGCAAAAACCCGTGAAAATAAATTTGTTGATTCCATGACAGGCTTATTTGGCGCATCCTTTTTCCATGCGCTGTATAATTTCTGTTTTTTAACCGAAGATTATCGTTTGTTGTTATTCCTAAGTATAGGCGCTTTTATTATTGTAATCATGCTTTATTATAAGGCTTTTGAACTAAATGAGGAGTTTAAAAGAATTAAAAAAGAGTAGTATAACTAAGAAACTAAAGGCATTTATACATTTTTCCAGGCAAACTTTTTATAACACCGTCAAATTCAAGATTCAGGAGTATTGCAGCTATATTACTGGGCGAGAGTTTTGATTTAAGCACAATGTAATCGACGCTTGTTTCATTGTTTTCTTTTAAGATGTTAACAATCAATTCTTCTTCAGGAGATAATTCTTTAAATAGTTTTTGTTGTTTGGGTGATTTATCAGTATTCGATTCCCACTGCATAATGTATTTCACATCCCTTGCTGACTGTATAAGCGCTGCACGATTTGTTTTAATAAGAAAATTGCATCCTTCAGAATATTTGTCACTTATTTTACCAGGGACTGCAAACACATCCCGGTCATAAGAGTTTGCTATATTAGCTGTGATCAAAGCGCCACCTTTTATTGCAGATTCAATTACTATGATGGCATCTGCTATACCTGCCACAATTCTGTTTCGCTTAGGAAAATTTTCCCTGTCGGGATTGGTTTTACTCATAAAATCGGTTAGCAAACCGCCATTTAAAACCATTTTCTCTGCGAGGGATTTATTTGCCTGGGGATATATCCGGTCAAGACCATGAGCCAATATTCCAATTGTAGCTAAATCATTTTTTAGCGAAGATTTGTGAGCATGGGTATCAATTCCATAAGCCAACCCACTTACAACAACTACATCCAAATCAGCCAGATCTTTAACAAATTTTGCACAAATTTCTTTTCCATATTCCGAAGCCGTTCTTGTACCAACAATACTGATGATCCGTGGAGAATTTAAATCAGTATTGCCCATATAATAAAGCATCATGGGGCCATCAATACAATGTTTTAATCGCTGAGGGTATTTCTTGTTCGTGTAAAACAAGGGAGTAACATTGTATTTATCAATAAAAGATATCTCCTTCTCTGCCCTATTCAATACTTTTTGAGACAGTATAGAATTTACCGTAGATAAACCTATACCCGGTATTTTCATTAATGCCTGTTTCTTTTCTTTAAAAACAGCTTCAGTACCGCCGCAATAAGATACCAGTTTTTTACCATTGACATCTCCAATGCCAGGTATTAATGTTATTCCTATTTGATAGATCAGCAAAATTTTGAATTTGGTGATTCAAAAATAAGATATTTTATGAATAAGAAGTATGAAGAATCATATTTTGGTAAATTTGTGAACTTACATTGCAATTCAGGCTTGAAAAACAAACCTAATATTTTAGTATGCCCACTGGACTGGGGTATCGGACATGCAACCCGTTGTGTTCCGATAATCAATGAGTTAATTGAGCAGAATACCAATGTGATTATAGGTGCAGATAATCGTCCTTTAGCTTTCTTGAAGCAAGAATTTCCCTCACTACAGTTCGTTCAGTTCCCCGGTTATAAATTTTCATATCCCGGTAAAGGAAGTATGGCCTTTAAAATGGCAAGGCAGGCTCCAGCCATCTTTAAAGGAATTAAAGAAGAAAAATCACTATTAGAAAAAATAATCCAGGAGCACAATATCAACGCTGTAATTTCTGACAATCGGTATGGTCTTTCCTCAAATACTATTCCCAGTATTTTTATAACCCATCAGGTTATGATCAAAGTGCCAGCCCACTTGAAGTTTCTTGAAACAAAACTTTATAAAAAAAATATAGCTTACATATCAAAATTCAATGAATGCTGGATACCTGACTTCGAAAATGAAATAAATCTTTCAGGCGACCTTTCACATAAAAAACCCTTGCCACCAAAATCCTATTATATTGGACCATTGTCGAGGTTTGCAAATAAAAGATCATCTCCAGCCAAAAGTGATATTAAAGACAAATATAAATATGATTTATTGGTTATGTTATCCGGCCCTGAACCACAAAGAACAATATTGGAGAAAAAGATAATAAATGAATTATCAAGAATGAATTTGAAAAGCATTGTGGTTTGTGGTAAACCCGAAAAGCTTGAAGATAGGATTATTGAAGATAAGATTATTATACATTCACATCTGGATAGTAAAAGTTTGGAGAAGATTATAGAAGAAAGTAGAATAGTCATATCCCGTCCAGGCTATTCCACAGTCATGGATATTGTAGCACTAGGCAAGAAAGCCATTTTCATTCCCACACCAGGCCAGACTGAACAGGAATATCTTGCCGAACATTACCATAATAAAAGGTTCTATTTTAAAATGAATCAAAAAGAATTCAATCTTACCAAAGCATTGTCTGAAGCAACTGAATTTTCAGGCATAAAATTGGAATTCGATCAGACTAAACTCAAAAAAAGAATTTGGAAATTCCTGGATAGCATTTAAGCATTTTCAAATCCCATAAACTTCCCTTCATCTCCTTTTGTATATTTGCCGACTCAAATTAATCTTCAATGATATTAAATTCAATTATCTGGGATGTCAATCCTGAAATTTTCCGAATTGGAAGTTTTGCCATCCGCTGGTATGGCCTTTTGTTTGCAATGGGGTTTGTTTCAGGTTATATCATTCTTGGCCAAATATTCAAGAAAGAAAACATTCCTTCCAAGCTGCTTGATACTGTTACCACATATATGGTAATTGCAACAGTGATTGGCGCCAGGTTGGGCCACTTCCTGTTTTACGAACCTGAATATTTTTTGCAAAATCCGATCCAAATTCTGAAAATCTGGGAAGGTGGCCTCGCCAGTCATGGAGCTGCAATAGGTATACTAATTGCTTTGTATATATTTTCACGAAAAACTAATAAACCATACTTCTGGACTTTAGATAGAATTGCTATCGTTGTTGCCCTTGCCGGATTTTTTATTAGAATTGGAAATTTAATGAACTCGGAAATATATGGCATAGAAACCGGTTTGCCCTGGGGATTTATTTTCGTGCTATGGGGAGAAACAGTTCCAAAACATCCGACACAGATTTATGAAGGATTATCATATTTGATTATATTCTTTATCCTGCATTCAATATATTTAAAGAAAGGAACCCAATTAAAACATGGGTATTTATTTGGACTATTCATGATTTTACTTTTCAGTGTTAGATTTTTAATTGAAATTATAAAAGAGCCACAGGTTGGCTTTGAAGAAAATATGATATTAAACATGGGACAATTACTCAGTATTCCCTTTATACTGATAGGGATATTTATAATGCTCCGAGCCCGGAAAAAATCAGATTAAACGCCATTTTTTATATGTAAACAAATATTGAGTCCACTCCGAAAAGTCATTTTTGATAGAATAATGGTATAATGCCCGCCTGAACGGACGGGCAGGGAAATTTGGAATGCTGGAATAATGGGGGAGCCAATATTCCATTCTTCCAATATTCCAAAGCGATGGACTTTTTAAAGTAAGCTCAATATTTATTGTTTAAAGCTGCTCATAAAAACGCTATCAATTTTATTATGCAGCTCAGTCTGATCATTAATTTGTGCCATCATGGATAATCTTTGCAGGACACCAAGAGCCTGTTCATAATCAGATTTATAATATTGTGATAGTCTGCTATTGAGGCGGTTGTAATAATCAATATTTTGTGAATAAATTTCAAAAATCCTTTCTGTAATGGCATTTCCTTTTTCTATTGCCCCCGCTTCGTAATATACATCAGCAAAAGGAATCATATACATATCATATGTGAATTTACTTTCAGGAAATTCTTCGAGACAGCGGTCAAGCAACTCAATGGCCTTTTCTTTTTCTCCTTTTTTTACCAATGCCTCGGCTACACGCATAAAATTTTGTTTCGGGATAATTGAATTTCTTGCACTTTCACGATCGACATACACATTGGGATCTTTTAAGTTACCCCACGAACACTTGTTCATAAAAACGTCATAGCAAACTTCAGCATGAATACCCCCAACTCCTGAAATAAAATTCTCAGATTTTACCGGCATAAATTTATAAACCATTCCTTCTAAATGACAATACTGCTCAATCCCAAGTACCTTATTGATGGAACTTGGATTGGCAAAATAGATTGGCCGTTCCCAATTATTGGTTGCAATTATATCCAAAAGCATTAAATCGTTTTTATACAGGTAATTCTGCTTTACATCCCAATTTATTGATGAAACTATTTTATCAGTCAATTGTTCAGGGACAGCACCTTTTGCAATAATATCTGCCGAATCAATGATTAGTCTGAATTTTTTCGTTGGCGAAAAATTGATCTTTTCACCGCTTGTCAAGGTAAGTTTTGTTCGTTCGTTTTCACTTGCAATAAAATCAACAACCTGGTCTAATTCAGCATAACCTTGCAGGTTGGTACTATAAAAAACCACGGCATTATTCACACCATTTTGATATTGATCGTACGAAAGTGTAAATGGCAATGGTTCCGATTCATATGCCTTATTCATCATTTGGTGAATATACCAATGGCCGGAAGCGAGCATAAAATTCACCACCCTTACATCTGTTCTTATTCCTTCAACTTCCTGGGCATACCATAATGGGAATGTATCATTATCACCATTTGTAAATAATATAGCATTGGGTTCACATGAATTGAGATAATTAGCAGCAAAATCGCGTGCAGCATATTTACCTGACCGGTCATGATCATTCCACCCTTCTTTGGCCATAATCGTTGGCACAAGTAAAAGAGAAAAGGCAGTTACAGCAATTGCAGCAATTTTGGGGTTCATTCTTTTTTGAAGTATATTAAAAAGTGCCAGCACACCAAAACCTATCCAAATCGCAAATGCATAAAATGAGCTTGCATAAGCATAATCCCTTTCCCGTGGTTGATAAGGATACTGATTAAGGTATACTGTAACAGCTATACCTGTCATTAAAAACAGCAGGGCAACAACAAGGGTATCTTTTTTATTGCTGTTCAAATGATAAAACAATCCTAACAAACCAAGCAAAAAAGGAAGCATAAAAAATTCATTTCGTGCCGGATTATGGATACTATCAGGTAAATTATCCTGTGGCCCTAAACCAAGTATATTTTCATCAAACCAGTTGAAACCTGTTAACCAGTTTCCATGCTCAATTTCTCCCTGGCTTTCAATATCATTCTGCCGCCCTGAGAAATTCCACATAAAATACCGGAAATACATATGTCCTATTTGATAAGTGAAGAAAAACCTGAGATTTTCACCAAATGTGGGTTTCATTTTAACATCTGCGGTCCCATCATTCTTTTGCACTTCCATCGGGATGCCCTTGATTTTTCCGTATTGCTTATACATTTGAATGTGAGCAGGTTTCTGACTGCTCCACATCCGCGGGAAAAGCGTTGTAAACCTTGGATCATAAACCGGAATAGCACCCTTGCGATCATCGGTGATTACATACTTTTCCTTTTTTGTATCTTTTACATATATAGGATTGCCATCCTTTAAATCAACAGTTGGAGCATTATAATATTGACCATACAAAATAGGCCAGTCGCCATATTGCTCACGGGCTAAATACGATAATAAACTAATCGCATCTTCAGGGCTGTTTTCATCTATTGGAGGATCGGCGCTGGAACGGATAATGATCATAAAAAAGGAAGAATACCCGATAAGGATAAAAGTAAAGCTCAATAAAATCGTATTCCATAAAACCTTTTGCTTTTTCCTGGTATAATGAAGTCCCCAGATGATCAATCCTATAAGCAAAACGAAATAAAAGGCGGTACCTGAATTAAAAGGTAGTCGAAACGAATTTACAAAAAGTAACTCAAATAAACTTGACAATTTCACTATCCAGGGAATTATACCGTTCATTATAATTCCTAAAAACACAACTGAAATAATACCTGTCAGAATTACTCCTTTTGTAGTTGGTTTATATTTCTTGAAATAATACACAAAAGCAATAGCAGGGATTGCAAGTAAGTTAAGAAGGTGCACCCCGATGGAGAGGCCTATTAAAAAGGCTATTAGTAATATCCACCCGTTGGCATGAATTCCGTCTGCTTCATCTTCCCATTTTAATATAGCCCAGAAAACAACAGCGGTAAACAAAGAGGACATGGCATATTCTTCACCTTCAGCAGCTGAGAACCAAAAGGAATCTGAGAATGTAAAAGCTAAAGCTCCCACTACTCCACTACCCAAAACTGCATACATTTTACCATCAGACACTTCACCTGATTGCAACATAATCTTCTTTGCAAGGTGTGTTATCGTCCAGAAGAGAAACAGGATGGTAAAACTACTGCTAAGGGCAGACATAATATTAACCATCAAGGCTACATTGGAAACATCACCGAAAGCAAATAGTGAGAAAAACCTGCCGATCAATTGGAACAATGGCGCCCCCGGAGGATGCCCAACTTGCAGTTTATAGGCAGTAGCGATATACTCGCCGCAGTCCCACCAACTGGCTGTAGGTTCAACGGTAAGAAGATAAACGATTGATGCAATGGCAAAAACAATCCAACCGGTAATGCTGTTTAACTTTTTGTATAATTCCATGGGTAAGTGAATTATTTTCAGATTAGCTGGCGAAATTAAGCATTTTAAGATTTATAAATAAATCGGTTAAAAAATATTAACTTAAATTAACAAAGGTTTAGTGGGATAATTGCAATGAATTTATAATTTATACTTGGATGATATAAAATAATTTATAATTTTGCACCCCTTAAAGACAACGTTCTTTAAAGTCTGAAATCTACAATCAATAAAATCTCATATATGATTGTCCTATGGTGTAAAGGTAGCACTGCAGATTTTGGTTCTGCCGGTCTAGGTTCGAATCCTAGTGGGACAACAAAAAAGCTCTGACAATTAAATTGTTCAGGGCTTTTTTTATATTTCTTGAATGCATGTCAAAAAAAGACCCTCAATCACTAGGATTACTGAGTCCTTATCCCGCTATGGGCAATCCTGGCAGTACTTGTCTGCGCTCTTTTGAAAGCTCCGCTCAAATAATAGGTTATTCCAATACTTAAGTATGTATAATAATCAAAATCGTTATTTTTAACCAGGTTATCCAATTTGTCATTTTGTAGCTGATGCAGGTTTAAATCAGCAGTAATTCCAATCCTTTCGGTTACTTTATAGTAAATACCCGCACCGAAAGAATATACAAATTCAGGTACGGCAGCCGTATGTTCTTTTATGATTGGCGGCCCTTCATTAAATTCAAAAGTTGTGACATTAAATAAAAGTTGTCCAATTCCTGCACTTCCTATTATTCCAAAATTTGATCGATTATCCGGCCAAAATAGATTGATGAAATCAATTCTTGCCTGGAGATTGTATTCGATCAAATCAGTTTTAAATGTAATATTATTATTACCTCCCTTTAGCTTTCCATAAAATAGTTGTCCGGATAAACCCAACCACTTTGTTACATCCTTGGTTAGCATAATTCCGTATGCAGCGCCACTTTCGCTCGACAATTTCTCTACCACATCGTTATCATAATAACTCATGTCCCCAAAATAGGATGTATAACCAACATTGGCATTTATCGACCAGTTTTTTATAAATCTTGAACCGTGTTCATTCCCTCCCCACTTCTGAGCTTTTAATAAAAGCGGAGATGAGTAAATAAAAATCAATAAGATTATGGTTAATAGTATACTTTTCCTTTTCATATGCTTAAAATTTAATTAGCTATTATGTTGAATAAAAATCATGCCCAATTAGAAATTTTGCCAAGAATCAATACTTGAAACACATATCATAAATGATATTTTTAACAAAATTCCCATCAAACAAGGACACGTTACAACAAAGAACTTTTGTTTTTGTTTACCTTCATAAGTCAATTTCCCAGTATTTTAAGTTTTGATAATTAAAAACGATTATTTGAAATCTAAAAATTTTCATGATAGATATCCGCTCTGTTAGATGCTAAATTAATTCAGAACTTTCCGGATTGGTGTTAACTAAATGTTAAATCCCATATTGGGAAGAAAGTTTAATATTTGGAAATTTTATCAATAAGAAACAGGGTCAAATTCAACACCTCTCTATAACTGTTTAATATCATACATTTAGAGAGATTATATATGTGAGGGGTTTTTAATATTATCAAATAAATCAGTATAAAAATATTTGAAGTAAAGCTGGATTTTTCTATATATGGATGTTAAATAAATGTTAATAAAAGAAGAGCTATCAACAGAATTAGCCAAATTAAATCTATTTCTGTGGAAAATTATATTGAAAAATAGTGGAATTAGTCTGGTACCTGGTATTCAAAATCCAGATTTTTTAACCAATTTTCGTTTTTATCGAAATTATCAACCTGGCCATTCAGATTAAAATCCCCAATTAGATATCCTTGCTTTCCGGATTGTGTGCCCCATATGCTTTTATCTTCAAAATTAACGATCCCATCTGTATTACCATCTGCTGATACCATTCCCCAGACATTGGTTATAATTTCCTTGTATCCTGCTTCAAAACCATAAACCTGGTATTGATCCAAAGAAAAATCAAACGAATAATGACCATTATTAACGACAACCGGAACCGAAGTCATAATATCAAGGTGATTCCTGTGACGTACGATTATGTATAAATCGTTGCTAACCGGCAAATCAAAAATTGGAATATTTATTTGATCCTGACTTACAATTATCCCATCCTTTAGCAGAAAACAAGCCTCCTTCAAAATTGTTGAATCAGGGATCGCACTTGAGGCATCGCCACTGGTCTCTCTTAATTCAACCAGCACCCAATCTACAATATCAGGGTTTTGAATAGATGTAACAGATTCATCGCCAAAATAATTCCATGGTGGTTGATTATAAGGTTGTACCAATGGGAAATTGGTTAAACCGGTTAAATCGGTGTTCATTTCGTTTCCATCAAATGGGCCTTCAAGAAAAACTTTCAGGTCGAGGAAATATTCTGAAGGTACAATTGAGGATTGAACCTCAATATTACAAATAACCGGTAAATGATCGGACATGTAATAGAGAGCCTGCAAAACAGAATCGGGAACAGATGTATTCACAGGAGCATCAATCAATGACATGTTAAAATGATTCCCGTCATTTCCGAGAGCGTAACATGAATTATTGATATATTTTACACCATTGTTTCCATTTAATACATCATTGCTAAAAAGTATAAAATCGAACCTATCGTCCATTCCACCGGTCGCACCGCCACCGAATTGCGATGTACGTGTACTCTGTGAATGAATCATTGAATATAAATCATTATTATGCCAGTTAGCAGCCGGTAGCGGATCATTCAATGGGTATAGCCCATCATTGATCAATGATTGATATGCTGGTTCAGAACTTGTATAGACATTAAAATCCCCACCGAAGAATATATTTTTCGCATTGGGTTTATTATCAATGTGATCTTTGTACTCCAATACTTCGGCGAGACGTTTTTGCGCATTTGTGGAACCCGAACTGGCTTTTAGGTGAACTGAATAGAAATAAAGGAAAATTGTGTCCTGAGTCTCCGAAAGATCGTACGAATTATAGTAAAGAACATACTCATTGATCAGACGAAGCGCCGTTTCAATGGTATCCTGTGAATGCAAAACAAGTTTATCACTGTTATAAAACAACGCGTTATCAGTGTCATATCCGTTTATGAAATCGGCTTTTTGGAATTTTGTTGTCCCATAAACATTCAATCCATCCTGCAATAGGAAATTGGCTCCTTCATCATTGAGGATCTCATTCACTAGAATTACATCTGCATTGATATATTGGTTTATCGTTCTGAAATGATCTACCCGTTCAGGTGTGCTTCCCGGATAGTTAAGGATGTTGTAATACATCACTTCAAGTGTATCCTGGGCAACCATACGATTAAACTGACCTGAAATAACAAAAAGAAAACCAAATATCAAGAATGCCGACCTGAAATTTTTCATTCTTGAAATTTTTTGCAAAGAAAGTTAAAATATCTTGCCAAACTCAGTAATTAATAATAAACAACTTCGCATCCGGGTTTTGCAGTTTTAAATTTGTCCACATTTTTAGCTGAAATCCTTGTATTGTAACACTCAAGGGTTTTCAGGTCAGGTAAGTTTTGCAGAAATTTTATGTTTTTAATGGCCGTATTATTGAGTTTTACAACCTCCAGCTTTACCAAGTTCGAAAGGGGTTTTAAATTACTTACCTGTGTTCCGGAAAAATTTATTTCCTTTAACCTATTTAAATTCGCCAAAGGTCTTAAATCTGAGACCGGTGTATTTTCAATATTAACATGTGTTAATGTATTTAAACCTGATAAGGACGTTAAGTCGCTCACAGGATTTTGATTACATATAATTGCCTTTAAATTTTGTAGCCGGCTTAAAGGTTGCAGATTATTTATTTGAGTTCCCGTAAAAGAAATCGATTTTAATCCCCGAAGCATGGTAACCGAGCTCAGATCATTAATTTGTTTTCTATCTGAGATTTGCAATGAATCAATAAATAATAACTGATGTAAATTTTCTTTGGACGGCGGTGTTTCAAGAGTGTATATATCGGAAAAATATTCTTTCCATGCGTCCGGTAAATTATTCCACCATTTTTCCAATTCGCCGGTCTTGTATATGACTATACAATCCGGATTTTCTTGTCTAAACTTAAAGGCGGAATTATCATTTATTTTACTATTATCTGCATAGATATACTTGAGGTTTTTCAAACCTTGAAGTGTCTCCAGAGAAGAAACGGAAGTGTTTTCAATCCTCAACTCTTGCAACCTGCTTAAATTGCTTAGAAAATCCACACTCTCCAAATTTGTGTTGGATATATCAAGCCATTTAAGCATAATTGCCTCCCCTACCGGACTATAATCCTCTACATTTACTGATGATATATTCAGGGAACTCAGATAATAAAGCTTCCTGACAGGATTAAGATAGGTGATGTTTCTATTTCCGGAAATATCCAATTCTTCGATTTTTAATAAACTGTGCAATTCCTCTTTTGTTGGATTTTCACTTATGTTTCCTAATTCCATCAATATTTCCTTCCACTCACTCTCCAGCTCTTTCCAGCCCGACAACAATTCCTCCGACTCAAATATTACCAAACATCCGGGATTATCACGCATAAACTGAATGGCATCATTTTGTGCTATTCCTGAGTTATCGCAATAGATCTTTCTCAGGTTCTCTGCTTCATTAAGAGAAATCAAATTATTTATTTCGGTATTACTTATCCTGAGGACTTCAAGGTTTTCAAGTTTGCCAAGAGGTTCAATTGACGTAATAGAACTATTTTCACAATTCAGGTATTTAAGTGTACCGGCATAAACGATTGAATCAAGGTTTGTGATTTTGGTTTCTGAAATATCAAAACTTTCAAGTGCTCCAAGATGTTTCAAGGGACTCAATTCTATGATTCTTGTATCGCTGCAATCAAGAGTTTTCAATTTCTGCATGTTCTCTGTAAATGCAAGATCGGTGATCTTTATTCCATTGCATTCTAAGGATTCCAGATTTACCAAACCAGAAATGGATGAGAGATCGCTAATCAATGTAAAACTGCAGTTCAACTCTTTTAAAGTGGTAGAATAATTTAACGGACTTAGGTCGTCAACAGGTGTATCAGAAAAATCCAGAATTTCAAGCCGGTTTAAATTTCTGATCGGGAACAAACTACTGATAAGCGTATTTGAGCAATTTAACTCTTTAAGTTCCGACAACTCACTTACAGGATCTAATTTTCTTATCTGCTCATTATCCGAAATGTCAAGTTTTGATTGTTTTAGTATACCACTGAGTTTTGAATAAACAGTTTTAGTATCCATATAAACTGTATCGTAGGATGAGATAGTGTTGGAGAGCGTTTGCCTTTCATCCGGCAATTCAATATCATAGTTTAATGTTGTATCTACAAGCGATAAGTCCTGGATTTGTTCATTAAAGGTTATTACCAGGCTATCGGTAAAATAAGAAACATCAGCCAATTCGATAGAATCCGTAATCATTACACCTTGACCAAATATTTTTTTCCATTCCAATGACAGGTTGATCCACCATTGCCTGGCCTCTTCCTTTTCATTAAGTTTGGTGGTATAAATACTGGCTATTTTCAAATCATTGGAAGAAATATCAAGGTTTACTTCCATAAACCTCGCTTTTCTGGATTGCACCGAATCTCCTGTAATGGTTATTCCTTCAAGCATCCTGTTAAACGAAACCCTGAAATAATGAAAATTATCTTCCTTCGCAAAATGGCTGATATCGGCAATTTCAAACTCAAATTTTGCCTGCCTGTAAAAGAAAATTACATCTTTTAGGTATGCCTGTACATCTTTGTGTAATGGTACTTCCCTGTTTTCATCCAGGTCATCTTCAACTTGCACCTTATCATCCTTAAAAATTTTAAGAAAACTTTCGTTGATGATAATTTCTTTTTCAATATTTACTTGCTCCGGATCGCCAAGGAAATTTAATGTCCCTTCAAGGTATTTGACCAAATTGGAAACTTGTTTTCTGTAATTCTCCAGTTCCTCAGTTGTTAACAATTCTGAATTCTGTGAGAATAATTTACAGGGATTTGAAATAAAAATAAGAATGAATAAAAAGGGTACAATTTTTTTCAAGGTAAATAGAATTTAATTAGCTCTTGTTTCTCCTGCTCATTAATTTTATAAAGTTTGGAAATTAACCATCCCGAATTATTTCCCGGCCTGTTAAAATACGAAACTTCAAAATACCAACCATCAATTTGAAAAAAATGAAATTTTAACTGGCCTGTACTTTCAAAACTCATATTGCCCATTTTTATCTCGTAAAATAACAATGACAGATAATCCGGCTTATACAATTCACTGGCGTAATATTCAATGTATTTTTGGTCTTTAAATGCTTTATAAACATTCATAAAATCAAGTTCATGGCTCATGGGATGAAGAAATGACTTTTCAATTTCACGCTCATTTCCTTTGTAGAATTTTCTGAGAAACTTATTAAAATAAACATTTGTGAACACCCATTTTGATCCGAGATTTTCCTTCTCAAGTTTGAGGAAAAGTAAAAGATTTTCTTTGTTTCCATAATAATTAAAGGTAGTGGCAATTTCTGCAAACCACGATCCTCCATGAAAGTCAAGAAATACCGGGGATCCGTCACCGGTAATATCTTCAATAAACTGGGATTTTACACTTTCATCCATAAATGCACTCTCCTGGTCAAATAACATATTCAGGTATACATTTCTGAAATCATTGTCCCTGTAAAGGCTGTCACCGGGATAATACCGCACACCAAAGCGGTCCTCTTCATTGTTAAATCTTCTGAAAAATTGATTTACCTGTTTGGTCTGGGCATACAATGCGCTTTCATCGCCGGTAATTGAACCGATATTTTGAGAAGTCCCTATTAAACATGGAAATGATATCAGAAGGATAAATAAGTATTTCAATATTTGGTTTTGAAAGTTCAATTTAAAATTATTTATGTAAAACCTTACGTTCCAATTAATAAAACAAATGCCACCCGAAATCTATCCGGGCAGCTATTTGTTATCTATATTTTAATATCTTAAAAATCTAATCTTTCGAAGTTTCCTTCACCCTGATATCACCGAGCAGTACATCCCAGAAACCGATCAAGCGTCCTGCTATCTGGGTTTCTTTGCGTTTCACATAAACGGTAATATCTTTTTTGGTAACATCCTGGTAAACAAGTCCGCCTTCCTTATCATATCCTGAGAACTTCTGGAAGATGGTTATTACACCAACATAAGTTCCATCAGGTTGTTTTTCAAGATCACTCACATATTCAATCTTGAACCACTCGATATCAATTTTGCCATAATTCAGCCGCATTAACCGCTCAAGGTATCCCCTTACAGGATAATAACTGACTTCAGGCTTATATAAAGAAGAAACGCCAACTTCGCTTCCATCCATGAATAATTCAACAGCACGATCAATGACCCTGTTGGCTTCTGAAAACTCAGTTCCTTTATCACCGATCAAACTGATATACTTACTTAAATCCCTTACTTTCTCCAATGCGAGACTATCAATAGCCTGTTTACGTTCAGGACTGATATCATCTTGTGCTATCGCCTGAAAAGCAAAAGAAAAAAACAATACAACTACGAATAATATGTTTGCTCTCATGATTTTCTATTTTTTAATTAATTCAATTACTGTTATCTGACCATAATCATCAAACTCGACATTATAAATCTCGTTGGTATAGGTTTTCTGATCTTTGAGATAATTTAGATAATCCTCAATGGTAGTAGGTTTATCATAATCAGTTATTCCATCTACCTGGCTGATGATAATCAAGACCGGAGTTTCAGCCGATACATAAACCTTCAAAGCTTCAGCAATTTTAGCATTGGCTTCATCCACGTCAGCAGCATAAGCTATCTGATGGAAATAATCGTTGATATAATCAAATTGCGATTTCTTTGCATACTCAGCTTCTTTTAGTCGCTGCGCCTCCGCTTCTTTCTCTTTTAAAACATTTAACTCTAATTCTATTTTTTCTTCAACCTTAACAATGAGTGCATTTACTTCAGGATCATTCAGATTTTGGGCTTTGATATCGTTAAGCCTCCGTTTCTTTTCTGAGAGCGGCATCGTACCATTGTCATCAAGTATTGCCTGAAGTTCAGCTTTTGCACTCTCAACCTTTTCAGCATATTCTAAAGCAGCTGCTTCCGCTGCAAGTTTTTTCTTGCTCTTACATCCTCCCGAGCTAAAGGCTATCCCCCCTATCAACAATAAGAGAAACAGTTTCGGGATTAACCGTGTTACATAATAACTTTTCATGTTTTGTTTAAATTAAATGATTTATTAATTATTTGATTTGCTTTCAATCAGTACCAGACACTTACAAGTTAATAATATCTTGCTGACCATATTGGTAAATACAACGTAAGTGCTCTAATATTATTTGTTAACGGCAAAATTATTTAATCTTAATTTTGCTGGTTGAAATGAAAAAGAAACATTTCAACATACCTTTGTTCATACCTGAACTTGCCTGTCCGTTTCAATGTATTTATTGTAACCAGCGGAAAATATCAGGTCAGTTGGTAGTTCCTTCTGCTGAAGAAATTACAACTAAAATTGATAAACACTTAGAAACTATTTCAGAAAAAAACAGCGAAGTAGAGGTAGCATTTTTCGGAGGAAATTTTACAGGATTGAAGATCGAGGAGCAAATTGCATATCTAAAATTAGTACAGCCCTATATTCAACAAGGAAAAGTTTCAGGTATTCGTCTTTCAACCCGGCCGGATTATATAAATGAGGAAGTACTGAATATTTTAAAAAACTATAATGTCAAAACCATTGAGTTGGGGGCACAATCCATGGATAATGAAGTTTTGAAATTATCAAAACGGGGGCATACAACTGTGGATACGGAAAATGCCGGTAAACTTATCCTGGAAGCGGGATTTTCTTTGGGTTTGCAAATGATGATCGGATTACCGGGTGACACGCTTAAAAAAGCCATCTACACTGCAAAAAAGATAGTTGAGCTAGGGGCAAACAATACACGCATCTACCCATGCCTCGTTATAAAAGGAACAAAGCTTGAAAAAATTTATAAAAGTGATAAATACAAACCTCTATTATTGGATAAGGCTGTTCTCTGGTCGAAAGAACTTCTAAAAATTTTTGAATCCGGTGGTGTAGATGTAATAAAAATGGGGCTTCATCCTTCTGAAGGATTATTATCAGGTGAAGAGTTGGTTGCAGGGCCTTTTCATCAATCGTTCAGGGAACTTGTGCTGACTGAAATTTGGTGGGACTTGCTGGAACCATTACTAAAGAGAGAGGAAAGCAATTTTAACATATATGTATCAAAGGATCAAATAAATTATGCCATTGGATATAATGCTAAAAATAAAAAAAGACTTATAGATAAAAAAGTCAAGTTTATTACTGACCACCATTTAACAGGCAGAAAATTTAAAGTAATAGCTTTAAGGAACAAAAAGAAAAGTCCGCAAGTAGTTTAAACCCTGATCTGTAAAATAATTTACCGGCAGATTTTATCATTTTTCCAATAAGGAATTATAATATCATGTTTTTAATAGTTCTCTCATATTCCGGGAAATACCTGCTTATCACAGAAAGCTCAAAACCACGAAGGATGCTGGTATTGGGTTCTCTTTCCAAAAGAAACTCAAAAGACTTTCCGACCAGAACTTCGGGGCTGACTTTATTTCCGGTAAGTTTTTCATAATATTGTTGCGGAACCGTTACTTTGTGAACAGTTGTTGTCCTTTCTTCAACCGTGACTTCAAAGGTGGTGTCGTTGATTTTGTTTACCGTGATCATAATGGTTATTTTTATTTATAAATTAATTCATAAATCGTCTGTAAATTTCGGCATTATGTAGTTAATTTGCAATTGAAAGATTTCAGGTCAGATCAAATAATTAAAAATCGGATGTTTATAATTGCGGATAACAGGAT
>JAUVJI010000086.1 GCA_030596605.1 Bacteroidales bacterium
GCATCAAACATTCATTTCCAAATCCTGACCTATGTGCAACAACCAGCTCTCCCTCTTCACCCAATTGAGCATATGAAGACCATCCAGTTCGCTGACTTTCTATTCTTTCAGTAGGCCAAATATTCCATTCGTCTCCATCAAAATAGTTATAACCAGTACCTCGATCATATGAGAAGTTTGGCCAATCAAATCCAATAGTATAGGTTGCACCTATTGATCCATCATCATAACAATAAATTCTGTTTTGGCATGTCGCATTCGTTTGAAGATCATAAAAAGTATTTCCAACGGTTTCACCTTCTGGATCTAACATTGAAATGGGTTGAACAGGAAATTGGGGATACATTGCTATTGTATAGATTGAAAATATTAAAAATAAAATGATCCTTTTCATGGATTGAAAATTTTACCCCCTCCCTTTCTCCCTCTCCCTCAAGGGGGAGGGACGGGGTGGGGGTCATTCAACTATCATTTTTTTTGTTATAGATTTTTCTCCTGCAGTTATTGTATAAAAGTAAACTCCTGCAGTAAATAGGTTTGCATCAAAAGTTAAGGTATTAACACCTGGTCTGGCTTCCAACAATTCCCTGCTGTAGATCCTCTGGCCTGCCAGATTTATAACCTCCAGATAAAGATCAGAAATCTGATTCAATTTTACTTTTATTTCAGAAATAGAGCTAAATGGATTTGGGAAATTCTGGCTAACCTCAAAATTTAACATTTCCGCTTCTTCAGTTCCGGTAACAAGAAAATCTGCTTTTTCTGCCTTTATGAACATTGTTTTATTGTCAACATAGGAATGCTGTGCTCCCCATGTTGCCGTACCCGGTTCAGTATCCGTTTGATATACAAGGTAAATATAATCATCCGATTTTGGAGCACAAGAGGGGTATACACATTCATCAAAAATGTGAATCAGATCTGATGTCAGGTCTGTAAAAGGATACCATGAAACTCCCCCGTCATCTGAGGCCCTGGCCCACAAATGCCGGTAATTCTTCGTTCCATTATCATAAGTTTCAGTAACAGATGAATATACAAGAAACATCCTGTTCATATCATCAAGGATAAGTTGAGGCATACTTGACAAACCTATATAATAGAATCCCATTTCGCCTGTAAAATCAAGCAGCCCATTCCCATTTACATCTTGTGACCATGCAATCAGGTTATAATCTTCTTCCAATTCGGATCCCGGTTCACCATAGGGGCTGAGTGCATTTACATCATTTGAAAATCCCGACATATTTTCATTCCAATAAGCTATCCCATCAACAAATGGAAACCAATATGTTCCAACATCATCTGCCAGTGCCCGGTTTATCCCAAAGACAACATGCACCGTTCCATCATCATCAATGACGAGGTGATGGGAGCCGTCAGCACAATAAAAAGTGTCGGTTTGTGTTCCAAGCTGCCACAAGGGATATGGGTGTTCCCATATAATTGTTTTGTCAAATGTTTCCCCGCCGTCTTCCGATTTCATCAGGAAAAGATCATACCACGATCCTCCGACAGCAAAAGCAACAATATCATCTTTCGGTTCGGCAAAAGCATAAGTGTCGCCCTCAAATCCTGTATATTCATCTGATTCTAATCCTTCAAGAATTTCATTTTCAATGTTCCAAGTGGTTCCTCCATCCACCGAAAGAGAATACAAAAGCGCTCCGTCCAGTCCCTGGTATAGAAATCCTCCATGGGATGTTGGTAGTGTCATGGTAAGCAAGTGAACCCTATTTCGATCAACACCACTGGTCATGACCCTGTTCCAAAGGATGTAGTCGTTGCCCGGAGGGCCGCCAAAAGATGTGAATTCCCAATCGCCTGTTCCTTTTTGAGTCCTGGTGGAGAAATATAAACCAATTTCACTAACATGCGTTACGGATATTTCACCATTCGGACCCCAGGGTGCATAAGATGGACGATGGGTTTTTATGTCTTCAATCCTTGTCATCGGCCATTCATCCCATTCAACTCCGTCGAAATAGTTGTACCCTGTCCCCCTGTCAGCAAAGAATGAACTTTCATCCATGCTCCGGGTCCAGGTGGCAGCAATGGTTCCATCGTCATAGTAGTAAATCCTGTTTGGAATACTGGCATTCGATTGATTGTCATACCGGGTATCACCTATTTGCTCCTCTTCCATTGCAAATCCAACGGATTTAACATAAGGACCGGTATTTGGCTCTATTTCATTTAATAGCGTTGGAATTTGGTGGTATGTTACTGCTTGGTTCCTGAGCTGTTTTGTTGCAATAACCCTTTTTTGTGTGTAACCAGAAAAGGGTAGCAAAATAATGAGTAAAAATAATATTCGTTTCATATCTAATAGTTTTAAGTATAATTTATAGAGGTTTTTACGCTTATAGAGTTAGTTATTAAGTTTTAAACAAGATCAATCCACTAACATTTTTTTTGTTATAGAAATATCACCCGCTTTTATGGTATAAAAATAGATTCCCGATGTTAACCTGGTTCCATCAATCGAGAGTGTATTCATTCCGGCTTTTGCATCAGGAAGATTACTTTCAAATACTTTTTGTCCCACAAGGTTAAAAACCTCTAAAATCAAGACAGCAGATTTTTTGAGATTGACATTCACTTTAGTTTCGGTGCTGAATGGATTTGGATAATTCTGGCTAACGTCCGTATCATAAATAATCTGTGAATGGTCTTTGATACCTGTGATATCGTCCTTTAAAACTGTCATGTAGACCTCGTTGTTGTTTGTGGGGGGGTGCCCTGTACCCCAAATATTTACACCGGGCTCGTTGTCTGTTTGATAAATTAAATGGATATAATCATCGGAATTAGCTGCGCAAGACGGATAAACACATTCATCAAAAATGTGGATCAAATCAGAATTAAGATCAAAGAAATCGCCCCAGCTTAAGCCTCCGTCAGTGGAGGTTCGCGCCCAGAGATGCCTGTAATTTGCAGTTCCATTATCATAGGTTTCTGTTACCGATGAATAGACCAGGTATATCTGGTTATTTTGTCCGTAAACAAATTGCGGATAACTTGAAAGGCTCACATAGTAAGTACCTATTTCGTCCAGTAAATCCAAAACTCCATTGTTGTTCACATCCTGCGACCAGCCAATCAGGTTGTAATCTTCTATTAATTCCGATCCGGGATCACCATAAGGGCTAAGGGCATTCATATCATCTGAAAAGGCCGGCATATCCTCATTCCAATAGGCAATACCATCTACATAGGGAAACCAGTATGTATTTGTGCCATCAGAAAGAGCCCTGTTAATCCCGAAAGCTACATGTACCATATCATTCATATCTATAATGCATGTATGCGAGCCATCTGCACAATAAAATGTGTCGGTTTGTGATGGTGCCTGGGGGTCGAAAAACGGGTAAGGATGTTCCCATATCAAAGTTTTATCAAAAGTTTCACCGCCATCTTCGGACTTCATTAAAAATAAGTCATACCAGCTTTCGCCAACAACAAATGCTATGATGTCTCCTTTAGGGGTAGCAAATGCGTAGGTGTCTCCATCATATCCCACATAATAGTCCGATCCCATGCCGTCTAAAACTTCATTTTCGATTTCCCAGGTAGCACCTCCATCGGTTGACATGGAATATACCAATGCCCCGTTCAATCCAAGATAAGGTGTACCGGGGGGATAAACGGTTGAAGCGGTGACGGCCATTGAATGTACCCTCATATTATTGATTCCGCTTGTGATTGTACGGTTCCAGATCATATATTCATGATCAGGAGGTCCCTGCAGCATTGAGTAATTCCAGTCACCTGATCCTTTTTGGTCCCTGGTTGAAATAACCAATCCATCGCTGCCATGTGCCACAATGATCTCTCCATTTTCCCCTAAAGGTGCATACGAAGGCCAGCCGACCCTTTCTTCTTCAACTTGTTCAGTTGGAAATGGGCCCCATGAATTACCATCAAAGTAATTATAACCGGTTCCCCGATCTGTCCACGACGGATCATCCATTGCCCTTGTCCAGGTTGCTCCGATTGTTCCATCATCATATAAATAAATTCTGTTTTGAATGCTGGCATTTGCCTGATCGTCATAGCGGGTATCTCCTATTATCTCTTCCTCCAGAAGAAAAGCAGAAGATTTAGTAGTTGGATTGATTTCTTTCTGGTAATTAACATCTTTGTGAGTTGGGATTGCCTTTTTGTATACTTTGTTCCTCAGCTCTTTTGATACAACAATCCTGCTTTGCGAAAAAGTTGAAAATAAAAAACACATGGCTAATAAAAGAATAAAAGTCCTTTTCATGGTAGTATAATTTTTAATGAATAATTAATTTGCCTGAAACAAATGTACGAAATATTATTTTGATCTTATCAGCGAATCAGTTTACGGTAGGAAAATATAAGAATACGGTAGCTTTTTAATGAGTAGGCAGTTGGCAGAATACAATTGGCAAAACAAGTACAAAAAAAAGACCGGTCAAATTGACCAGCCTCTTTTAGTATATAGTTTCGTAAAATATTATTCTACGATCATCTTCCTGGTAACAGAAGTTTCACCGGCTTTTACAGTGTAGAAATAAACGCCTGATGTTAGTTTTGAACCATCAATGATTATTTCGTTCATTCCAGGTTGTGCAACTCCTGCATCAACAGTCTGAACGATCTGTCCCATCATGTTCACAACTTCCAGTGATAAATTGGTAGTAGTACGAACATTTACCTGTACAGTTGAAGTACCTGTGAACGGGTTAGGATAGTTTTGTGTTACATCATAATCAAAAATAGGTGAATTGTTTTCTTCAATACCTACCTTTAATTCCATCTTGTCAATTTTCATGAACCTGATGTCGTTATTACCAAAAGGATCTTCATCACCCCTTACAGCAAGGCCCGGCTCAGTATCAGTCTGGTAAACCAGGTAGAGATTGTCATCAGTTGTGGATGCCACAGACGGGAAAACACACTCGTCGAAAATGTGGATCAGGTCGGAAGTAAGGTCAACAAAAGGACCCCAGAAATCTCCGTATCCTGAATAACGGCCCCACAGGTGACGATAACTTTGTGTACCATTGTCATAAGTTTCAGTAACGGAAGAGAATACCATATAAATATTGTTCATATCATCAATAACGATTTGCGGCATACTTGAAAAGCCTAAGTAATAAGAGCCCCAGTCATCAAGGACATCAATAGTACCGTTATTGTTTATATCCTGTGTCCATCCGATTAAGCTATAATCGTCAACAAGCTCTGAATAAACGCAATCTGAAAAAGGACATAATGCATTCATATCATTAGAGAAAGTAGGCCTGTTTTCGTTCCAGTAACCAATTCCCCCAACTCCGGGGTACCAAAAAGATCCGGCTCCATCAGATTGAGCCCTGTTTATACCGAATACAACGTGTACCATACCGCTTTGGTCAAAAGCAAGGCCATGAGCGCCGTCAGCACAATAGAAAGTGTCAGTTGGAAACATCGCATTGGGATCCCACATTGGATATGGGCACTCCCAGATAATAGTTTGTGACCAAGTATCACCACCATCAGTTGATTTCATTAAACCGAGATCAGTAAATGAATCACCATAAAGAATAGCAACATTATCACCTTGTGCCTGGACTTCATAAGTGTCGCCGGAGAAAAACAGATAATTACTGCTGTTCATTTCATCAAAAAGTTTATGCTCTATATCCCATGTGTCGCCTCCATCTTGAGACCTGGAATAAAGAATAGCTCCGTCAATACCCTGGTAAATTGCACCGCCGTTGCCCACAGGCATTGTGAGAGATATTAAATGAGTAACAGAATGGTTCACACCGCCTGTAGTCATCCTAGGCCATAAATATTCGGCAGTAGCTTGCGGGCTATGAAAGTCAAATTGAGTCCAGTCACCTGTTCCTTTGGTTTCCCTTCTTGAAAAAACAAGACCTTCTGTAGCCGCACCAGAATAGTGAATAGTATTAATTTCGCCATTTTCTCCCCATGCTGAATAAGCAGGCCATCCGGTACGGTCAGCCTCTAACCTTTCAGTTGGAATAGGCCCCCAGTTATTTCCGTCAAAATAGTTGTACCCTGTACCACGGTCGCCGGCAAAGTTTGGAAAATCATAACCAATTGTCCAAACAGCGCCCATTGTACCATCATCGTAAACAAAAATTCTGTTCTGCATGCTTGAGTTTGATTGCAGATCATAAAACGTGTTTCCAACAATTTCTTCTTCTGGAGTTAATTCCGGAGATGAAGAAGGTAGGGACTCATGACTGAAATTCATCGTTTCAGCAGTGGGTTGAACATTTTTTACCGCAAAATTGCGTAATTCATTAGAAACCGTTGCTCTTTCCTGTGTAAATCCACTGAGTACAATTCCTAATACAAAAGTTAAAAGTAAAATCCTCTTCATGATCATTTTAATTTAGTTAAACATTAATTTATTTTAATTACCTTTTAATTTTTTACAAAATTCAATTAGTGAATATAAAAATTGACTGGCTAAATTACAATATTTTCATAGATAACCTAATGAAAACTAATTTTTAATATAATTTTCTGCAAATTCACGACCGGTTTTAAGCGCTTTGATATTTGCTTCAATTATCTCTTCCCCTTTGGTTTTAAAAATATTTATGATGGCTTTTTCTAACTGGGTGTAATCAAGTCCTAAAAAGGGGGAAGATGCTCCTAAGATAACCATATTTGCTGCCCTTTTTTGCCTCAGGTCAATGGCAATTTCATTTGCGTCGAGCGCAATGTGGTTAGGAACAGATTTTATTTCTTTAATAATTTCATCTAAATCGGGATAATTTGGAATATTTACATATGGTTTTGTGTTTGTAATAAGCCATCCACCTGGCGCCAACATTGGAAGATAGCGAAGCGATTCCATTGGCTCAACAGAAATTATCATATCGGCTTTACCCTCTGGGATAAGGTCAGAAGCTACTTCTTTGTCAGAAATCCTTAAATTGGAGTGTACATCTCCGCCTCTTTGGCTCATTCCATGAACTTCAGCCTGTTTAAGGTATAAACCTGCATCAATAGCAGCTGTCCCAATGATGGCAGCAATTGATAAAATTCCCTGCCCTCCGACACCTGCTAATATTATATCTTTTTTCACTAGAATATTTTTTAGTTATTAAATTGGTCTCCTGGAACGTTTTTTCAGTGATAAATTTAATCAATCTATAATTTGACCTTTTACAGCTCCTTATTCTTTTTTTCTATTCTTAATCTTTTAGCTGCCGTAACTATACATTCTCTTCGAGGAATAATCACCGATACTCCTTTATATTCTATTTCGCGCTTAAAGGTGAGCATGTTCTCTTCATGGTTTTTTGGTAAAGGATTTAAAACGATAATATGTTCTTGTTCTACCCCTAAAGCTTCACAAATTTTTTCAATTTTTCCTGTTGCCGATGATGTTTGTCCACCTGTCATTGCAACAGTTCCATTATCAAGGATCACTACTGTAATCGGAGCTTTATCATTTACTACATCGAGTAAACCAGTCATTCCGGAGTGTGTGAATGTAGAGTCGCCGATAACTGCAACAGATGGTTTAAAACCCGCATCAGATGCTCCCTTGGCCATTGTTATGGAAGCACCCATGTCAACACAGGTATTAATGGCTTCGAAAGGTTCGAGCGCTCCCAGGGTATAACATCCGATATCCGAAAAAACACGGCCCTTAGCATATTCAGCCAAAGCTTCGTTGAGCGCATTGTATGAATAAATATGCGGACAACCTTTACAAAGTTTTGGGGGGCGGCTTGTAACCAAATCGGGAATAGGTCTGGTCTCTGGGATCTCAAGCCCCAAAGCCTTTCCTACTATATTCGGATTAAGCTCTCCATCGCGCCGGATAGTACCTTCCAGCCTGCCTTTAATTTTTTTGCCCAATTCGAAAAAGCTATTGATCAATTCTTCAACAACAGGGTAACCATCTTCCAGGACAAGTATTTCATCACACTCTTCATACAATCTCTTCATTTTTGGCCTTGAGATGGGATATTGGCCAATTTTAAGGATTGGATATGGAATATTTCTATCCGGGAAATTTTCCATGAGATAATTGTAAGCTATTCCGCATACAATAATTCCAAGACTTTTGTCGGGACCATCAAAATATTGATTGAAATTACTAGTGTCTGCATCCTCCTGAAAATCAGTCTGAATATCCAGTAAATGTCTGTATTGACGGCGTGCATTTGCCGGGAGCAATATAAATTGTTTAGGATTGCCGGGCAGTTGAATATTATTTTGTGTATCAGCTTCTTTTCTTTCAACTCCGGCTCTTGAATGTGCTAAACGTGTTGTTATTCTTACTAAAATAGGAATCTCAAATTTTTCAGAAATGATAAATCCATAACGGATCATGTCATAGGCTTCCTGCTGGTTCGAAGGTTCCAAAGTAGGGATCATTGCAAATTTGCCATAAAAACGCGAGTCCTGTTCATTCTGAGATGAATGCATGGAAGGATCATCAGCTGCAACTACTACCAATCCTCCATTTGCACCGGTAATTGCAGAATTAATAAATGCATCGGCAGCAACATTCAAACCCACATGTTTCATACATACCAATGTACGTTTTCCTACATATGACATACCGAGGGCTGCCTCCATAGCGGTTTTTTCATTTGTTGCCCACCCCGTCCTTATGTTTTTTTCCTGTGCTTCCCTTGATCCAAAAACATATTCCATAATTTCTGTTGATGGCGTGCCAGGATAAGCATAAATACCTGATATTCCTGCATCAATAGCACCCTGTGCAATGGCCTCGTCACCTAATAATAAAAGTTTTTTCATAGTTAGTTTTAAGCTCTTAATTCCCGTGTGATAATACAACAAAATTATATAAATATTTGGTCTTTCAAATAGATTGAATTATCTATAATGAATTTAAATTATGAAGTTGGAAAGGCTATTCTGTATACTTTTGCAACATATATGAAAAAACAATAATATTAAGCACCTAATAAGTAACAAAATATTAAATGAATTTTCTGGCACATCTATATCTTTCAGGTGATAATGAAGAAATTATTGTTGGAAATTTTATTGCTGACCATGTAAAAGGCAATAGTATTTTCAAATTCAGTAAGGGTATTCAAAACGGGATTATATTACACAGGGAAATTGATACCTTTACAGATAACCACCCCATATTTATTGAAAGTAAAAGCAGGCTTGCAGGGAAGTACAGAAAATATGCAGGTGTAATTGTGGATATGTTTTATGATCATTTTTTATCAGCTAACTGGAAGATGTATTCTGAACAAAGCCTCGAAGAGTTTACCAGGCGGATACATGATGTGATTATAAAAAGATATCCAATCCTTCCGCATAAAAGTCAACAGTTTATTGCTTACATGAATAAATTCAACTGGTTAAAAGGCTATGGAACAATAGGTGGCTTAAGCCGGGCTTTAAAAGGAATGGCCAACCGAACCCCTTTTGAATCAAAGATGGAACATGCCGTTGAAGATTTGACCAATAACTATGAAATATTTAAAAAGGAATTTCAGGATTTTTTCCCGGAAGTTGTTGAGCACTCTGATGAATATCGAAAAACTATACTACATTAATACAAGATCATAGATTTTCAAAAATGGCTATTAGCTATTTGCTCTTGGTTCTTGGCTCTCGAGTTTTGTTTCTAATTTATGTACTCCATCAAATAGTGTTCAATATCAGCCTCTACAAACATCTCTCCTTTTTTTCTAAATCCTTCTCGCTCGTAATAAGTAATTGCCTTTATCTGCGAATGCAGGTAAATTGACTTGTTCAAAGGTAAAACATCCTTCATGATCTCTTTTAAAAGCCTGGAACCAAGTCCTTTATTCCTGTGTTCTTTCAGTGTAGCGAAACGTTCAAGTTTTATTCCTTTTTCTGTATTTCTCCATCGGGCAGTTGCAGCAGGTTTTTCATTGTAATATAGCAGGTAAAAATTTCCTTCTTCTTCATATTTATATTCAAGTACGGGATCAACATTTTGTTCTATAACAAAAACTGTTGTTCTAATTTTATTGGAAATAGACAATAATTTTTTATCTGAGTACCCGAAGCGTTTAATATTAATCATCTGACCTAAATGTTTTTGCAAAGATAATAAAGTGTAATGGCTGTTGAATCCTTCAGGGATTTTGATTCCTTACCGTTAATTTTAGATTATTTAATAAACATATTTCCTTTCTTAAACCTGAAAATTACTAATTTAGCGCACCACCGAATAAAATGGCACAAAAGGAAGATAATTATAATCGCAGGCGGCTTCAGACTTCATATATCACAACCATTGTGAGTATAACACTCGTGTTGTTTATGTTGGGTTTGTTGGGATTAATAATTCTACACGCAAAAAAATTATCAGATTATGTAAAAGAAAATATTGGCTTTTCTATAATTATGAAAGAAAATGTGAAGGAAGCCGGCATCATCAAATTGCAAAAAATTCTGGATGCTACAGAATATGTCAAATCTACAAAATATATTACGCAAGAAGAAGCCGCCAAAGAATTCGCAGAAGAACTGGGTGAGGATTTTACCAGTTTTTTGGGATACAATCCTTTACTTGCAACAATAGAAGTCAGGTTCAAAGCAGGTTATGCCAACAATGACAGCCTATCGATCATCAAAGAAAAAATTCTGGTAAATTCTAATGTGAAAGAAGTTTTTTACCAGGAGTCCCTGGTTGATGTTGTGAACAAGAATGTGAGAAAAATCGGAATCATTTTGTTAGGCTTCAGTGCACTGCTGTTAA
Source organism: Bacteroidales bacterium (assembly GCA_030596605.1). Lineage (GTDB taxonomy): Bacteria > Bacteroidota > Bacteroidia > Bacteroidales > JAADJA01 > JAADJA01. The sequence continues at coordinate 10,724 of JAUVJI010000086.1, forward strand.
TTATTGCCATCGCACTCATTAATAATACAATTCGGTTATCTGTGTATTCAAAGCGGTTTCTGATCAGGAGTATGCAATTGGTAGGAGCCACCCGGAGGTTTATTAGCAAACCCTTCATCTGGAAGGGAATATTGCAAGGTGTGATCAGTGCATTTATAGCCATTTTTTTGCTGGCAGGTATCATCTATATTTCACAGCGTGAATTGCCAGAGCTGGTAAACCTTCAGGATATTGACCTTTACCTGTCGCTGTTTTTGATTGTGATTGTCCTGGGCATCATCATTTCATGGTTCTCAAATTATTTTGCTGTCAGGAAGTATATAAGGCTAAAAACAGATTATCTTTATTATTGATAAACAAAATATTAAATTTGCAGCGATTTTTATTTTAAGACAAACTTGATAAGAATGAAACAAAAAGAGATAAAAAAGCCTTCAGGAACAGTTGAAAAACAAAAAGCGCCTGCAGCAGGAGTAACAGGCTTTGCTTTTGGAAAACAAAATTATAAACTCCTTCTGGTTGGCCTGGTGCTAATTCTTGTTGGTTTTTTGCTGATGATCGGCGGCGGTTCTGACGATCCCAATGTTTTCAGCGATAAGATTTTCAATTTCAGAAGGCTTACCCTTGCCCCAATTCTTGTACTGGCGGGATATGTAGTTGAGATTTTTGCCATTATGAAAAAACCCAAAGAATAATTTATAATATTGAATAGCAGTTATAAAAATTGAACAACTTATTTCCTTCCTATTCATAATATTCGGAATTTACAATTCAAAATTTAATATTTTTTTATGGGCTGGTTAGAAGCATTAATACTGGGAATAGTACAAGGATTAACAGAGTTTTTACCTGTAAGCAGCAGCGGACATCTTGAAATCGGAAAAGTATTGCTGGGTGTTGATGCCGAAAAAAGTTTGACATACACGGTTGTGGTACATGGGGCTACCGTTTTAAGCACCATTGTTGTTTTCCGGAAAGATATCTTTGTTCTTCTGAAAGGTTTGTTCGCATTCAAATGGAACGATGAAACAAAATATATGCTGAAGTTGATAGTATCCATGATTCCTGTTGCCTTTTTGGGGTATACCTTTGCGGATGAAATTGAATTATTTTTTAATGGGAATCTTTTGCTCGTAGGTTCCATGCTTATCATAACTGCTTTACTTCTTGCATTTTCCTATTATTTCAAACGGAAGGAAAGGGCAATAACCTTTGTTGATTCATTTATGATCGGTATTGCTCAAGCATTGGCTGTTATGCCGGGGATATCCCGATCTGGTGCCACAATATCAACCGGTTTAATGCTGGGAAATAAAAAAGATGGGATTGCAAAGTTTTCATTTTTAATGGTTCTTGTCCCTATTATTGGTGCGAATTTGAAAGATCTCTTGAATGGTAATTTAACAGATAATGCAGGTGTGGGAGTAGGAGCTTTGATCATTGGATTTTTGGCAGCATTCATTTCAGGCCTTCTTGCATGTAAATGGATGATCGGGATCGTTAAAAAGGGTAAATTGATATATTTTGCAATATATTGTCTCATCGTTGGATTAGCGGCTATCAGTTACAATCTTTTCTTTTAATTATGGTTTCAACCTTAGGTAAGACATTTCAGGAAGGAAAAATCCTATTGATTGATAAACCCATTGAATGGACCTCTTTCGATGTAGTAAAAAAAATCCGAAATACAATTTCAAGAAAAACAGGAATACGTAAAATCAAAGTTGGTCATGCAGGAACGCTCGATCCTTTGGCAACAGGCTTGTTAGTTGTTTGTACCGGTAAATTTACCAAACGGATAAATGAATTTCAAGGCATGGAAAAGGAATATACAGGCACTTTTTATATTGGAGCTACAACACCATCCTTTGATAGAGAAACCAAAACAGATCATAAGTTTGATACCCGGCATATAACCGATGAATTATTGATTAAAACAGCAGAAACCTTTGTGGGGGAATACGATCAGATACCGCCTGATTTCTCAGCGGTAAATATTGATGGCGTCAGGGCTTATCAAAAAGCCAGGAATAATGAGAAATTTGATCTTCCGCCCAAACGAATTACAATTTATGAATTTCAGTTGAACAATATTGATTTACCTCTAATACATTTTAAGGTTACTTGCAGTAAGGGCACTTACATTCGGTCTCTTGCGAGGGATTTTGGAAAAGCATTGAACTCAGGTGCATATCTTGACTCCTTAATCCGAACACGGATAGGCAATAATCTGCTTTCTGAAGCAATTTCCATAGAAGATTTTGAAGGATTATTTGCTGATAATCAGGATATATGACCAATTGAATAAAAAATTTTACATAAAATATTGACTTTTGGCTAAATTTATACTAATTTTGCACCCCTTTTTTAATAAGCATTAAACATTAATGGGCTAATAATTATGAAGTTATCTCAATTCAGGTATTATTTACCACCAGAATTAATTGCCAATAAACCCTCTGATAACCGCGATGAATCAAGGCTGATGGTTCTTAATAGAGCCAAACAAACAATTAAGCACAAAACATTCAAAGATATTTTAGATTATTTTGAGGACGGAGATGTTTTCGTCATTAACAATACAAAGGTTTTTCCTGCTCGATTATATGGCGAGAAAGAAAAAACCGGCGCCAGGATTGAAGTCTTTTTGTTAAGGGAATTGAACAGGGATAGTTTATTATGGGATGTTTTGGTTGATCCCGCCAGAAAGATCAGGATTGGTAACAAACTTTATTTTGGTGAGGAAGGGGAACTGGTTGCCGAGGTAATTGATAACACAACTTCGCGAGGCAGAACCTTAAGATTTTTATACGATGGATCGTATGATGAATTTAAAGAAACATTGCAAAGATTGGGAGAAACACCTTTGCCCAAAATTCACCAGAGAGATGTAATACCGGAAGACGAGGAAAGATACCAAACAATTTATGCTAAACACGAAGGAGCTGTAGCTGCCCCAACTGCCGGTTTCCATTTTAGCAGGGAATTAATGAAACGGCTTGAATTAATGGGTATAAACTTTGCAGAGATTACACTTCATGCCGGCCTTGGTAATTTCAGGGATATAGAGGTGGAAGACCTTACCAAGCATAAGATGGATTCGGAGGAGATGATTGTTGAACAAAGCCAGGCAGATATTATTAACAAAGCAAAATTAAACAAGAAAAAAATCTGCGGCGTTGGTACCACATCAATGAAAGCTATTGAAACAGCTGTTTCTATAACCGGTATGATAAAACCATATTCCGGATGGACGAATAAATTTATTTTTCCCCCTTATGTCTGTACTGTTGCGGATGCAATGGTTACAAATCTGCATCTTCCTATGTCATCGGTAATGATGATGGTTGCTTCATTTGCCGGTTACGATTTCCTTATGAAAGCATATAAAGAGGCTATTGCAGAAAAATATCAATTCTTTACGTACGGTGATGCTATGTTAGTATTGTAATGATTAGCTAAAATATTGCAACCCCTCTTTTACGAGGGGTTTTTTGTTAGGGTAAAATAGAATTAAATTGAGAAAACAGGTTATCATAGTCGCAGGTGGAAAAGGAAAAAGGATGCATGCCGAAATTCCCAAACAATTTCTGAATGTCTCCGGGAAGCCCATCCTGTTTTATACCCTTGAATGTTTTTATAATTTTTCAAATGAGATTGAACTTTTCCTTGTCCTTCCGGAACCATATATTGATTTCTGGAAATCGCTATCTAAAAAATATGAACTGAATATTGATCATAAAGTAACGGCTGGTGGTAATTCCCGATATCAATCAGTGAAAAATGGTCTGAAGTTAGTCTCAGGATCCAGTTTAGTAGCAATTCATGATGGTGTCCGCCCTTTGGTAAGCAATGACACATTAAAAAGGGTATTTGAAAAAGCTGAAAAGAAGGGAAATGCAATACCAGTACTGTGCTTAAATGAATCTGTCAGAATGTTAAAAGGCGGTGAAAGTAAGCCGGTCGAAAGAGACAAATACCGCCTGGTTCAGACTCCCCAGTGCTTTCATTCAGAATTGATCAAAAAGGCATATCAGCAAGAATATAACGATTCTTTTACTGATGATGCCACCGTTGTTGAAGCATTGGGAGTTAAAATAAACCTGGTTAAAGGAAATCCTGAAAATATTAAAATCACCAGGCCCAGTGATTTAAAAATTGCTAAAGCACTTCTAAAATAAAAAAACCAGCCGGAGATAATTCCCGACTGGTGGCGATATATTGAGATTTACAATAAATATAACCAAGTAGTATGCCAAAGTTTTATTAAATAAGAAGTTAGTATTAAGTATTTAGATGTTAGACAAATAACTAATTCACCCGATTCACCCGATTTAGCCAATTCTCCAAAGGAGTCCTCACGGACAACCAATAACTATTCCCCTAATGTGCTTCCAGCCAATTCTCCCCTGTATTCATATCTACCACAACCGGGACTTTCATGGGTATGGCAGTTGCCATTAAGTCATGAATGAGTGGTTTAATAATGGTAACTTCTTCCTTATAAGCATCAAAAATTAATTCATCATGCACCTGCAGGATCATTTTTGATTTTAAATCTTTTTCTTTAAATGCATTGTGAATATTGATCATTGCTATTTTGATCATATCAGCCGAAGATCCCTGGATGGGTGCGTTGATGGCATTTCGTTCGGCAAATCCACGTACTACAGCATTTGCGGAATTAATGTCCCTTAAATACCTTCTTCTCCCCCTAATGGTTTCAACATAACCATTAGCCCTGGCATTTTCAATTGAATATTGCATGTAAGTTTTTATTCCGGGATATTGTTCAAAATACTGATCAATGATATGTTTAGCTTCATTCCTAGGGATATTCAATCGCTCAGACAGGCCAAAAGCAGATATGCCGTAAATAATTCCAAAATTCACCATTTTTGCATTTCGGCGCATGTCCTTGGTTACTTCGTCGGGAGAGATACCGTAAACTTTCGCAGCAGTTGATGTGTGGATATCCATCCCTTCCTGAAAAGCGCTTATCATGCCTTCATCACCACTAAGTTCCGCAATGATCCTGAGTTCAATCTGGGAGTAGTCGGCAGCGAGCAGTGTATAATTTTCATTTCTGGGCACAAACGCCTTCCTGATTTCACGGCCCCGTTCAGTCCTGATCGGGATATTCTGAAGATTGGGATTATTTGAGCTTAACCTTCCTGTAGCTGCTACAGCCTGATTGTAGGATGTATGGATCCTTTTAGTTCTTGGATTGACCATACCTGGTAGCGTATCCACATAGGTAGATTTTAATTTGGAAAGTGATCTGAAATCAAGAATATTTTGGATGATAGAATGTTTATTGATCAATTTTTGTAAAACATCTTCACCGGTCGAATACTGCTTCGTTTTGGTCAGCTTGGGCTTGTCTGTTACCTTCAAAACCTCAAAAAGAATGACTCCCAATTGTTTTGGGGATGCAATATTAAATTCCTTGCCGGCCTGTTGGTGAATTTCTGATTCAAGTTCCTTTATTTCTTCTTCTAACTGGCTTGAATATTCGAGCAAAGTTTGAATATCAATTTTCACTCCTTCGGCTTCCATGGAGGCAAGAACAGGCACCAATGGAATTTCAATATCTTCAAATAATTTTTTGGTTTTCGTTTTTAATAATTCCGGTTCAAAAACATTTTTTAGCTGCAAAGTAATGTCAGCGTCTTCACATGCGTAATCAACCAGTTGATCGATCTTTTGCTGCTGAACTTCCCTCATTGTTAACTGACCACCCCTTGTTTTTTCTGTTATTATATCATAACTGATGGTTTTATAATTCAGGTAGGTCTCGGCCAGGACATCCATATTATGACGCATGTCAGGCATGAGCAAGTAGTGGGCTAGCATAGTATCGAAGAGCTTTCCTTTTACTTCCACATCATACCATTTTAACATGGAAATGTCATATTTAAGGTTTTGCCCGATTTTTTGAATATTGTTGTTCTCAAATACACTTTTGAATTCATGAACAACCTGTAAGCATTTATTATAATTTTCGGGGAGTGTTACAAACCAGGCTTCTCCAGGTTTGATCGAAAATGACATCCCTATAAGTTCCGCTTGATGCGCATCTTTACCGGTTGTTTCCGTATCGAAGCAAAAAGTGTCTGACTTCTCCAATAATTGAATGAGCTTTTTTCTTTTCACTGTTGTATCGACAAAGAAATAATTATGAGGTGTGTTTTCAGCAGTTTTGAATTGTGAACCTAATTCATCATCTTCCTCAGAGCCAAATAAATTTCCCTGGATAGTTTCATGTGTAACTGATTTTTCCGAATCTTTTAATGAAGGCTCTGTAAAAAATCGTTTTGCAAAGTTTCTGAATTCCAGTTCTTCAAATAAATTTTTCAATACGGTTGTATCAGGTTCGGAAATTTGTAATTGCTCTTCTTCAAATTCAATAGGAACATCCAGAATTATTGTTGCAAGCATCTTTGATTGCTCGCCCTGCTCTTTGAAATTCTCCACATTCTCCTTCATTTTTCCTTTTAACTTGTCCGTGTTTTGAAAAATGTTTTCCATGCTGCCAAACTCAGCAATTAGCTCCTTTGACCGTTTTTCACCAATTCCAGGAATTCCCGGAATATTATCTGATGCATCTCCCCATAATCCAAGTATATCGATAACCTGTTCCGGGCGCTCTATCCCAAACTTATCACACACTTCCTTTACACCCAAAACCTCTGCTTTATTCCCCATTCTGGCAGGTTTATACATAAATATTTTATCAGAAACCAGCTGGGCAAAATCCTTATCAGGAGTCATCATAAATGTGGTAAAATCCTGTTTTTCTGCTTGTTTAGCAAGTGTTCCAATAACATCATCTGCCTCATAGCCATCCACATAAAGAATTGGTATATTAAATCCTTCGAGTAGCTTTTTAACAAAAGGAATTGAGGCGGCCAGATCTTCCGGCATTTTTTCACGGTTGGCTTTATATTCAACAAAGTCCTCATGACGTACAGTAGGTGCCATAGTATCGAAAGCTACACCGATATGGGTTGGCTTTTCATTTTTTAATATATCGA
>JAUVJI010000087.1 GCA_030596605.1 Bacteroidales bacterium
ACTTTTAAAGGATCAATCCGGTCAATAAAAAAGCTTAACTGCAATTCTGTCTCATCCGGCTCGATATCCCCAAACGCCAATAATTGGTAATGTATGGGCGCTATTACTGGAAAAGGTTCCAGTACATAGTCAATATTAAAACTGATTTCAAGCAATTCATCAAACTGTTCAGAATTAGTTAGTAGGGTTTTTTCGTAATTTATATTTTCAACAAGTTTTAAAGGCTCTGTTTTAGGAACAATGGGTGCCTTATTTGCAATTTCACCCCCGGAAGAATTCGTTCTATTATCCACAACTACTATTGGGACATTTTCTTGAAGAGCCGGTTTAGTGCTTTTTACTTCAGCTAATAAGGTATTGTTGTTAAATCCATCGAGTAATTTTGCCGCAAATGCAAACTCGCTTTCAGGGATTTCATAGCTGGCTTTATCATTTGTGATGGCCATTACCTGCTCAGTAAAATCAGTTATGGTGTCTGCAGTGCTAACAAGATTTTTAAAACTGGTATACAAAATCAGTGTTTCCTCATAGGTACCTGAAACGGAGGTTGTCTGGATTTTTCCTGCATTGGCCTTCAAATCGACAAGCTCTTTGTTTTTGGTTTTTATTTGCCTGCCCAGATTCCACGCAATCATATTGGCCTGATTCGACCTTTGATATAATTGACATATTTCTTCCTTAAACTTAACTGCTTTATCAAGTGTTTTTTTGAATTCTTCCTCACTATCAATTACTGCAAGACTGGCTACACATTCATCGTAACGTCTTTCCATCTCTTTCGCCTCGTCACCTTTACGCTTTGAGATGGCATTTGCCCTGCCCCTTTTATTGGTCAGATCACGCACAAGTGTTTTAGTTTTGGCAATCACCAGGTAAGAACTATCGGCCAGCTTGTGTGATTTTGTCCGGTCCGACATCATATTAGCAGCTTTCTCAGAAGGATTCGAGGTTTGTTGTACCGAAGTTTTTTGTTCTTGCTGAATATTTTCGTTTTTGGCTATCAGATTTTGGGGTTCAGATGAAGGTGCAGGTTGTACTTCCTTTTTATCGGGAAAAGCATTTTTTAAATTCTGCTCATGAGCCAAAAAATGTTCATTTTCATATGAACTGCCCATTAATTTTACTTTAAAAACATTTATCGAACCATTCAAATTATCCCTGTCAGAAGCAAAATAGGCACATCTGTTTTCCTTATCAACAACAAATAAAATATCATCAAATGGAGAATTGATACCTGCTCCCATATTTTCAGGATGGCTAAAAGTATTAGTGGCTGTATCCAACTTCGACTTAAAAATATCGTAACCGCCAAGAGAGTTATGGCCTTTGGAACAAAAATAAAGTATTGTACCATTATTTGTTAAAACCGGATAATCTTCATCAAATGGAGTGTTGATTGTTTCAGAAATTTTTTCAGGTTTTCCCCAGTCACCTTTGTCATTCATTATAACTTTAAAAATTTCCTTGTTATCCATGGCATCGTCATATCCTGAATAGTAAAGGACAGTTCTGGGTTCTGAAATAAAAACGAAACTTTGCTCTCCTGATTTTTTTTCTTTACCGGTTTTAAACATATCAGGCTTTATTACCAATGCTCCAGCCAGGTCTTCTGCCTTGTAAGCCCTGTGAAAGTTATCTTTTTGAAATTCAGATTTGGAGATTACTTCTGATATCAAGTGTTTATGTTCAAGCGTCAAACCATTTACACAGGCGTTGACCTTTTCAAGTATCTTAGCACGTTGAGGTGCATTGGGTGCAAGCTTGGCAAGGTAAAGATTATAATATTTCATGGCATTTGCAAATTCCTGATTTTGATGAAATGCCAGGCCCAAATTGTAAAACAATTCCTGGTTGTTAGTCATTGAAAGCGCTGCATAGCTCAAATACCTGATCGGTTTCTTTTTGTCTTTCCTGTCACCGAATAATGTACATACCCCAAACCTGTAGTTGTATAAAGGTTCATCGGGATGTACACTAACTAGTTGTGCGTAGAGTGGAATAGCCCCTTGATAATCTTTAGCGTCGAAAAGTTTTTCTGCCTGTTTAATAATATCATTTTCAGTTAAGTCAGATTGCTGGCTAAAAATTAGCTGAGAAAAAATAAAAACAAAAACCAGCAATATGACTGGTTTGAAAACCTTTAGAATTTTATTATAAACATTAGATTTCATAAGCGCTTAAAATCTATAGAATGTTATGAGTTTAATTTGAGCAATTTGTTCAATTCAATGTTTATACCAAAGATTGTATCTTATTGTCTTAGTGGAGTATACAAAGATTTTATTAAATGACTCTGTATTGAATCAAAAACTATTTCAGAACCTGATTAAAGCTATCTCGCTGATATTCTGATCATAACGATCAAAGGATATATTATGAAGACGGAGAGTAAATATCCGGTTTCGTAGAATTGATGGGAATTTGAGCAGGAATAAGTGACTTGATTATTTAAAATATATATTTAAATTAAATCCATGAAGCAAAAGAAACAAAATCCAGGTAATTGAAACGCTTACCCTTTTCTTTTTATCGAAAACTTCGTTTCTTCTTTACGGAGCAAGCGTTTAATATTTTTTCGGTGAGTAACCGGTACAAAAATAGCGACTGCTATGGAAAGAATGATGAGTGAAATATATTCATTATTTCCAAGTAACAAAATATCAATGAAAGGAAAACAAATACAAGCTGTTATTGAAGATAAGGAAACGTAGCCCGAAATTAAAAGTACAATAATAAAAACGCCCACAGCAATTAGGGCTGCAAAGGGATATAAGGCAATACCAATACCCAATAAAGTTGCAATGCCTTTGCCTCCTTTAAATCCAATATATATTGGGAAAATATGCCCTACTACAGCTGTAACCGCCAAAATAATTTTCAAATCAATTAAATCAGGAAAGGACATGGTATCAGTCCAGAAGAAATGGGCAATATACACAGCTAACCAGCCCTTAAAGACATCTAATATTAAAACAGGTATTCCGGCTTTGTAACCCAACACCCTGATTGTATTTGTTGCTCCGGCATTTTTGCTGCCTTTTGTTCGTACATCAATTTTATAAAATATCCGTCCAATCCAAACTGAAGTGGGAATTGATCCAATCAAATACGCAAGGATTACAGCTACAATGATTTTTAACGTAATCATAATTCAAAATAAATTAGTGCCTGATTCGCCTTAAGAAATCTGTTTTCTTTCTTAAATTTGAAATAATAAAAGTGTATTCATCACCCTTCTTGCTCTCTTTTTCCGTTCTTTCACCATCTTTCAGCTCCCTGATAACATCATTGTAGATAGTGTTTGATGAAATTGTTTGCATCAGGTTATTCCTGTAATTAAAGAAGTACCAGTACCTTCCATTTTCAAATTCAAGATAAATATTCAAAACATCGCCTGTTCTTTTCCTTTCAATCTCTATATAACCATCCACATATTTGTTTATTTGTTGTTTTCCAACACTTCCTATACCTATCGGTCCGTCTGAAACATAAGAGCGGGTTGCAGAATTCCATTTAAGCTTCACATCAGCAATAAACAAGGTATGTTGTAATTCAGAAGGATAACGCCTGAATTTCCCAAATAACTGAACATCTGCTATAACTTTTTCAGCATCTTTCTCACCAAGTATATCTGTTAAAGCTTTCGTAAATACAGGACGTGTAAGGTTAATTCCCTGCAAATTTTGCTCATTGATATTTTCTATCATAAGTTCAAGCGCTTTGTCTTCGAATGGGAAATCAATGGCTAAAACAAGATCAAAGTTAGTTAAATCCGGGATAACTTCATATTCTACACTACCATAAGCTTCCAGGGCAACCCTTCCAAGATCTGCACCAAGATCCAATTTCCCCCGCCCTGTTAACACACACTTGTCAGTTCCCATGGATAATTTATTTCCCTCCATTGTTGAACCTTTCAACATACTTAATCCAGCTATTTCATAAGTATCGGAGTTTTTATCGAACCTGATAAATCCATTTGAAGAAATTACAGGATGATCAGACTGTGATCTTTTAGGTATGAGAAAGCCTGAATAGAATCGATTGTTTTCATTTGAAAACATGAGAGAAGCTTCAAGCGGTTCTTTTTTAAGTGAAGTAAGGTTTTCCACTACGTTGATAAAAATATCCTTTGGATTGATATCAGAATTGAATTTCACCCAGCTTTCCCTTCCGGGATTACATGAATGCCGCAGTTTAAACCCACCATTAAAATTCAGGAATTCGCGATTCGCATAAAGAAGAATATTGCCTGAGAAATCGAAATCATTACTGATTGTAAACCCTGTAGAATCAGAAACGTAACCATTTCCAACAGATTGAAAAGAAGGGTCAACTCCAATATCTCTCAAAAAGATTTTTTGCCGGAAATCATTCCCATCAACATAATCATAGTTACCAATTCCAATATATCTGTTTTTACCTTTTATATCAATAACTGCATCATAAATCTCATGGTATCGTGTAACCGTATTGGCAAGTATTTTGGCATCGGCTATGGTGTTCATGCGGGCACTTTCCTTTATGACTAATCTTTTATCAACAGGAAAAATTGCGGCATCAGCAACACGTATATATTTAACATCTTCGGCATATAAAATAAATTCCTTCAGGTTATATGAGGCTACGGTTGATATAAAACTCAATGAATCCTGGTCGGGGTGAACTGAAATAAATTTCGATCCTTCAAGCGGAATATCAATTAACTCTCTGATTGTAAGATTATCATACTTGGCCATTTCTGCTTCCTTCTCAGTACTTCCAATGGCAATTTCATATGAGTCCATAAACCAGTCAAACTCATCAATAGAACATACATACATATTAATAGGAAATTCAACAAATGAGGCTCCACCATTGGATACAAAATTTCCTTTCCTTTCATAAAGATCAATATGAGATTTGTAATTATCTGTTGAGAAGGCCGATTCAATTAAATTGGTTGTTTTCAAATTAAAATCAGCAGAATCAGCAAAAACTTCATGATGTTTGAAGCTATACAATTTTGATTTCATTTCAGCATCTTCAAAGCTCATGGTACCAGCCCCCTGAAGTTCTTGTGGTGTCAAAACCAACATACCACTTAAGTTTAGCTGATCGTTAAACATTGATAATGGGAATTCAGTTTGTCTAATAATCATTCGCTCTTCATAAGGTATCCAGTGCTGTTTCACTTCAAGCGCAAGCACCGAAGGGTATTCAACTGGGGTTAACTGCTCCCTGATTTCAAAGTTTTTTGCGATAGCGTTACAGGAATCAGGAAAAAACATATAATCGTCCGATTCTGATTTGGAGGTGAGGAATTCCAAAGATCCACCACCCCTTAGTCCATCATTACCCAGGCTGATATCTGCATGATAGGTTCCTTTGTCACCATATATCGGAAATCCCCCTGGTGGTGTTTGCGTTTGAAAACCAAGAGAATAATCAAGCTGTACCCTCAATGTATCTTCAATGTCAGGAAAAATTCCTGCCGAAGCGAGGTAACCGGTAAATTCAAGCAATTCGGTTTTAAAGTTATCAAGACTATCAATAGTAAATGGATAAACATAAAAATAGAATTTATCTTTATCATAAACACCGTTAAAAATAGATGAATTATTATAAAACACATAAGCATCCTTGGTGCTGGTAAAAACCGGATAATTAGGAAAGTGCTTAATGCCTGACTTGTTGTTTGGGCCATCAATATACAGATCCCCTCCCAGATCAGCAATTACATTTCTCACCCGCACCAAATTTCGCATGCCATATTCATCTTTTTCAAAACTCGGTACCATAAAACTCACGGAATCAATTACCGGCATATCCAGTTTAAATTGATCATAATTGAATTCACATTTCCTGGCATAGAAATCAAAATTACCGGCATGAACCCTTCCTGAGAAGGCAAAGTCCATTCCTTTTTTTATCACTAATTGTTCATTCTTTGGATAAATAAAAACATTTTGCGAATCACTTAAAAATACAACAGGGACACCATACAGTTTTAATCCAAAACTATCCAATTCAAGGGAGGCATTCTGATACCGGTAAGTTTCCGAGTTAAATTGAATTACATCATAATCAATTTTTCCATTTACTGCGTTTATATAATCAAAAAGTTTATCCTTGATCCAGGCCCGTTTTTCATCCCTGTCGTAAATAACAAATCCCCTATTGGCTAAATTTACCAACATGGCGATCACTTGTTCCTGAGGCATCAGCATTTCTTCAGCAAGCCCCTGAACCGAAACTTCACTCACATTATATTTGTCGGTATATCTTTTGATAACAACCAAAGGGTTAACCGGATCCATACCCTGAAGCCTTAAAAACCTTGATAAAGCAAAATAGCTACTTGATTCAAATGTTGCTAAACCAATCCCCGAAACCCCTTTAATTGTCTCGAAATTTATAGTTGGCTCATCCATTTTCCAATAGACGGCTTCAGAATATATATCGAGGTTATGAAATGAATCGTAATATGGACTTTTGGTCTTGCCCTCTCCTGCCCTTATAAGTGACAATTCACGGCTGTTATCAACATAGTTCATTTGTAATCCCGGATGGTAAATAGAATCTTCAATACATTTTATGGAAGCAGATGCCAAAGCAGAAGCTATACGGTCGGGGTAAATGACAAAATTCTTTGATAAAATCTTAACAAATTCCTTTTTATTCTTTTTAAAAGAAAGATAAGCATCCCGCTCCATATTTCCCAAGCCTATTAGTTTTACTCCCCTCATTTCCATGCCGCCCTTAAAATCAATATCCTGAAAAAGGTCGTTCAACTCAATTTCCATGAAATAAGACCGGAATCGTGGATAGGTTGCTTTTTCTTGCTTTACATTTGCTAGTACCTTTTCTTCAAAACTTCCTAAAAGAGGTTTTTTCCAATACCTTTTATGGTAAAACTTCACAGAATCAGCACTGTATTTAGAAAATCCAAGATAAATAGTATAGTTATCAAGAATTGCATATACCTGATCTACATCAAATCCGGCGCGAGACCAATGCACTACACCCTTTTCACCTACCCACAAGGACCTAAGCGGATAATAAACTCCTGTAGTTCTATATATTACTGAACTGTCCTTGTTGGCATAACACTTGAGATTTAATGTATCAAATTTTACAACCGGCACAGAATCAAAACCAAAAACAAAGTCATAAGTACTGGACTTCCATTCTGTAGCACGCGATCTGTATAAAACATTTTCATATAAAAGTTCAAAACTGATCTTAAGAAAAGATGTAATGGGTTTGGTACTTCTTTTGTCATTGACCAATACTTCAACACTCCTATACCAGGCCATAAAACTCTTTGACGAATGATCATATTCCATCAAGCCGTTTATACTGGAGAGGTAGTGGTAAAAATGGGGATAGGCTTTGAGCCTTCTCTTAAGCATTAAATTACAAATTTCCCGGGTATTTTCTTTAATTTCTTTGGTAAAAACCCCGGTATTCCAAAACTCAATGAATTTCTCCATTGACTCCTCACATTTTTCCTTGTTCTCCTTGACACTAACTTTTGAGAAAAGACTGTTCAACTCCTTGAAAAATGATTCTGAATCCCGGGAAAACTCCTTAAAACTTTGCGCGTACAATCCTGAAATGCTCAAGATAAATATAAGCTGTAAGAAAAAGAAGCGCCTCAATTTCATATGTTAGAGTAAAACTATATTTTTACAAACCGGGCAGCTACCCAATTATTTTTCATTAGTTTTCGATCAAGCCTCATTCCATTCGTATTTGCAGATGATTCAATAACTTTTAAATCCTCTGAATAAAATCCACTGATCAGTAACACACCCCCTTCTGTTAGATGAGAAGCATATATATGCATGTCATCAAGTAAAACATTGCGATTGATATTTGCTAAAACATAATGAAATAATTCCTGTTTCAGCAATCCAACATCACCCAATTGAACGTTAATACTTTTACATTTATTTTTTGTGATATTTTCCCAGGCATTTTTATAAGCCCATTCATCATTATCTATCGCTAAAATACCAGATGCCCCTAACATTTCTGCGAGTATGGCAAGTATACCTGTTCCACAACCAACATCCATCACCGATTTACCTGACATTTGCTCGTCAAGCATCAATTCTATCATTAGAGAAGTTGTTTCGTGATGTGCTGTTCCGAAAGACATTTTAGGCTCAATTACAATTTCAAATTTCGTATCATCCCGGGTTTCATGAAAAGGGGCCCTGATATAAACCAGGTTCTTTATTTGTACCGGATCGTATTTACTTTCCCAAACTTCATTCCAGTTTTGATCTTTTATTACTTTATGTGTAAAAGTTATATTATTTTGTGATTGTTTAAATACTTTTAAATCCTGAATCTCTGATTCTTTGAACAAATTTACCGGGATGTAAGCTTGTAAAGCATCATCTGATTCCAAAAAGCTTTCGTATCCAATTTGAGATAGTGATGCAATTAATATCTCCAATAACGGAGATTCAGGATCGATTTTAAATTTCACTTCAATGTAATCCACAAAATGAGTAGTTATATCGACTGAATTATCTTAATAAATTCGTCAGCTTTCAGCGATGCTCCTCCAATCAATCCGCCATCTACATCAGGGTTGGCAAATAGTTCTTTGGCATTGTTTGCATTACAGCTTCCCCCGTAAAGAATGGATGAACTTTCCGCAGTTTCCTTTCCGTACTTATCATTAATTAATCCCCTGATATACTTGTGCATCTCCTGAGCCTGATCCGGTGATGCAGTCACCCCTGTTCCAATTGCCCAAACCGGTTCATAAGCAATGACCAAATTTTTAAAATCACCTTCTTTAAGATGAAATACGGACTGCTCAAGCTGTGTTTTAACGATGTCAAAATGTTGTGCGGCTTCCCGCTCAGGTAGCAACTCACCACAGCAGAAGATTGGAGTAACATTATATTTCAACGCTATATTTACTTTCTCAGCCAGTACCTCATGCGATTCCTTAAAATATTTTCTTCTTTCAGAGTGCCCGATAATACAATAATCCACTCCCATCGATTCCAGCATAGCAGCTGATATTTCTCCTGTATATGCCCCCGATTCGTAATTGCTTAAATTTTGCGCTCCAACATATAATTCTGTTTCTTGAGCCAGATCGGTTGCCAGCTCAATATAAAGAGAAGGCGGACAAATAATAACCGCAGTATTCTCCAACTCATTATTCCTTACAAAATCTGCAATGTTGGCTATCAGATCATCAGCTTCCTCAAAAATCTTATTCATTTTCCAGTTGCCTGCTACAATATTTGTTCTCATAATCCATTTTAATTATTTATTGAAATTAATTAACTGCCAGACATATATATCAAGCGTTTCAAAAATAAATTTTAATGAAACACACGGAAAGGTCAGGGTAAAAACTTTTGCATTAATTATTAACAGGGTGTGTCAATCTTGCTTTATTTGATATTCAACCTCAAATTCACTGAAGGAAGGAAAATCGTTGTAATGCCACTTTTCAATAACAACACCCTCTTTCATCAGGATCAAACCGGGATTGGACCGGATCATGGTCATTAAAGGAACGTCATCAGAATAGTAAAAGTCGAGGTCAAGATCATTGTCCTGTTTATAATTGTAAACATCTTCAGGAAGACTGCTGGTAATTGCAATAAATGATAATCCTGATTCAAAACTTTTATTAATAAAGTTGCGGGTGATGTCAATGTTTTTCAAACTTGTTCTTGAAATATCATAAGCAATGAATAAAAACTGGTAATCAGGATTCTCAATAAAATCGGCAGTAAAATCATTACCATCTTTATCCTCAATCCTCATATCGTGCAATCGTGGATTTGGATCAAAAACCCTTTGTTTGACAAACTCCCATTGTGATAACCAGACAGAATCATTGTAAGGATAATCCGGTGATGTATATTCTTTTTCTTTACCGGTTACAATATTCCTATAGGTTAAATAATATTTTAAAGGTAATGAATTTTCGTTAACCATTTTATTCCCGGTTTTCCAATCCCGAAAATCAATGACAGGCAGATGACGAACATTATATATTTCAAAAAATACAAATCCAGCAACTGAAATTGCCAGAACAGCCCATTCAATTTTTACAGTGAACCACTTCACTGTTCGATTTCTCGAAAAGAAAACGATAAGCAATAAAGCATCGATAGCCAGATTTTTATACAATGTCTGCCAGTTGGTAAGGATTATTGCATCTCCAAAGCACCCGCAATCAGGGACAGGATCATACAATGCATCATTGATGGTTACAATTGTAAATACAGCCATCATCAAAATAACCAGCCAGGAAGTAATTCTAATACTTACATTGAACAGCAACAATACCCCCAAAATAAATTCGGCGGCATTTAATATTATTGACAATGGTAAAGCAAATGGTATAGCCCAATCTGTGCCAAACGCTATGAAATAATCAGCAATCCGGTATTCTGTACCGACAGGATCAACTCCTTTTACAAATCCGGAATAAATAAAAATCAGGGCGAGAACTATTCTGCTGATGGTAACTTGTGCATGAATAAATCTTCTGATGAAATATATTACAAGCAACATTTCAGCTACAAGAACAAACAAAAAGAATCCATTAAACTCTTTAAAACAGGAAATAAGATAGCCAGAGAAAAGGATCAAAATAATTAACAGCCATCCTGTAATCTTCATAAGATTTCCGTTCTTCTCACTCATATCGATCAATCATCTGATTTGATTAGTTTTCGTTAGGCTGGTCTTCGTTTAATTTTATCAATGCAAAAACCGAATAATTGATAATATCATTATAATTGGCATCTACCCCTTCCGAAACAAACGTCTTACCATCCTTATCTTCAATTTGCTTAATCCTCAGAAGTTTCATTAAAATGATGTCAGTAAGGGAACTAACGCGCATATTCCTCCATGCTTCCCCATAATCATGGTTTTTGTCTTCCATCAAACTTTTGGCTGCATACAAATATTTTTCATACAGATCAACTACTTTATCCTTGTCCATTTCTATTTCCTCATTCGCTCCCAAATCCAATTGTATCAATGCCATTACTGAATAATTAACAATTCCGATAAACTCCGGTTTTATCCCTTCATTTACCCTTTTTGTACCCTTTTCCTCAATGCTTCGGATGCGGTTGGCCTTGATATATATCTGATCAGTTAAAGACGGTGTGCGAAGGATACGCCATGCACTGCCGTAGTCCTCCATTTTTTTCAGGAAAACATCCTTACACATATTTATCACTTCATTGAATTGCTGTGATGTTTTATCCATTTTATTGATTTTATTCTTCTGTTCAACTTCTAACTTCGGTCTTCCGGCTTCATACCAAATATACTTCCATTTTCAATCTCTTTGTCCTAATTTCGCTTTTTCATAATCAGGATGACTTAAATAAGTTTTATAATCATCTTCCGGATAAGGTCTCAGGAATATCTTCCAATAAGCTTTTTTTGTCATTGCATCATGATGAATATCCCCTCCGTAATATTGCCACGTTTGAAAAAGATTCAGCAAAAGTAGCAGGATTAACAAAGAATTTGCAATTACCCGGAATATTTTTTTCTGTTTAAATACCCAACCAATAAACACTGCTAATGGCAATGCAAGAATTGCATACGAATCAATAAATGCCCTACCGCCAAAACTCCCTCCATACCACCAGCACCACCATGATAATATTAAATAAACATTTAAAATTGTAAATATCGTTATGGGTACAAATAATTTCTTGAAATGTTTATAGGAGATGAAAATTCCGGCAATTGCAAAAATCATTACCGGCGAATAAAACAACCATCCTTTGCGATAGCCGAACAATCCTTTCCGGATATATGGATCCAGAAAAAAGAACCTCTCCCCTTCATAGGAAAAATAAAGCCACTGTCCGGTTTGTGATTCCCAGTACAATAGTTGAGGAATCCAAATTAATATGAAGAAAATAAACATTATTGCTATTAATCCTGGCTTTTTTATAAAAAACAAAAATCTGTTTTTCAGATCATTTAATGACTTTACATTCCAAAAAAAGAAAACCAGAAATATGATAATATTGGTAGGTCGGATTAAAGTTATCAATCCTAAAAGTAATCCAATAAAAATTGAATTTTTAATATTGGGATTTTGATGCCAGGTAATCGTCAAATAAATAAATATGGCAAAAAGTGAAAAATTAAAAACGTGCGGCATTGTACTGTCAATGGCAACATAGTAATACAGGTTTGTCCCCATAATTAAAGTAATCAGGGATAGGATAACAACCCTCTGATTAAAATACCGTTCCAATACCTTTCTTAAAAAGTACAACCCGATTGCAAAATAAAAAACAGCCCCCATCACCAAAAAAAATTTATAAGGCTGTGTAAAACCATTTGTCTCAAAATCAAGCTGATTGGCTGCAGCATGTCCTAAGAAGAAAAAAGGGGCATACAAAAATGATAAGCCCATACTTGTTTTAACTACATATTTGCCCTCCTCTGTTATATTTGGCCAAAATTTGTCACTGTAAGCGCCGGGATTATCATCCATAAAACGCAGTGATACATCTTTATAAATGAAGGTTGCAGGTAAATATGCATAATAAGAAACAATATCATAATTGATCACCCTGTCTTTAATGGTCCAATAATGAATATTGAAAATGTTGTAAATAATGATGGTAAGAATTATCCAGTTTACGATCCTGGCTTTGGAAATTATTATTTGGGTGGAGGGAGATGGCATATCAATTAGTGTCTGTCCTTTAACAAATAATGTTTGATAAATTCATAAAAATGAATACCAAAAACTCCACTCTTGAGAGGGGCTGGGGGTGTGTCAATAATAAAATATCATTCATTTTTTTGAATTTTAAGGAATCTATGGACAAATACTAATTAATTCAGCCTGAGCAAACCGTATTTGATTATTACCCAGAGGACCTTAATTGCGTCAAGATTTTTAAACTTTTTTCCTTCCCCTTCATTTCTGGGAAAATAATTAACAGGTATCTCAGCAACATTATTTCTCTTTACCCGAAGCGCTTTAATAATTAATTCGGATTCAAAGCCAAATCTGTCTTCGCGCAGAATAAAATTATAAAGCAGATTTTTTTTAATAAGCTTATAACCACATGCCATATCTGTCAACTTAACATTGACTAATAAGGATGTTAAAAAAGTAAAAAATCTGTTACCGAGGTATCTTCTGTATGAATGCAATGGGCGGTCAATTCCAGGAAGAAATCGTGACCCATTTACCAATTCCACGTTCAAGCTGTTCATAGCTTTCAGCATACGGGGAATATCATCCGGATTTAGTTCCAGGTCCGCATCCTGGATAAGATAAACATCACCCTTCGCATTTTCCAGGCCGGTTCGCACTGCTGCTCCTTTACCTCTATTGGTTTGATGAATATAAAGAGAAATATCTTCATTATCCGGAATGAAGTTTTTGATTTTAGTCAGTGAATCATCGCTCGAAAAATCATCAACAACAATTATTTCCTTCTTTTCAACAAATGACGGAAATTTCAGCCGAGTAAGTTTTCCTAGAACATCAATGATTGAATTTTCTTCATTATATATGGGTATGATTATGCTTAAAAACATCAAATTTCCAATTGGTTTTCCTAATTATAGTAAATTCGCAATTTAACTTCCTTTGAACAAACAATGAACAAAAGAACTGATAAAAGTAATTCTTTTTTATCAAAGTTTAGTTTGAGCTTCAATGATAGGATCCTAAATTTGGATAGCCCGAAAGTGATGGGAATCCTTAATATCACTCCTGATTCATTCTATGATGGAGGTAAATTCCTTTCTGAAAAGAAAATGTTATCCCAAACAGAAAAAATGCTTTCTGAAGGTGCTGCCATTATAGATATAGGCGCTGTTTCAACCCGGCCTGGGGCATTTGAAATTCAAGAGGAGGAAGAACAGACCAATTTGATCAAAGCATTAAAATTAATTTTACAACATTTCCCGGATACAATCATTTCTATCGACACTTACAGGAGCTACATCGCAGAAGCAGCAGTTAACGAAGGTGCAAGTATGATCAATGACATTTCAGGTGGAACATTTGATGATAACATGTTCAAAACAGTTGCAAAGCTTAAAGTTCCTTATATTTTGATGCATATAAAAGGAACTCCGAAAACCATGCAGATAAATCCAGTTTATGGTGATGTAGTTAAAGAGATTAAAGAATTCTTCACTAAACAAATTAAACTCCTTGCTGACTTAGGAGTGACTGGAAATATTGTTTTGGACCCGGGATTTGGATTTGGAAAAACGCTGGAAAATAACTTTGAAATCTTACAAAACCTTAACACATTTTGTGATTTGGGATTTCCTGTTATGGCCGGTCTATCCAGAAAATCAATGATCAATAAATTACTACAAACAATCCCCGAAAAAGCATTGAACGGAACTACGATTCTCAATACCATTGCGCTTTTGAATGGGGCAAATATATTGCGTGTTCATGACGTTAAAGAAGCAATGGAAGCGATCAATCTTGTTGAATTTTATAAAAATACTAATCCTTAATTTAAAATAAAGAATTTGGAATAGATCTTTCAGATTTATGTCCCGGCTTATATCTGTACGATGTTAGGGATGACAGAAACAAAACTTTCCATTGTGGAAAATTGGTAAAAAGGAATTAATTTTTGTATCTTTACGACAGTCGTAATTAAGATACATATCCATGAAAAAATTATTCGTTACACTGTTTTTATTTTCAACAATATTTAATTTTCAATTTATAACTGCTGAAATCATTAATGTTCCGGCAGACCAACCGACGATACAGGCAGGCATATCAGTAGCTTTAGATGGGGATACGGTACTGGTAAGTCCGGGGACATATATTGAAACTATCAATTTTTTGGGTAAAGATATTGTTGTGGGTTCATTATTTATTACTACCCAGGACACCTCTTATATTTCACAAACTATTATTGACGGAAACAATGAAAACTATCATTTGGTTTCATTTGTTAATGGAGAAACACAAGAAGCAATACTTTCAGGCTTTACCATCAAAAATGCCAATACAGGCTATTTATATAGTGATGTATCCGGATTCGGGATCAGAATACAGAATAGTTCACCGGTTATTACAAACAACATAATTGAAGACAATTATTGTTTTTGGTATCTGGATGGTTGCGGTATCGGGATTTCCAACTCATCAGCAATTATCAAAAACAACATTATCAGAAATAACACAGGTGCATATAATGGTGGAGGAATTTTAATCGATGAATCAACTGATGTTATAATTGAGGGTAATGAAATTTATGGAAATGTTACAGAAAGTGGTAATGGCGTTGCCTATGGAGCAGGTATTTGTATTTTGAATTCGAATAGTATTAGAATAAAAAGGAACTTAATTTACGGTAACACAGTTGATTTTGGTGACGGAGGAGGTATTGCGGTCAGATCTTCCAATTGTGTAATTCAAAATAATACGATTACGAATAATTCGGTATATGGATTTGGAGCCGGTATCTTTCTGAATAAATATTCAACTGCAGGAATATTAAATTGCATTGTTTGGGGAAACCAACCAACGAATAGTGCTCAAATTGTTTCTACTGAGGTTACTGTTTTATATTCACTTGTCCAGGGAGGCCATGAAGGAGAAGGAAATATCTTAGCAGATCCCCTTTTTTCAGATCCGAATAATGATAGTTATCAATTAACATTACAGTCAACGTGTATTAATGCAGGAAGTCCCGGATTAGATCCTGATCCTGACGGAACCACAACCGATATGGGCTACAAGTATTTTAACATGAGTCAATATGGGACTGTAAAAGGCTTAGTAAACCTTAATGGAGGTTATGGTACTTTGAAAAATGTATTAATTGAAACCATCAATCAATTTACAAGTCCCGATCCAGCTGGTAATTATAAAATAAACCTGCTTCCCGGAACTCATACTATTTCAGCTTATCTCGAAGGATATTCAAATGATACGGTATTTAATACAGAACTTATGCAGGGGCAGGTAATATCAGGAATAAACTTCCTGCTGAACTCCAATTATACAAATCATACCATACATATTAAGCAAGACGGAACAGGTGATTTCACTAATATACAAGATGGTATTTATGCTGCCATCAGCGGTGACACAATCCTTATCTATCCCGGAACATATGAAGAAAATGTTATTCTAAATAAAAACCTCATACTTGCAAGTAAATTTATCATTGACCAGGATACTACATACATTGATCAAACCATTATCGACGGAAGTAATACGGGACATGCATTGTTTATAGATGAATTCCTTGATAATTATACGGAAATAACCGGATTAAAGTTGAGGAATTTAATAATGGAATATAATTGTTTATACAGCTACAATTCGTCATTCAGATTAAATCATTGTTCGTTTCCAAATGAGAATCAAGTATATGGCACAAGAATTATTCTAAGATTTTGTAAAGATGTGCTGATTGAGAGCAATAACTTCTTTGATTTTTATCAACAGCGAACCGGTTTATTCTTATACTATTCTACAGGTATTACCACTACAGATAATAGGTTTATTTATAATAGCACAGGTATAAATTCTTATCATTCGGATGCTCACATAACTAATAATCATATTATTGATAATCTATTTGGTATATCAGGTAAAGGTGCAGGAACCGTTGTTGAAAACAATTACTTTAATGGAAATATGGATGGTTTACATTGTTCCGATTTCTCACCCAAAATCATAAACAATCATTTTTACAATTCATCCACCGCTATATATTGCAGTGCCTGGTCGGAAATTTTAATTGCAAACAATCTGATGGTTAATAACACGTCGGAAGGGATACAGTGTTTACATGCTTCACCCAGCATTTTGAACAATACTATTGTCAACAGTTCCACAGGAATTTCATTTGATGATGATTCGCATTGTAAGCTTATTAATAATATCATTTTGAACAATGAGTCTTCATTCTGGGTTCCGCCCGGTGCAGATGTAACTATTTCATATAGTTGCATTGAAGGTGATTTTCCACCCAATGCAATAGATGGTGGTGGAAACATATATGATGATCCTCAGTTTGCAGATACAACAAATCTTGATTTTCATCTTTTACCTGGCAGTCCATGCCTGGATGCCGGCATACCAGATACAACCGGATTAAATATTCCTCTAACTGATTTAGACGGAAATTACAGGATATATGGGGATGCCATTGAAATGGGGCCTTATGAAATTTTATTCACGGGCAATAAAACCCAGGATAGTTATTTTGATTATGAAATTGTTATGGTTTACCCCAATCCGTTTACAAATGAAATTTTCTTAAAGTCAGATAAAAAGCTGTCACAAAACTGTAGTATTGAAATTTATGACGTAAACGGCCGGATTATTCTTGCAGAAAAACTGCAAACATCAGAATGGCAAACCATCAAATTTAGTAAGCATCATACTTCGGGATATTATTTTTATCAGGTTGTAAACGAAAACAACCATGTAATTGAATCAGGAAAAGTTATTAAGTATTAACATAACTAATCACTATCTAAAATTCATAGTTGATTATTATTTTTCTCTGTGAAACTCAGTGACTTCTTTGTGGTTCTCTGTGTCATAGCTATTACACAAAGTGGCACAAAGAATAAAAAGGTTTTTCCAAAAACCCTTAATTAGGGTTTCCTCAGAAACTTTATAAACATTGATATTGTTGAAAAGTATGTAAAAAGAAATTTGTTTTAGTGCAAGGGTATTTGTAATATTGTAAAATAACCTTGCATTTATGACATCTTATAT
>JAUVJI010000094.1 GCA_030596605.1 Bacteroidales bacterium
AACAATCTTCTTTTTAATATCATTACTAAAATAACGGTTTCGTCTCGATCTGAGATCCTTTGTAAAAATGCTATTTTCTACCATAATAATACGCTTTTTTTGGTCAACGTATTTCAGGCATTGACATGTTGTGCGATAGTGATACCGTATTGATTTTATGAATGGGTTTGTATTACAGTGTTTACCGCACATTCCAATAACAGATGTATTATTGAAGAACGCCGATGGCTAAACTATAACATTTCATGATAGGTTTTTAT
Organism: Bacteroidales bacterium; assembly: GCA_030596605.1. Classification (GTDB taxonomy): domain Bacteria; phylum Bacteroidota; class Bacteroidia; order Bacteroidales; family JAADJA01; genus JAADJA01. The sequence goes on from JAUVJI010000094.1 coordinate 261, forward strand.
GCCTGTTGACAAATTGTTAATGAAAAGTTTAATTGTGGATATTTATAAAGTATTATTTGGTTCACGCAGAGATCGCCAAAGCAGCGCAAAGATTCGCAAAGATCCATATTGTGGCAAGATTAGCTTGGCGTTCTTAGCGATCCCGATAGTCCCGAAAGTTTTCGGGATCGGAATTTTGCACCCTTTGCGTGAAATAATCCGGATGACAATGGAAGAATACTAATGTTTAGATTAGAGTATTTTCACCCTTCAATAAACCCTAAAAAAACAGGATTAAGAAATCTGTTGTGCGACAAAATTTGACTAAATAATTCATTTAATTGGTTCGCCGGTAAACTTATTGTATGAATAATTTTTATCATGTGCTTCAGGCTCTAATGAAAAAGTATTTCTGTCAATAAGAGGTTTTTTTTCATAATCATGATATATGAAATTATCATCCATCTGCCACCGATAGCGCAAGGCAGTAAAAGATTTTGGATCGGCGCCGGGAATTATATTCTCTGTAAAATATACATTCTTTTTGTCTTTCCCGCATACGTTGTCAACCAATTCAAAATATTCCGGGTTGGCATGAGGGACAAGTAACGCCTGATAATAAATATGTTCCGAATCTTTTGAATACCATCGTCCTATAACTTTGAATGATTCAGGAATGGCTTTTTCCAATTTATGCCATTGATGATAGACATTGTTCTTGTCCTTATAAAAGTTATCTTTTATATGTGCAAAAGTTCCAGGATCAGAATTTTCGAAAAACGATGATCCTATAAATATACTTTTATCATCAGTAGCATAAAGATCACCTATTGAACGAAAACTTTTAACTATCGCATTTTCAATGGTATCAACACCCAAAGTTGGGTGTATATAATAAGCATTCAATGAGTCCTTTGCATACTTAACATACCTTCCTTTTAATAGGACAAATGAATTCGGGCAATTTGAAAATACATTTCCATAATAATAAACATTGGTTTTGTCTTTTGCAAATGCAATCTTTACATCAGTAAATGATAATGGGTCTGCATTTTTTAATATTTCTCCCCGATAATAAACATATTGATTATCTTTAGCATAACAGATTGAGAATACCTTGAATGATTTTTGATCTGCATTTTCAATTATATCTGCCCCATAATAGATATTTTTATTGTCCTTTCCATAAAAGTTAAAAGAGTGTGTAATATAGCTTGGAGGAAATAATATATCTTGATTTTGATATGAATTTATTGAATCAAAGACTTCAAAACTTTTTTGATCCGCTTCCAGAATTATTTGACCTTTATAAAACACATTGTTTTTATCCTTCGCATAATAGTATTTGAAAATTTGAAATGAAGTGGGATCAGCTTCAACTTTTTGAGGAGTTGATCTTGCAACACTGGAAAATGGCGGAAGTATTGGTGTATAATAGATGCTATCGTTGATTCCTATTGAATAATTATCGTTCAGGAATTCCTTACATTCATAATTATTAGGATAGGGTACTTGAGCAAATAAAATAATTGTTTGCATGCAAGAAATCGATAAAGCTAATATTATTGATCTATTGAAATTTAGTTTACCATTTGATCTGTTTAGCTTCATATTCCGTTTGGCTTTTGAAATTTGAAAAATTGTGATTTGTTTGAATATTGGCTTTTATTATTTATTTCTCATCCGGGAATTTATCCGGTTTCCCGAAATCAGGATTATTGATAAAGGAAGTATCTGAAAGCGTGAATAAAAAAGCTTTTAAATTTTCTTTTTCAGTTGGGGTTAGCTGTGTGCCTCCATTTGCTATATGATGCATCAACGGGTCGATGTATGGAGACCAAACCAGGTGATGACTATAAAAATCAATTATATCATCCAATGTAGCAAACCTGCCATCGTGCATGTAAGGCGCTGTAAATACTATGTTTCGCAGGGTTGTTGCTTTATAAGCTCCGAGATCCATGGGGTCGCCGGTAACATGGTATCTGTCACGTAAATCTTCATATTGTCCGGTAAATAAAGAATCTTTACCATTATTATAGAAAAGATTGGTTGTGAACAGTGGGTTGCCGGCAGCACCATGACAATGAAAACAATCGGCGCCTTCTTCGGTGGTAAATAAAACAAAACCGTTTAGTTCTGAGGCTGATAATTGTATTTCCCCACGTAGGTATTTATCGAATTTGGAATCGGCTGAGATAAGTGTACGTATGAATTGAGCAATTGCTTTACCCATATTTTTTACGGTTACTGTTTCACTGCCGAATGCTTTTTTGAACAGTTCAGGGTATCCCGGGATTTGCTGAAAAACCTCCCTGACCTTGTTTGTATCGCTGTTCATCTCATGTTCAACAAGGATCCCCATCCATACCAGGTCTTCAATGTTCCTATACTGTGGTAATGGGTTATCATTGCTTACAAAACCATTCCACAAATAACCTGAACTATTCCATATCAGGTTCATTAAGGGTAACATAACATGAGGAGTTGGCTTGCCATCAAGCCCGTGCGTAAATCCGCCGGTAAATTCCGGATGATCAATCCCACATTCAAATGAATTTTCCTGCAAATGGCAGGTTGCACAGCTCATATATTTTCCTTCATCCGCTCTTCCTGCCAGTCGGGTATCATAAAATAAATAACGACCAAGTTCAATGCCTTCAACGGTCATGGGATTATCTTCGGGGATGTTAAGATTGGTAGGGAAATGAAATGGAACAAGTATTTCATATGGAGTGGGATTATGAACAGGAGTCGGGTCAGGTTCACTGTCTTTCTTACATTGTGATGAAAAAAGAATTAAAAAAAGTGCTAATATGAAGAATCCTGATTTTTTCATTTTAACCTTTCAAATTCAGCCTCCCAAAGAGAGGTTATATCATTTAGTTTCAAAGTATATTCTATCGAAATAGTAGAATCGGTTATAGCGCCACTTCCTTGCACTGACATGCTGATTAATGAATCTTCAAGTAATTGAAAAGGCATAATTAAGACGGAATCATAAATATCTGCGAATACTTCAAATCCTGCATCGCAGGCAAAGGTATTGAATGTCAACCGCCAATTTAAAGTAGAATCAACCCAGGTGAAAACATTATACTGGCAGCTTTCCTGGTTGGGAAAGGTTTGTGTTTCAGTTAAGGTATAATTGTCGATATAAATATCTCCTAAATTAATTACAAATACCGTTCTAACTGCAGGTTTAGCCTCGTTTCCTGCCTTATCAATAACATTGTAAGTCACAGTGTATTCACCCAGCAGGTTTTCATCCACGAGATTATCGACATAAATATTATTTGTAACATTTCCATCTGTTTCGTCCACAGCTACAGCACCTTCATCAAAATATATCTCATTCAATACATGAAAAACAGTATCGGTGCCATTCATAGTAATTACAGGTCCAATATCATCCGATTCATTGCAGGAAAATATAATTAGCAATATTCCAAAAGATATTAAGGTATTTATTATTCTCATTTCCTTTTAGTCGATAAAGTTTGTAGAAAATACATTGCTTCCGTTCTCTTTTGCCTTTTGCATGGCCTCCTGGTTTTGCATGATATATCCACCCCATTCATCATGATTATAAATGTGCGGATACTGAAACCAGTTTTCAACATTCATTATAATATTGATCTCTTTTTTCTCTCCTTTTGACAAATCAAAACCGGAACCAGGCAAAGATACACGGAAATAATTTTGCACAAAACCGATGATTGAATCGGGATAGCTATAGTAAATCTGACCGATGCCGAGATGAAAGTCGAAAGGTGTGGTTTGGATTGTTTGTCCTTCTTCAAGCCATTTTCCCTTCAACTTCATATAATGGTAAGCTCCGCCGAGGTATTCAGGCCAGAACATAAAACTTTCAGGTGGATTAACAAACATAAACGAGATGTTTTTTTCTTCTGATATTCCGTAAGTAAAAGCAATAGAATCGTAAGTGCCTTCGGGTATTTTATCAAATACTTCCCATGAATGTGTATCAGGAATATCCGTATCAACGTAATGGATATCTTTCCAATCGTCAATTAATAATTCCGTTTCATCGTTGTTATAAAGGATCACATCTGAAATAAAATATTGAATTTCATTTACCAGGTAAGGATTCCCGGCTACATTTTCATAAATGAGGGTATCGAATCGAATATTTTCACCATCAACTTGGTGGGAAAACTTAAATGTTATACGGCCTGTTTCATCTTCAGGAATATCTTCCGGGTCGTCTTCAGTGCAGGCAGAAAATAACAAGACAAAAATTATTATCAGGCCAAAGTTGAAACGCACAAAATTATTAATAGGGGATGGTCCCCGAAACAGTAACATATTTGTTGGGCTCATTAATACTTGATCCTTGTTTGTAAATTTTTCCATCAACTAAAATTCTCACATTAACTGAAGATGTCGAGTCGCTGTATCTTACAGAGACATAAACAATTTCTCCTCTTTTATCCTTATAGTCAATATTCCAGACATCTTCGATACTTTGGAAATCAATAGTTTCATTTATGATTTCACCTTCGCTGTTTCTGTAACTGATTTCAGTTTGTGAATATGCATCACTAACTTCATATTTTACCGCAACCTCCTGCCTCTCTTTTTCGCAGCCCACCAGAAACAGAAAAACCAAAGATATATATATAAACTTTTTCATCATGATTTTATTATTAAATGTTGAACATTAAATTAATATAGAATACCCTGCCGGGCTCATACATATTTGTGGTGCTTCCGATGATATTCCTGTTCAAATGTTCGTAATAAGCATTATTGAAGATATTATCTATACCGGCACTTACATTCAGGTAGCGATTAAAGTAAAGATTGAAAGATAAACCAGCTACAACAAATCCAGGTGTCTTCTGCTCATACGATGCTCCAGAGATATGGTTTTGAGCAGCCGCCATCCTGATCTTAGCTTTGGGAGTGAATTTTCCTTTAAATAATTTATAGTAGAGAATTACAGTTGATTCAAAAGGAGGTATTTCGGTGAGGGCATCATTTTTTATTTCTACCTCATCAACAACCTGTCCCTGATCATTCAGTACATATTTGTTGACCTTATTTAAAGTTGCGTAGGTATAGGAAGCAAATACCTGTGCCCCGAAATCAAACCGGATTGGTGTTGCATATGAGAATTCAAATCCACGTAATTGGGCATTACCCGCATTATAAAATTGTTTTACTCCCAGTACATCTTTTGAAAGTGGTTTTTGAACCGAAGGAGGCAATATTTTGCCGGTTATATAATCATTTACCAGGGAATAGAATCCATTAACCTGAAGCAATCCGATTTTTTCATTTGTGTATTTTAAGGTCAGGTCAACCTGATTGTTGGCTTCTGGTTTTAGTTGTGGATTTCCAAGGTAATCGAATTTGTCATACCCAATAGGCAATAAAATGATGAACCTTTCGATCATATCCGGACTCCTGACCCCTCTTCCAAGGGCAAGCGAGAGTGACAGGTTTTTATTGAACTCCTGTGTTAACCCCAGGCTAAAACTGAAATTACTAAAGTTTGATTTTATAGAATCCGTCGCATAATGGTAAATTTCCCCCTGGGCAGGATGCAAAATTGTAATGCTATCTGAACGAGCCTGGTTATAATCAAAACGGATTGCACCAATGATTTGAAATCTGCTGATATTCAGAATGTATTCTGCAAACGAACCTATATTATGAATCAACCCATTATTCCAGAGCATTTCTGTTTTAACCGGTAATCCGGGTTGCATAATCATGCTTTTTATCCGATCTCCATCTTTTTTTATTTGCTCAAAATCCATTCCTGCCGTCAGCCGATTTTCGCCAAACATAAATTGAACATCAGCCCTTCCCCCTGTATTTATTGCATGGATTTTAGATATTGCTACTACGGTGTCGGAAAATGGACGGTATTTATTGTCCATTTCATGAGTTACATTGGAATTGTATATTTTGAAATTTATTGCTTTGAATGAATTGGATAAATCTGTTGCTATATAATCAAATGACATCAACCGTGTATCATCAGAACGTTCATCCATGGGCAGGGTTGGGTAGCGAACGTATCTTCCTTTCGATTCTTCGAAATTTAATATAAATGTGTGATTTTTAACAGGCCTGATACCCAACTTGCCTTTATAGTTATATCTTTTGAATTCTGATTTAATTTCATTTCCGTTTCCATCCTCATAATTTCCATAATCTATTCTGCCTCCTGATAGATTAAAAAAGATAAACTTATTTCCGCCTTTGACACCTATATGTTGTTTATTGCCATTCCAATTGCTTTCATACCCAGTCATTGCATTAATATAGATATGGGCAGTATCTGTAATATCGTGTAACTTTGTTTTCATATTTATGACGCCGCCAAAAGAGGGTCCGTATTTTAGCGCATAAGGCCCTTTGAATACTTCTATCTCTTCAATATCTTCTATTTCAACATGCGCAGTAGTAGGGTCCATCCGGTTGGGGCATCCTCCTTCAATTTTCAATCCGTTATCAACCTGTACATTTAACTGGCTGAACTTAAACCCCCTTACAACCGGATCCAATCCGGTTCCGCCCTTCCTGATACCACCAATATTGTTGGCGGAACGCAGGTAATCGCCTACATCCCTGGCTGCACTTTCTTCAATTTGTTTTTTGAATAACCTGGTTTCGATATATGGGAGTTTGCTAATTATTAAGTCCTTGTAAATTTCTTCTTCAATAATTACTTCGCTTAAGATTCGGGTTATAGGGTTTAATACAAAATTTAGTTCAACTTTTTCTCCTGCTTTTAAAGTAACCTCTTGTGTTTGTTTTTCATAGCTCAGATGCATAACTATTATTGAATATCTATTAGGTTTCAAGTTATCGAATTGAAAATATCCATTATCATCTGACGTGATTCCTTCACCAATATCCTGGAGAATAACTTCTGCGTTTTCAACTGGTTGCGAAGTCTCTGAATCAACAATGAAGCCGGATATTATTCCTGTAACTTGAGCATATGTAAGTGTGGAAATAAAAATGGCAAAAATAAATATTGCGATTCTTTTCATAATAACATATGTAAATAATTAATTATAATGAATATATGTATATGGCAAATTTATATATTTTTTTGTATCCTTTTGAACAAATCGTAGTATAATTGACTTATATTTTTGTAACAAAACTTATAGTTATGTTTAAGATTTTACGAAAGCTTCTGTTAACCATTGTTTTATTGCTTCCATTAACATTTATTTCGTTTGCCGATCAACCTCCCGATCCGGGTGGTGGAGGTCCGGGTGGTGGTGATTTACCTGTAGGTGGCGGATCACCAATTGGAAGTGGGTTAGCTTTGCTTTTATCACTTGGAGTGAGTTATGGAGCGAAAAAAGTGTACCAAAACAAAAAACGATTTAGTCGGTAATAAAAATACTTTACGATATGAAAGGAAGCGGTTTCATCAATAAGATGAGGCCGCTTTTGCTTTTCCTGGTATTTGTATCAAATCTTTGCACATGTGATATTTACTTCTCAAGGAATAAATTTTCGGACAGAAAGAATTCCTGCAATCTTAATTTTATGTAAACAATTAGATTTACATGTTTATATATTAAGATAATACCTAATTTTGCACCTCCGTTAAAATTAATTAAGAATACCCGGTATATGAGTTATATCAAATTCGATAAGAATCAGTTAGTAAATCTTGAGTATTCCCTTACAAAAGAACTATTGCGTTCAAACAGGGCAGGCTCTTATGCCAGCACTACCATTACAGGATGTAATACAAGGAAATATCACGGTTTACTGGTGAGTCTGCAACCACAAATCGATAACCAGCATCATGTTTTTTTATCCTCTTTTGATGCAACGGTAATTCAAAGAAATGCTGAATTTAATTTGGGTATCCACAAATATGGAGATGATGTTTACGACCCGGGAGGGCATAAATATATCAGGGATTTTGATTCGGAACCTATACCAAAATTAACCTACAGGGTAGGAGGGGTAGTGCTCTCAAAAGAAAGGGTGTTTGCAGCAAACGATGACAGGATTTTGATTAGATATACATTAGAAGATGCACATTCACCCACTAAGTTGAGGTTCAAACCCTATTTGGCATTCCGAAGTGTCCATTCCCTGAGCACAGCAAATGAGAATGTTAATACATCTTTTACAAGGGTGAAAAATGGAATTAGCGTTAAGATGTATGAACCCTATTCTCCATTGTTCATGCAGTTTTCTAAAAATGTTAAATTTGTTCATAATCCCAACTGGTATTATGGATTGGAATATGCCAAGGAGAAAAGCAGGGGATATGATTTCAATGAAGATCTTTTTGTACCCGGATTTTTTGAGCTTGAGATTAAAAAAGGTGAAAGTATCGTATTTGCTGCCGGGCTTGAGGAAATTGCATCTACCGGGCTGAAGCCTTTATTCGCCAAAGAAACGGATATCAGGATTCCAAGGGATAGTTTTGAGAATTGTTTGATCAATGCAGCACAGCAGTTTATTATTCAGAGGCCTGATAAGATTGATTTAATAGCAGGTTATCATTGGTTTAATATCAGTGGCAGGGATACATTTGTTGCACTACCGGGTTTAACATTAACACAAAATGATCCTAAAACTTTTCTTGCCGTTGTTGATTCTATGGTTCAGCGTATGCAGGGATCGTTTTTTCCGAACAACAGAATAGGCAGTGAATTTATATATAATTCGGTTGATGCTCCTTTGTGGTTTTTTTGGGCATTACAACAATATGTGCTTTTTACAGGAGATATAAAAACTATCTGGAAAAAGTATAAAAAGGTTATGTCACTTATTCTTAGCGATTTTAATAAAGGAACATCCTTCAATATTCATACACTGGATAATGGATTATTATATGCAGGTGAAGAAAAAGATGTACTAACTTGGATGAATGTTAAAATAGATGAAAAACCGGTTATTAACCGCAATGGCTTGGCTGTTGAAGTAAATGCGCTCTGGTATAATGCTGTCAGATTTTACATTGAGATGGCTGAACAGGCTGGGGAAACAAAAGGTTTAAATACATGGCGCAAATTAGCAGAAAATATTGAACAATCATTTTTGAATACATTTTGGGATGAAGATAAAGGTTATCTTGCAGATGTGGTTAGGGGTGATGAAAAAGATTTTGGTGTAAGGCCCAACCAGGTTATTGCAACATCCCTGCCTTTCAGCCCGATTTCAGATGAAATTAAGAACAGAATTTTACAAATTGTAGAGTTGGAATTATTAACTCCAAGAGGTTTGCGAACATTATCTCCTAAAAACCTGGACTATAAAGGTATTTACAAAGGAGATATAATAGCGAGAGATTCAGCTTATCATAACGGATCGGCTTTCCCCTGGATGCTTGGGCAGTTTGCTGATGGGTATTTGAGAATTCATGGAAAAAGCGGACTAAGTCTGATCAAGAACCTTTATGCAGGATTTGAGGGAGAAATGATTGAAGCCGGAGTTGGGACAATTTCAGAATTGTATTATGGTGATCCACCGCACAAAGGAAAAGGAGCAATATCCCAGGCATGGAGTGTTGCGGAATTATTGAGAATAAATTATTTAATAAAAATTTACGAGGACAATACCAATCATAACCAATGAAAGTATTAATGTTTGGGTGGGAATTTCCACCGCACATCTCAGGAGGGCTCGGTACGGCATGTTATGGCATGACAAAAGGATTGTTGAAGCAAGGCGCTGAAGTGTTGTTTGTTGTGCCAAAAGCTTATGGCGATGAGGACCAAAGAGCTGTTCGTCTCATCAATGCCAGTGATGTGTCGGTGGATGTAACAGATACTGAGTTCATGCAGTTTGCTAAAAACTTCACCTATATGGAGGTTGGTTCCAATCTTGTTCCATATCTTGATCCGGAAGAATTTCAAAAGATAAAAAATGAATCTAAACTTGAAAAAGAATTAAGAAAGAAATCAATATATTCCAAGAATTTTGAGTTTTCAGGTAAATATGGAGAGAACCTCATGGAAGAGGTTTCACGTTATGCATTGGTAGCAGGTTCCATCGCTGCCAATTATGATTTTGATGTAATTCATGCCCACGACTGGCTGACTTACTATGCCGGGATTGCAGCACAAAAAGTGAGTGGTAAACCCCTGGTCGTTCATATCCATGCTACTGAATTTGATAGAACCGGTGAAGATGTCAATACCATTGTTTTTGATATTGAGAAAAATGGTATGACTGCTGCTGACAGGGTGATTGCAGTTAGTAACCTGACCCGCAAAATAGTTATTGAAAGACATGGAATTGAAGCAAAAAAAGTTTTTACAGTTCATAATGCCATCGAACCTGTTGATAAGCTGGAAGTATTGGAAATAAAGAAAGCCATAAAAGAAAAAGTGGTGACTTTTTTGGGCAGGATCACATTTCAGAAAGGGCCTGAGTATTTTATTGAAGTTGCCCACAAAATTCTTGAAAAAGACAGGAATGTCAGGTTTGTTATGGCGGGTTCCGGTGATATGCTGAATAAAATGATACGGCGGGTTGCACAACTTAAAATTGCTGACCGTTTCCATTTTACCGGATTTTTAAGAGGAGAAGCTGTTGACCGGATGTTTGCCCTGAGCGATGTGTTTGTAATGCCCTCCGTATCCGAACCTTTTGGACTTGTTCCACTTGAAGCAATGCGCACCAATGTACCGGTTATTGTTTCAAAACAATCAGGTGTTGCCGAGATATTAAAGCATGCTATAAAAGTTGATTTCTGGGATGTAAATGGAACGGCGGATGCTATTTGGGGTTTGCTGCACTACAAATCTTTATCCGAAATATTTATTAAATATGGCAAGGATGAAGTAGACAGTTTGAAATGGGAAAATGCTGCAGTGAAGATTATGGAGGTTTACAGGGATGCGGTGAATCATTAGACATTGGTCACGAGTCATTGGTCATTAGTTAATTGGGAAAAATAGAATAATAAAGTTAGAATATAGGAATTGAATTTTACATTAAAGAGAATATGAAATCAATTTGTTTTTATTTTCAGGTACATCAGCCTTTCAGGCTCAAGACATACCGGTTTTTTGATATGGGTGTGGATCATTATTATTATGATGAATTTCAAAATAAGTCCATAGCCCAAAGAATAGCTGAAAAGTGTTATTTGCCTACCAATAAGCTGATGCTGGATTTGATCAAAAAGCATGGCAAGAAATTTAATATTGCATATTCCATTTCGGGATTGGCTCTTGAACAGTTCGAAAAATATACTCCGGAGGTAATTGAAAGTTTTAAAACGCTTGCAGCATCAGGGAATGTGGAATTTCTTGCTGAAACATATGCACATTCGCTGGCTTCTTTAAGAAGTAAGGATGAATTCAAAAGGCAGGTTGAACTTCACAGTAAAAAAATAGAAGAACTATTTGGCCAAAAGCCTGTGACTTTCAGAAATACGGAACTGATCTACTCTGATGCCATCGGTGAGACAGTTGCAGAAATGGGTTATAAGACTATTTTAACGGAAGGTGCAAAACATGTTTTAGGTTGGAAAAGTCCGAATTTTGTTTATCGCCATGCCACAGTTTCTGATTTGAAAGTTTTACTCAAGAATTATCGCTTAAGCGATGACATTGCTTTTCGTTTTTCTGACCAGGGTTGGAACGAGTGGCCTTTGACAGCAGAAAAATATATACAATGGTTAAAAGATATTGATAAAGAACAACCGCTTGTAAATCTCTTTATGGATTATGAAACATTTGGGGAGCATCAATGGAAGGATACCGGTATATTTGATTTTATGAAGTCTTTACCGGCAAAGGTTTTCGCAGAAACAGGTTATACCTTTGCCAAACCGAAGGATATAGCTAGGAAACTTGAACCTGTGGATACTATCCATGTTCCAAATCCCATCTCCTGGGCTGATGAAGAAAGAGACCTGACTGCATGGCTGGGAAATGAAATGCAGGATGAAGCATTTGAAAAACTTTATTCTGCCGAGGAAAAAATAAAGGTTTGTAATGATGAAGAAATAATGAGGGACTGGAACTACCTCCAGGCCAGCGATCATTTTTATTATATGTGCACCAAATGGTTTTCTGATGGTGATGTCCATCGCTATTTCAATCCATACCCCTCGCCTTATGAGGCTTTTATCAATTATATGAATGTCCTGTCTGACTTTTTCATTCGGGTAGATGAGAAGTGTGAAGGTATCGATTTTGATGCTATCAAGGAAAAAGCAAAGGAATTTGGAGAAACAGTTAAAGAGAAGGCTGAAGATGCCGGTGCAAAGGCAAAAACCAAAGCCAAAGAAAAATTGGATGATGTGAAGGACTATTCGCTGGATGATATTGTGAAAATGTCGAATGCAAAAGTGAAGGAGTTGATCAAGAGCGTTGATATGGAAGAGTTGGCCCATGTAATGAAAGATGCCAGGGATGATGTACGGGATAAGGTTATTCCGAATATGACCAAAACTGCTAAAAAGCAATTTGAAAATATTGAGAAGGAAATCAAGAAGGTTAAAAAATCCGATTTGAAGGAATTTAAGAATAAGATTGAATCGGAATTGAAGAATCTCTGGAAAAAATAATCCATTCAAAACCGCCGCTTCAGCTGTCTACACCTGAAGCAGAGTGTGATTTAAATTAAGATTAATAAATTTTTATTAAATTTATCAGCTTAATAAAATACAGGGATGAATTGTGATAGAATTTTAGTTTTTTCTTTGCCCTTTTTTTTATGCCTAACGCTATTTATTAATAGCGGAATTAGTCAAACTATTATTCTTCAAAAAGAAAATTCATGTTGCTTTGAACTCCCAATCATAAACTTACAAGATGGAACTTCCAATTATTTCCAAATTTTTAATTATTGGAATGAAAATGAAACCTGGGACGAAATAGGTCCCGTTTCTTCGTCATCATTTGATACCTGGGATGTGGGGCGCTTATCCTGTATCGAAATTGATCCCGATAATGACAGTATTATCCTGGCCGGTTCTCCTTCCGGAGGGTTGTATTATACACTTAATAAAGGTGATTCATGGATCAATGCCGGACTTGACAGACCCAAAGAAATGCATGGACTGGATATGTTTACACCGGGAATATCTTCAATAATTATTATCCATGAAAATGATAAAACATATTGGATCGTAGCTACCGGTGATAAGGATCACAAATTTAGTTTTAGCAGAGGGGTTTTAATATCTGATGATTTTGGTATTACATGGAAATCACTGAATGGAATTGAACCTCTTAGTTTACCTGGAAGTAATTACTTTATTAGAAAATTGATTAGACATCCTGGTAATCCGAACATTTTATATGCAGCTACATCAAGAGGTGTTTACCGAACAACAAATGCCCTTGTTGAAGATACTGATAATATCCAATGGACAAAAATAATTAACGATCCGGATTCAAATGGCGAAGGATTTTTTGATATTGAGTTTCATAAAACCAATTCAGACACAATAATAATTTCCAGGGAATATAGAGCGCAAAATTATATTTCTGGTAATGAAATTATTTGGAGCACAGATGGTGGTGAAACCTGGGTAGACTTTCCAGGTCTTGATGAGATTCTTCCAATTGGTGATCAGTTTGACTTTTTCCTTTCCCTAATAGAATTAACACCTGCTAATCCTGATTTAATGCATGTTTATATAAAAGGGAAGACCAATTCCAAAAATAAATCCGAATATTATAACGATCATTGGAAATACATATTTAGTGAAAATCAGTGGATTCATTTAAATACTATATTCTATGAACAAGGTAATGGAAGAAACGGTTTTGCTATTTCGCCATTGAATGAAAACCTTATTTATTGTGCGACTGTTGATAGCTATGTTTCCACTGATGGAGGATATAGCTGGGAGTACGACAATGATGTGGATACAATCAACGGTAAAGTAAAAAAAACCCCACATATTGATATTCAGGATTTAAAATTTAATCAGGCAGGTACTGAATTATGGGCGGCATCGGATGGCGGACCATTTTTAAAAAAGTTAGCCGATTCGATATGGATTAATAAGGTAAATGATATTGGTATTGCTAAGATACTTCAATTTGATCACAGTTTGATAGATCCCAATTTTTACCTTTTTGGTGGCTGGGATGTTGGATCACAGTTATATGACAAAGAACAAAATGTTTGGTCGCAGAAAGGAGATGGAGATGGTTATGGTTGTGCATTCGATAATCTGGAAGCAGGTACTTTCTATAATGCCAATTATTTATATGATCACAACCTAATATACAGGTATAAAAACTGGACTGAAGAAATAAGTATAAATTATGGCAATTTCTGGCAAGCCAATGTTGTGGTAAATCCAGTTAATCATAACATTGTCTACCTTTCTTTAGGTGATAAAATTGCACGATCACCAGATCAGGGTGAAACCTGGAATTTACTTGTTTCGCATAATGAACTTGGTTTGAATCCCGATGATTACCTTTTATGGGATATGCATATAGCAGAGAGCAATGATGATTATTTATACCTGCGTATTATAAAGATCAATAATGGCGATCATAATTATATTTTTAAATCAACCAATATAAATATGGAAGCTGCTCTCATTGAATGGCAGGATGTTACACCTGCTTCCATTCCATCTGCATGGCTTAGTGATGTTGAAGTGGATTATGAAGATCCGGATAAAATTTGGGCATCTTTTATCAATTTATCAGGGACAAAAATTATGGAATTTGATGGTGAAAACTGGATTGATATAACCGGGAATTTAACTTCATACAATTCAGGGATTTGTTCACTTGCCCATTTGCATGGAAGTACGGGTGGTCTTTTTGCCGGAAGTTATTATGGTATTTTCTTTCGTGAAGATGAGTTAAGTGACTGGGAGCTTTACAAACCGGGATTGCCGAATGTAAAACCTGTTGATTTAAAGATAAACTATACAAGTGGTAAAATTGTAGTAGGATTGGATGGAAGAGGGCTTTGGGAAGCAGATCTGCCTCAAGGCTATGGCATAGCTGAATTTGAAAACTTATCCGGGATACTGGTGAATTGTTATCCGAATCCTGCAACTGAATATGTAATTGTTGAAATACTTTCAATGAATAAAAAAGGTGCAGTGATCAATATGTATGATATACACAGTAAATTAATTCTTACATCTCATATGCCTCAGTTTAAACAGCAACATATGATTTCTTTGAAAGAATTTGAAAAGGGTATTTATATAATCCAAATTCTTTATGATGGAGAAGAAATCGGAAAAGAGAAGCTGATTATAACCAGGTAATCAGTTCAGAATAAAATAATTATTTTGTGATCTCCTTAGCTCTTGAAGGGAACTCTTCAAATTTTAAATAATTGATTCAAAATATAACTAAGAGGAAATTTTATCGCAAAGTAGTTGTAATTTTGTATTCAATGACTAAAAATAATATTGACTCTAATGAGAAATTAGTTTTTAAAAAATTTGCAACCTGGAAATGGGATTTTGGTTATTCGCCTAAATATTCATTGCAGCACTACAAGTTCCCAATTTGTTTTTGTAATGTAAATTCCGTTTCAAATATAAATTGACAGAAATACTTTATATATGAGAGTCCACAAAAAATCCGGTTTTATTATTCTCAATATCATTTTTTTATTTGTTTTGTTTGCTTCATGCACCCGCAATTCAGATAGTAACTCAAAAATTATTTCTGAAAAAGATTCCATGTCACAAAAAGCAGATTCTCTTTATACAAACGTAATTAAAAAAGTAAAAGCAAATTAATAATATCCGGAGAATAAAGATAGTACATTCATTTAATAAAACTCTATGAAACAAAATTCAATCATATTAATATCAATAATTATATTGCTGGCTTTTAGCTTTTGTAATAACGAAAAATCAAATTTCATTCAAGAATCTAATATTTCCCACAAAGATTCGCTTAAAAACATTAAGATATTAGGTAACCTAAAAACTGCTTATACCGAAAACGCCGAAGATTTATCTGAATTGATAAATAATATCGAAGAAGACCTGGAAGAAATAGTTCCAACTTCACAATTGCCTGAATATTATAATAAAATAGGATTGATATTTTTTGATAAATCAAATTATATGTACGCTGAAGAATTTTTCAATAAAGCATATTTAATATATAAGAATGACAATAAAGAGATACAGGCAGCTCAACAACTTTCAAATATAAGTGTAATAAAAGAACTAAGCGGAAAATATGATGAAGCAATTGATAATTATATAAAGGCATTAGAAATATTTATTGAGAATAAAGATTACATTTCAGCAACTTATGCTTATAATAATATTGGAGTTGTATATGAACAAACTAACAACACCCAAAAAGCTGTTGAATATTATAAGCTTGCATTTGAAATTGAAGAACAGGATGATTCG
>JAUVJI010000049.1 GCA_030596605.1 Bacteroidales bacterium
ACGGTTAATTGCAGCTTTATTAGGGGGGATACTATTTGGGATTGGATCTCAATTTGGCCGGGGTTGTACTAGCGGTGCTGCGCTTAGTGGTTCAGGCTCTATGGCTTTAGGGGGCTTTATCGCTATGGCGGCAATCTTTGGTTCAGGCTATATGTTTGCCTGGTTTTTTAGAAAATTATGGATTTAATACTTTATAAAGATTTACGATTGACGAAAAGAAATACAAAATCCTAAATAAGAAATACAAAACAAATCAAAATGCTCAAAACTCAAATATCAAAACAGATGAAATATAAAATACAAATGTTAAACGTTTTGAATTTTAAAAATTTAATATTTGAAATTGTTTTGAATTTAGAGTTTAGAAATTAGAAATTATGATTAACTTTTAACATATTACAATTAACACTACACAATATGGGACCACTCGTATCACAAGGAATTATAGACCCGGCCTGGAACAATGTTCTGGCCCTTTTAATCGGTTTTGCTTTTGGTTATATTCTTGAGGCAACAGGCTTTTCATCTTCCAGGAAACTGGCCGGTGTTTTTTACGGCTACGACTTTGTAGTCTTGCGTACTTTTATGACTGCCGTAATGGTGGCTATGGTAGGATTGATGTTTTTCGACTATTTTGGGTGGATTGACCTTTCAATGATCTATATTCTTCCCACATTTGTAAGCTCTGCTGTTATAGGGGGAGTGATTATGGGCCTGGGATTTGTTGTTGGTGGCTTTTGTCCGGGCACAAGTTTATGCGGGGCTGTTATCGGTAAAATTGATGCCATGATGTTCACCGCCGGAATTTTCATCGGAATTTTCATATTTTCAGAAGCTTTTCCATTAATTGAAAATATTTATTATGCCAATGATTTGGGAGCTGTTAAAATAAATGAGTTCTTCGGAATTTCCGCAGGATTATTTACACTAATTTTTGTTGTTATGGCTATTGTCGCTTTTTATGTTACTTACCTTATCAGGAAAAAGGTCAAAGATGTAGTTTATTAAATGCTAAAATGTTGAGCGTAGCGAAATCCCGATTCTTCGGGAAGAGAATGCTTAAATGCTAAAATAATAAAAAAATGAACAAACGATATTATTTACTTGCAGGTATAATGATCATATTGGGAGTGGTACTGGCAATTCTTCCCGAAAAACAATATTATAAACAAATAAAACCGAAAGAGTTGTTGGCAGAAATTAATGATCCGGCAAGATATGTTACCACTGACCAGGTGGCGCAAAAAATAATTGATCAGGATCCTTCAATTGTATTAGTGGATGTAAGATCGGCAAAAGAAAACGAGAAATTTTCTTTACCCGGTGCACTTAATATTCCAATGGCTGAATTATTAAATACAGAATATACCGATATGCTTGATCCCGAAACACAGGACATCATCTTTTTCTCGAATAGTGATATTTATGCTGAACAAGCCTGGATTGTTGCTGCACGGTATGGTTTTACGAATATTTATATCATGAAAGGTGGATTGAACTGTTGGGTTGAAACAATTATGAAACCTGTACCTCCTCCCTCAACTGCATCAAATTATGAAATTGACTTGTATGAATTCAGAAGGGGAGCATGTACTTATTTTGGAGGGGGTAATACAATCGTCCAGACAGATGATACGAAGGCTAAACCGGTGGTTGTGAAACGGCGGAAAAAGAAATCAGTGGCGGCAGGTGGATGTTAAAAATAAAGCTCTAAATCTGAATACCTAAATTCTAAACAAATGCAAATGATAAATGCTCAAATATCCAAACCCGAACAACCAGCTTGTGACATAGCTAATGTTTTGAATTTAAAAAATTTTGGTTTTGGTATTGTTTAGTCCCGAAGCTTCGGGATAAAAATTAGTGCTTAGGATTTATGGTTGACAAGATAAAGTTTAATTTGATAATAATTTCTAATACATAAATAGTTATAAAAACTACATACTATGGTTCATCAAAGAGATCCCAAACGGTTAACAATTTCAGTGGTGGTTTTTACCATCGTCATTATTGTAGGACTAATAACCATTTCCCGCCCGAAATATGTTTTTACACTTGATGCACAGGCAACATTAGAAACAATATTAGCAGAGCAGGAAGATATCAGCCCTTATGAAACGGCAAAAATTGTAGCAAGGAAAGATCAAAACTATCAACTTATTGATTTAAGAAGCCCTTATGATTTTCTGATTGGCCATATTGATGATGCAATAAATATTCCGCTCAATAGTATTCTACAGGATGATAGTTATGCAACGATAAAAAAAATTAGCGAAAGCGGAAAAACAATGATCTTTTATGGAAATGATCAATCACAGGCTAATGGCCCCTGGTTGTTGGTGGCTCAATTAGGTATTAAAAATATTAAAGTCCTTGCCGGTGGATACGAGTATTTTATCTTACGGAATGACTCTGCAAATATTGCTGCTGATTCGGTTTATTATGCCGAGAAAGCCAAATATGATTATGCTCAAGTATTTCAGGAAATTTCAGGTGATAATAATATATCTTCCACAGTTGAAAAACAGCCTCAAAAAGTAATTCCTAAGCGTAGAAAGAAAAAAGGAGTAGCGGCTGGTGGTTGTTAATCATTTCTATTTGGTTTCCTATTCAGGGTTTTAACATTCCGGTTTCGGAGATAATGTCAGATGAAAACATTTCTTTTCTTAAGGAAATGCAAAAGAATTCAAGAGAAGTTATTTTATATGGGAATAATCAACTGGTAGCTAATGGATCCTGGATGTTTTTAAGACAACTTGGATTTGGTAATGTAACGATTTTGTTGGGAGGATATGAATATTTATTAATGAAAGAAACAAGTGCTGGCAATTTGCCCGAAAAGCCTGATTATGAAGTAGAACAACAGATAATCAACTTTACAGAACTTTCTTATAATGCAGCATTAATTGATGAAGAATCACCAATGAATAATAATATCAGTAAACAAATTATCCCTGTGAAAAGAAAAACAAAGACTATCACTGCTGGTGGTTGTTAATTAAGCTTTCAATTTTAATTAACGACTTCGAAATATCATCAATTAGATAATATTCCTACGAAAGCGGAGATATATGAGTATCTAAATTAATATTTAATGTTCAGCCAAGGTGTTGTTTATTAGTATTTTAGCAACTACACACATTAATAACCCTATTTTAACAACATTATTAACCAATCATCATCTTCTGTATTAGCCAATGATTCAATGTGTTATAATCTTTGGTATAAACATTGAATATCCTTTTCCCCAATTTTATTTTTAAATATTTGTAAGCAATCGGCTTGAAATGAAAAAGAGAAACAAAAGAGCCAATATAGTTTTCCTCATATTGTGGAATATAATTTTCCTGACTCTAATATTTTTAATTCAGGGAAATGTATTTGGTCAATACCAAAAGCCTCCTCCAAAGATTGCAATATTATTGAAAGATTGGTCAGTGAATGTGAATGGTGGAAAAACCTCCTTTTTTGGAGAACTCAGTCTATATGATGATGAACTAACTCAAAAATTATCAAAAGAAGGAGCTTGGGCGTATGGATTTTTGATCAATCGGAAAATATCACCTGTTTTTGGAATGAATTATCAGATGATATGGGGAACTTTAAAGGGAAGTAATTCCAGCTCTTATTTTGAAGCCAAAATAAAGGAATGGACAATAAATACAACTTTAAATTTGGTTAATTTGTTAATGCCAAATAATAATTCCCATTTTTTCCTTTATGCAAAATTGGGCGCAGGTCAGCTTACATTTGATACAAAACTGGTTTTTGATGATGCTGAAAAAGAAGATATACTGGTTTCATCCGAATCACCAGAATTTCTATATTTATTAGGGGGAGGTGCATATTACAGAATCAGTTACTCATTTGATGTAAATATTGAGGCTACAGCAAGATTGATGAACAATGATAAACTTGATGGCAGTACCCGAAAAAATGATAATGATTATTATTCTTATATCTCTCTTGGCCTGACTTATAAAATTAAGAACAAGCCAAGGGACACAAGGTACTATAAACGAATGGGAATGAAATCACCATTACTTAGAAGAAGAAAATAATTTATATGCCATATAAAGTACAAGATGCTTAAGTTTTGTAACTTTTTAGAATGGTAAAAGTTTAAATAAAATGAAAGGGAATATTGAATGAAGATTATTACTAATAACAAAATAGTGAAAAAGGAAATTAAATATATAGTAATTCTTTTCCTTATTACAGGATTTTTAATTCCTCAAATATCCCTTGGCCAGGCATGGGGAGGAAGAAAAACAAAAGCTGGGTTTTGGGATAATTGGGCAATAAATCTAAATGGCGGCTTAACTTCGTTTTATGGGGACTTGAGTAAGTTTGACTCAGAAATAATGGAAAAGCTTACAAAAGAAAGTGGTCCTGCTTTTGGTGGCATATTAACTAAACATATTGTTAATAACAAAATTGGTATTTCAGGGCAACTGTTATATGGCAATTTACAAGGTGAAAATACAAGTAGTAATCTTACTTTTGAAGCATCATTTATAGAATATAATATACATGCAAGGTTTAATTTGGTTAATCTTATTTCAAATAAACACATGCCTAAATTTGGATTTGAACTCTACGGAGGTGTAGGTCAATTTATGTTTAAGTCAACGAGGTATAATGTACAGTTATCCGAAGTTTATACTGAAGACACTGGTACCCCGGAATTTGTTTACTTTTTTGGTGCAGGGATATCATATAAAGTAATTGATAAGTTAGGGATAACAATGGATATAGCAATGCGTCAGGCTCAAAACGATAAACTGGATGACTATGCTAGAAATGATAATTTTGATTATTATACCTATATTAACATTGGAGTAACCTACCATATCGAGAGTGTTTTTAAATCCAATGGCAGAAGTAGCAATTCCAGATATCGTGCTCCCGGAAGACTTCCAATGCGCAGGCGCCGATAATATTATCCTTTATCTTTCATTATAAATTTTCTAATTGGTTATTTTTTGTGATTAGTCCAAAATTGTAAAGTATTACAATTGATTATTTATTGGATTTACAAGAAATAGGAAGTGCATTTTTCAGATGAATTCGATTGTTTCATAATCGGTATTATAGGAATGAAAGCCAATTATATGGCCAAATGAAAGTTTAAAATTTGTATATAATTCCTGTGAACACCGAAAAATAATAGGGATGATAATCAAACTGGCTATCCTTATTAATAGGGCTTAGTGAATATTTAAAGTTTGGTTCAACATTGAGGGATAACTTTTTGAAAACTTCGTAATTAATTCCCAATCCAAAAGAAGTGTTAATTATCATAGTGTTCAAATTAGACGAACTACCGATATCATATTTTTCATTATTTACCTCAAGGGATGTATTGTTATCCAGTAAATAAGCAGGACTTAAACCACCAGAGATGTTTATACCTAACTTTTTATTTAGAATTTTATATTTTATCATCACCGGAATTTCCAACAAGTCAAAGTTTTGAACAACTCTAATATTGTTTAAATCAAGGGATTCAAGTGTGTCTTTTGGAGGGTTAATTTTTCTCACATCCTCGGGGATTTTTTCAAATGCTACATTAATGTTTCCGGTTGAAGTATTGATGGCGAAAAGCAAGTATTGATCATTTTCCTGTTTAAAATCCAACGCATCATTGTTAATCTGACCAATCCTTGAATAAATCAAACCTGATTGAACACTCCAGCGATCATTCAGGTTATAATATACATCTACACCGCCTGCATAGGAAAGTAAAGATTCTTCAGCATTATTTAATTGAGATTCTGTTTCATTAAAATTCGTTGTAAGTTGATCATTATATGAAGTACTTATATCCCTATAAGAAATCACAGGAGCAAAATGAGCTCCTACAGACCATTTGTTTTGTTTTTCAATGTTAGTAATATCGCCATAATCACTTTCATTAAAGGGATTATAGGGATTGGACAAATTAATTGCAATATCCTGGTTATTACCTGCACTGATTTTTTTGTCAGTACTAATATATTTTAAGTTTGCTGAAGCTGAAATTGTTGCTTCAGGTAGAGTGGCAATATCCAATGATGCTAATTTTGTAATTCCCGATAGTTCAATATTATTATTTGAACTGCCTGAATTATCTATCATAGCAATTACATCCTCAGGATTTGTAACATCAGAAGATTTCAATAATGTTTGATTGCCTTTATCATCGGTATTTAACTCTAAATCGTTTTGAACATCTTTGTTTTCAACACCATCGGCAATATCTTCAGAAGCAGGTTCTATGTTTTCGATTTTGACCGGGGTAATATTCTCCTGTGCAATTTCTGGCTGAGCAGTATTATAATATGTCGCATAAAAATAACCTGCTCCAAATGCTAATAATAATAACAATGATGCAGCTACCCATCTTAATAGAATGATTGTTTTTTTTGAATTGGCAATGCTAAGGCCTTTGTCTAATCTAGTCCAGGCATAAACCGGGGGTTTTTCCCTCAACCCTTTAAGGCCTTCTTCAAAAAGTGCGTCAATATTTTTCTTGTCCCTGGTCATTGTGCGTCTTTAATTGCAGACGATGTATAAAAATATTTTTTTACTTTATTTTGTAATGTATATCTTGCTCTTGCAAGGTTCGATTTGGATGTTCCCTCTGAAATGCCTAACATTTCGCTAATTTCCTTATGAGAATAACCTTCAATTGCATACAGATTAAAAACCATTCTGTATTTAGGTGTTAATTCCCTGATAAGCTTAATTAAATCCTGGGCAGAAAGGTCGCTGATTACATTATCACGATCAATATCCTCCTCAAACTTAAAATCATCACCAATGGCATACAATTGATTGTGTTTTCTGAATTTTTCCAATGCTGTATTTATCATCACCCTTCTGATCCAACCTGCCAAAGAACCTTTATGTTTAAATTGATCAATTTTTTGAAAGACCTTCATAAACCCTTCATGCAAAGTATCTTCTGCTTCAGTATAGTCTTTCGAATAATAGAGACATACCCCGAACATTTCTTCAGAGAAATGATTATAAAGCACTTCCTGGGCTTTTCTTTTCCCTGAAATACAACCTTTTAATATGTCATCAAAATCAACCTTTTCCACTGGTTTTACTGACAAATATTTTAGTTACAGTAAAACCACTAATTTACAAAAAAATTGTAATTACAAAAGGTTTCTGATTAGATGTAAAAATATTATGAAGGGTTGCGTTACTAAAATTAAATGATTATGAAGGGTAACTATAAATATTTTGTTAATGACGCAACCGTTAGTAACTAATTATCATCTAATTTTAAATGCGACTGAATAAGTAGCTAAAGAGAAATGAAAATGATAAGAAGTTTTATAGTGAGCATGAAAAGATTTCCCATAATTAAAATTAATCCAAATTTTGTTTTGCTATTATTGGTAATCGTATTTTTTGTCCTTTTGTTCGCAGCTGAAAATGTTGTGAAATTAACACTTATACCACAGTAGAATTTTTTTAATACCAAATAAAAGTCTTCTTCAATGAAAAACGCCCTGAAATTTTCAGGGCGTTTTTTTATTCATGATCATGTCCGCCTTTTTGGCAACATGCCGGTAACTTTGCATAGGCAACCGGATCAGCATCCACATCGTCGGCATCATATCCAATTTTTGATACGGCCTTTCTAAGTTGTTCCGAAGTAGTTTTGTCTTCCCTGTATTTAAGAGTTAAAACTTTTGTCTCCAAATCTAATTCAACAAATTTTATCCCTTTTTCGTAAGCCATATTTTTCTCAATCCTTTCCTTACACATTTCGCATTGTGCAGATGTTTTGACCTCCATAACCGTGATCTCTTTTCCTTTTTTTTCTTTTTCTTCCTGAGCAATTCCTGCTATTGAAAAAGAAATAAACAATACGGCTAAAACTAATTTTATTGATTTCATAAGTGTTTATTTTTAATTTATTTGAAATTTTAGTCCTGCATAAAATTTTCTACCCATTATAGGTCCCCAAACAATTGAAGAATCAAAATAAGGGCCAAAAGGATCATCTGCTGCAATTATTGGATCACTTTGTGTAAAATCAGTTAGATTCTCCACACCAACATAAATATTCCATTTTTTGAAATTCTTGGTTATCTGTGCATTGATAATCGTATATACAGGAGAGTTTTGTGATTTTTGATACTCCGGAGGATTCGATTGAGTATCCGGCAAGCGTGCATCTCCATTTAATTGAGTAGTAAAATCGAATCGCCACTTGTCCAGATTGGTTTTATAAGATAGGTTTAGCAAACCCTTATAACGGTTTACCAATGGCTCTCTTTCCAGCTTCTCGTTTGTGGTCATCCTGACATCATTATAGCGAAATGCTGCAACTACATCCAATCTTGGGATCAATTCATAAACAAGTTCTATTTGGTAACTGTTGGAAAAAGAATTACCATTTAGGTTGTAAATATGAATTTCTGAAGCATTTTGATCCCTGTCAATAATAACCTGGTTCACAAAATCTGTCCGGTAAAACTCAATGTTTAAATTTAGCTCTTTTTCGGCAATTTCAAAAATTTGGGTAAGGTTTACTCCATAATTCCAGGCTTCTTCCTGCTTTATATCAGGTTTAATATAAAGTTTCCTTGAGCTGGCCAATAAATAACTGTTTTCAGCAATAATATTTGCTGTTCGATATCCCTTACCCGCTGAAGCTCTGAGAATCGTATTTTCAAACAGATTATATTTCGCATGAACCCTTGGAGTGAAAAATGTTCCCCAGATGTTATGAAAATCAACTCTTACTCCTACCAACATGGTTAGCTTTTTTTTATCTGAATAAGTGTATTGAAAAAATGCTCCCGGAACACTTTCTGTTCGATTGAATGTACTATCATTCAATTGCTCCTTGTAATCATCAAAAGTGTAACTCAGACCAGTACTGTATTTATGTTTAAACGAACCCATCTCAGATTGAAGAATCAAATTTGCATAGTAGGTATTTTCCGTTCCGTTGTAATCTGTCAATCCAAAAAATGATGACTGGTCATGGTAAGTATACGAATTGATGAATCCGATACTTGTTTCATTTTTGTTTTCAAAAACATATCCTGTTTTGCCCCAAACCTGGTATCGTTTTGTTTTGATATTGATCCCATAATAATCAGAACTATCACGTTTTTCAGATTTCTGAAATTCCATTTGTCCGCCGGTTCTGTTCTCTTCCAGGGCCTGGAAACCAAATTGTGCCATATGGTTTTTGTTCACATACTTCCAGCGGTTATAAACATTGTATTGTTGGATGAGCGGAGCATCAACAAATGAATCTCCATTATTATCAATTTTGTTTTTGAAGGTTTCACCGTGTGCAAAAAGCATGGTTGACCATTTTTCGTTAAGTTTTATAGCTCCATTAAAATTTCCTTCAAACTTCCCGATATGATTGGCATAGGCATTTAAAAACAACTTCTCCTCACCATCAGGCTTTTTATATTCAATATTGATTTGCCCGGTCGTTGATTCATATCCGTTTATCACCGATGCAGCTCCTTTTGATATCTGGATCGACTCCATCCAGGTACCCGGAATATATCCAAGTCCATAAGTGGTTGACAAACCTCGCAGGTTTGGAATATTTTCCGTCATCATCTGGCTGTATTTGCCGTGCAAACCCAATAATTCTATTTTTTTAGCTCCTGAAACTGCATCACTGTATGATACATCAACAGAAACATTGGTTTCAAAACTTTCCGAAAGATTACAACAGGCCGCTTTGGTTAATTCTGCACCTGTAATATGCTGAACATGCAATGGGTCTATTTGTGATATAAAACTACTGGATTGTTTTTCAGATACAACAAATTCGTCCAGCTGCTTATTATTTGAAAGAATAATTTCTATATCAGTTTGACCTTCCCCTATCATAATTGTATCATTCATATATCCGACAAAACTCGCAATCAGTATTAGCGAATCCCGAGAAGGATAATTAATATGGAATTTACCATCGGCATCGCTTATTGTACCTTGTTGTGTATCCAGCCAGTAAATGTTTACCCCTGGCAAAGGTGCTTTAAGTTGATTTTTATCATAATCATAAACAAATCCATCCAAATGCTGTCCAACGGAATAATTTGACCAAATAATCATGATAAAATATATTATTAATGGAAATATAGTTTTCATATTGCTCTCCTTTAAATGTGAAACGATTAATTGTTTGTTACAATTAACCTGTAAAACTCAAGTGATTAGATAGATTGGAAATCTAAGCTAAAGGAGCTGCAATTTTAAGTTGGTGAATAGAATACAGAAGTTCTTTCCCGTATTCGGGGGGTGGTAAATTATTACTTATTTGATATATTAAAAACTTTGATTGTTGAGCCTGATTTTGATTGTTTTGAATTTCTGCAACATAAGCAACAATAAAAACGAAATTTATCCTGTTAATGCCCGATAAATCAAAATTATCAGTTTTAAAGTAGAAATACTCTGAGGAACAACAATCATGGTTATCGCCGCAATGTTGATGATTAGCTTGAGTTTGAGTGTTTTCCTGCTGACAACAAGAACTAGCTTCAGGTGAAGATTTCATCTCGCAATGATGATTATCCATTTCATCATGGCATTCCGTTTTCTCAACCAGAATGGAATAGTTGAAATTTTTGTTGCAGGCACAATAATGGTGAATCAGGCTAAAGCCTCCTGAAGCAATAACCACAATTCCTGAAAATAGAATAATTACTATTTGTTTTAAAAAGTTTTTCATCATTAACGATGCAAAATTACACATTGTACTAAGGTCAACAATGAATTTGTGTATTTTGTTGTTAATGAAGTGTTAAAAAAACTGATTTTCCAATTTATGTTTGTTTCTGCCGGTTAATTTGGGAATTGCTTGTTTGATATGAATCTAAATTAATTGAATATGACCTTAAATTCAATTAAATTTTTCTAAATTTGAAAACTATTCACATTTAAATCTTAGACCTAAATTATGGAATATAAAATATTAGAAATCAGTATTTCTGAGGGAATCGCCCTGATAACCATAAACAGACCAGAAGCCCTGAATGCCCTTAATACAAGATTTTTCAAAGAAATGGATGAAGCCATTACCACGATTTCGAAAAATCATGAGGTTAAGGTTATGGTTATAACCGGTTCCGGAAAAGCTTTTGTTGCAGGTGCCGATATCGCTGAAATGGTTGACAAAAATCCGGCTGAAGGATCTGATTTTTCCAGAATAGGGCAAAACACATTTCGAAGTCTGGAAAAAATGGAAATTCCTGTCATTGCGGCCATTAATGGTTTTGCTTTGGGAGGAGGCCTGGAATTGGCGATGGGTTGCGATATCAGGATCGCCAGTATAAAAGCCAAATTCGGGCAACCGGAAGTTAATCTCGGGTTGATTCCTGGCTATGCTGCTACTCAACGATTATCAAGATTAGTTGGTTTAGGAGATGCACTTTATTTATTGATGTCAGCTGATATGATTGGAGCAGAAGATGCCCTTAGGATTGGATTGGTCCAAAAAGTAGTGGAGCCTGAAGTTTTGATGGAAGACGTGATGAAAATTGCGAAAACAATTTCTGGTAAAGGCCCACAAGCAGTAAAGAAAGTAAAAGCTGTAACAAGGCAAGGCTTTTTGATGGATTTTGAAAAAGGCTGTGAATTGGAAGCTGATCAGTTTGGTAGCTTGTTCGGGAAAGGAAGCGAAGGAGAAGAAGGGATGAAGGCGTTTCTGGAGAAAAGGAAACCGGAGTGGGGATAAATTAAGAAATAAAATATAGGGATATCATTCAATTTTTATTATTTAACCAATTAAAACAGCCGGTTATGAAAAACCAAATAATATCCATAATCTTGTGTCTTGTTTCTTGTCTCTTACATCTTTCTTCTTACAGTCAGATAACAAGAGGCGCCCAGCCCGGCGAAATTTATCTATCTGCTCAGTGGTATGTAGATAACTACGGACAAATCCATTATGCTATATTTCACTCAACTGACAATGGCGAAAACCTTACACTTAAATACAACAATATTGAAACTCCACTTTCAGGAGAAATGAAAATTGGTAAAGTGTTGGGGGATGCATCTATCGGAACTCTGTATAATTATGGATACAATGAGCTCTGGGTGAGTTTTGATTATGGGACAACATGGATATTTCGTGAGAATATTGGTACAGATAGTAGATACAGTAGTGGTACTACTGAAGGTGAAATATATAAATATTGCAATAATCCAACAAGTTTTCTGTATAGAAGTACAGATTATGGTCAAACATTTGAAGAAATAAATTCCGGAGTTTTTGGTTTTCCTGAAGTTGGAACAAATGAAGGAGATTTCTATATGCTTACAGGGGCAACATGGCCAACGTTTTA
Organism: Bacteroidales bacterium; assembly: GCA_030596605.1. GTDB lineage: Bacteria > Bacteroidota > Bacteroidia > Bacteroidales > JAADJA01 > JAADJA01. The sequence continues at coordinate 12,333 of JAUVJI010000049.1, forward strand.
TATTGAAATTCTTTTCTCATATGATTTTGGTTATACTTTTTCGACTATTGAAGTAGATTCTTCAATCTATGGAACTTATATATCAGGGATGTTTCCCGAGATCAGCAGAGGAACGGAACCGGGAGAATTATATTTTGTTTCCTGGTGGCCAGATTATCATTATAAAATTTTCCACAGTGTAGATACTGGATATACATGGATCGAAAAATTTGAATCGGGATATATCAATATTTATAGTTGGGGCGTTACCTATACAGCAGGCAAGCAACCAGGTTCGTTTTATGTAAAAAGGGCAACCCCGGCACCATCTGGTGACCATGTATGGCTTTATATTGACTATAGTACAGATTACGGCGAAACTTTTACTACTTACTTTCACGATTTGGATTCAACAATAACAGGTGTTATTACTCCTGAAATAAACAATATTAAATTGTCAAATTATCCCAATCCTTTTAATCATTATACTACTTTTTCATTTCAATTAACCGAAAATTATAAAAATCCAATACTTAATATTTTTGATATACATGGAAACCTGGTGAGGCAAATAAACATTTCAGGGAAAAAAACACAAAAATGGGACGGTACTGATAATTTTGGAAAAAGGGTTTGTGAAGGGATGTATTTGTACAATATCACCTGCAAAGATTTTTCTTCTCAACTTAATAAGCTAATTTTAACCCACTAAATCTACAGGTTATGAAAAACCAAATACTTCTATCATTTATCTTGCTTCTTGGTTCTTTTGTCTTGCATCTTAATTCTTTTTGCCAGATAACAAGAGGTGCCCAACCCGCCGAACTCTACCTCTCCACCGACTGGTACATGGACAACTACGGCCATATCCATTACGGCATTTTCCGCTCTGTTGACAACTGTGCAACCATTACCTTGCAATATGAAAGCAGTACAGCTTCTCCTCCTGATGAAATGGATGTTGGTTGGGTGCTTGGTGATGCTACAATAGGTGCATCATATAATATTGGTGGTAATGAATTGTGGGTAAGTCTTAATTATGGGGAGAATTGGGAATTTAGGGAGGACTATCCGGATTATACCAGATATTGGGGAGGAGAGCATGAAGGTACAATCTATAAAGGTGGTTGGGGATTACTTCAAAAAAGTAATGATTATGCTTTAAATTTCGAAATCGTTTCCGATCCACCAAATTGTCCAATATCTGATATTGGTGTAAACGAAGGTGAGTTTTATGGAATTGATGGAAATGCTGGTGAAGAATTCTTTCTATATCACACAAATGATTACGCAATTAATTATACCGAAATAGGTATTGACAGTTCGGTAGCTTTCTGGGCACCAAGTGGCATATGGCCTAAAATATCGAGGGGAAGTAATCTGGGAGAAATATACCTTGTTTCCTGGTGGTTGGATTCAAACTATAAAATATTTTATAGTGCTGATTCGGGATATACTTGGATTGAACAATTTGAATCGGAGTATATTGATGTTTATTATTGGCGGGTTGCTTATACAGCAGGTAAAGAACCTGGTTCCTTCTATGTCATGCGAAGCAGGATAAATGATGCCGGTGACCACATCTGGCTTTATATTGATTATAGTAATGATTACGGGGAAACTTTTACAACATATTTTCATGACCTTGATTCAACGATAACAAAAATAAGTACCTCTAAATTAGAAAATATTCAGTTATCCAATTTCCCCAATCCTTTTGTTTCTAAAACTACCTTCAAGTATAATTTGCCTAAAAATTGCGAAGATCCTGTACTTAATATATTAAATATCAATGGAATTATGATCAGGCAGTTTGATATATCAAGACGAAATTCACATATTTGGGATGGCAGGGATAAAAATGGGCATAATTTATCCAATGGAGTTTATCTTTACAATATAAGCTATGGGGATTATTATTCTCCTTTAAATAAATTATTAATCATTCGCTAAAAATTTACCATTATGAAAAAAATAATTTTACTATTGCTTTTATATTGCCTGTTTGGCACTATTGTTTACTCCCAGGATTGGGTAACCTTTACCAAATCAACCCCTGAACAGCCAATTGTTGAGCTTATTGAATCGAATAACCAGCAGGTGGAATTTAATGTTGAGGTATGCGGGATGTTTAGAACCGACATCACCGAAGAGGGTGAGCTGTTTCAAAGGATTGAGGTGCCGGGGGCAGGAAAAACCACTGAAACAGGCAGTCCCGAACTGCCCTACATCAGGCAACTGATTGCCATACCCGAATGTGATGATATGGTTTTAACGGTAAATATAACAGGCCAGACAGGTTTCAGCAATTACAATATTTACCCGGCACCCGGCTACGAAGAGGTACAGGAACCAGGTGGTGCTGTATATATGCAGGAGGTTTTTACAAAAGATGAGTCTGTTTATAACCAAAATGAATACCTGCCCGGTATGAATGCCGAAATAGTTTCTACAGGCTACCTTCGCGATCAGAAATATGCTGAAGTATTTCTTTATCCTATCCAGTTCAACCCGGTACTAAAACATATTGACGTATACACTAACTACGAAATCACCCTTGACTTTGTAAACCCTACCACCCCGGTCAATGTCAATACCGGTATTTTCAACAACGTGGCCACCAACACCATGCTCAATTATGTCTCCAGCGGCATAACGGCAAGCATCAACGACAATGTACAGGGCAATGGCAATGTGCAATGGGTTACCCTAACTGATACGGCACAAGCCTGCACCATTGTGGCCGATTACCTGATCATTTGTGCCGAACACTTTTTTGAGCCCAATGAACCCGAATCGGAGGTTTTACGCATCGCAAATCACCGAGCAACCTATAATGGTTTTGATGTGGCTATTATTAATGCTACTACTGTAATTTCCGATGATTTAGGATTTTATTATGAAGGATTAGAACCTCCACAAACCCAAGAGCATAAAAAGGAAGAACGCATCCGCACCTGCATCAGGCGCATCTACGAGGGAGAAAATGCACAGCATACTTATGATGGCAAGCTGGGGTATGTGTTGTTGATCGGGGATTCGGAGTATGGAAGCAACGAAGGTATGCCTACGTCTTATATGTTTAAAGTAGGTGTACCTCCAAATCAATCATCATACCCTGGTGATTATCATTATTCGTGTGTAACGAAGCAACAAGCCTATGATCCTGTTGGAGATCTTTTCATAGGACGTTTTTGTGTTGATAATGATGATGATCCAAATAATGGTACATTTGAGTTGACAAATATTGTAGATAAAACAATCTTTAATGAAAGCGAATATATTTTCGAAGACTGGAGATATAATGTTGTTTTTTCCAATGGAGATGTTGCAGATGAAGAAGAATATGAACAGTACTATTCAGATTTGGATGAATTGATCAATGAACCTTATAATTTGGATATTTATAACTTATATACAAGTTCATGGCAAGAGGTGGAAGATGGTATTATTCAATCGATAAATAATGGCAGTTTTTTACAGTTTTTTCAAGGTCATGGATTTAATTACTTTTGGCAGATAGAGGCAGGCCATAATTTAACAATGAACTATTTAATTGGTAATATAAATAATGAGGGTAAATATCCTGTTCAAATAGCAATATCTTGTTTTACCGGCTATTTTGACTATAGTTATGATTGTTTTGCAGAATATTCTACTACCCGTCCTGATAAAGGATTTGTTGGTTATTTTGGCACATCAAGAGGTGGGTGGGGATGGCCAAGTATTAATTTATGCCAACTCGAAGGCAGTATTCCCAATGCAATTTTTAATGATTTGTCACATATTACTGGAGAATTTATACTTGAGTGTAAAATATTAGAAGATACTGAACAAAATATATATGGTTTTAATTATTTCGGTGATCCGGCAATGAACCTCATGGCACTGGGATTTGAAGTGACCCAAAATTTAACTTTGCCCCAAAACACTACCATTTCAAGTGAGATAACAGTACGTTCCGGAGCCACACTATCAGTACCTGTAAATTGTGTCTTGCAGTTCGAAAATAATGGTAAGCTTATTATTGAGGATGGAGCTACCCTTTGGTTAGGTAATTATACAGAAATTATAGGTTGTAATTCATCACAGACAATAACTATTGAAGGTGATTTGAGTTTTAGTGGCATATGGTGTACATTTAAATCACAACCGGGAACCGAATGGGGTGGATTAGTCCTAACAAATAGTAGCAACACATATTCATTCAATGGTTTAAATTTTGAGAATTGTATGCTGACCGGAGAAAGTAAAAAACTAACAGTTAATAGCTGTTCATTCAACAATTCCGGAATAAAATATCATAAAGGAGATTTAGTAGTACAAAATTCTACTTTTGATAATTCAGGAATTGAGGCAACCAAAGGAGCGTCTAAATCAAGTTATGTAGAAATAAAGTCAGGTTGTACGATTCATAATTGCGAACATGAATCTGCCATTTATATTGATGGGTATTATAATTATACAATAGAGGATTGTAATATCTCAGGGAATAATGGTGATGGAATAGGAATTTATAATTCAGGAGGTACCATTGGTACAAATATTATTAGTAACAATATTATTATGGACAATGGTTGTGAAAATCCTGGATCAGGAATAGAAATCTATCATAGTTATGCTAAAATATTTAACAACATATTAATAGAAGGAAATAAATATGGTATTGTATGCTACAATAACAGTAATGTTTCTATTAGGGGTAATAGCAATGCAAATTTTGATTATGAAACACAAATCATTAGAGATAATTTAAAGTATCAAATATATGCATCACAAAACAGTTTTCCATATGAAGTTAGCTGGAATGCTATAGTTGATGAAGATAATATACATCCTTTGGTTTATTATGGAAGTCCAATAATATATGAAGAGCTTGATGTGAGGAATAATTATTGGGGAAATAGTTTTGAACCGGAAATTGATCTGTATCCCTATGAATATTATTTATACGAACCCCAATGGTACCTGAATGGAGGTGGTGGAAGTGATGACGCAGAAGGTAAATACAACGATGCACAGGATAAAATAGCTGCAGAAGATTATACAGGGGCTAAAGCCGACCTCCAGGAAATCGTAACAGATTACCCAACATCAAAATATGCCCAAGCAGTATTGCGTGAATTATTTTCTCTTGAAGAGTTAGCAACTGATGATTATACTGCCTTGAAATCATATTATGATACAGAAGCGAATATTCAAAACAATCCTGACCTTGTCAAACTTGCGGATTATTTGATGAATTTTTGTGAAATCAAATTGGAAAACTGGCCCACAGCCATTGCCTGGTTTGAGAATGTAATCCAAAATCCCGAATCTTTGGAAGACTCAATTTTTGCAATAATTGATTTAGGATATACATACTTCCTAATGGAAAATGGAGGATTAAAATCTGCTTATGCAGGCAGCATGACGGAACATATTCCGCAGTCAATTGAACAATTCGAAGAAAAGCGGGATTATTTGCTTTCGCTTATTCCCGGTGATCAAATTAGTAAATCGTTGCAAGAAAGTTTATCCGTACTTAAAACTGGTGAATTACTACAGAATGTTCCGAATCCATTTAGCGGGATAACAGATATTTACTACAATCTGGAAAAAGAAACAACTGCTTGTATAATAATTTATGATTATTCAGGCAGGAAGCTTAAAACAATCAAAGGAAAGGGAGATGTTGGAATTAACAAAGTGCATTTCGATTCTTCAGGACTTCCATCAGGTATTTATTTGTATAACCTGGAAATAGACGGGCAGATAACTGATAGTAAAAAGATGACAGTATTAAAATAAAAGTTTATTTTGCATTATTTATCACTAATATAAATATAATATTAAATAGATGAATTACGACGAAAGATTACAAAATGTAACGGTTCTCGGTGCAGCAGGAAAAATGGGAAGTGGAATTTTACTGCTGACTGCTGTTGAAATGGCTGACCTAAGCCTGAAACCTGAAAACAAGGGAAAAACTTTCTGCCTCAATGCGATGGATGTTTCGCATGAAGGCCTGGCAGGCTTGATGAAATATCTAAAAGATCAGGTAAGAAAAGTGGCTGAGAAAAAAACAGTATTGTTACGTAAGCTTTATGAAGACAGGGCTGACCTTATTGAAAATGAGGATATCATTAACGAGTATGTTTTCGATGTTATGAATGTGGTGCGTCCTGTAACGACTATCGAATCTGCTTATGACAGCCACCTGATTTTTGAAGCCATTATTGAAAATCTGGATTTGAAGAATAAGATCTTGTCACAGATTTACACAAACAATCCTCACAAGCCGTGGTTCTTTACCAATACTTCTTCTATCCCAATTAATATTCTGGATGAAGGAGCCGGTTTGGAGGGTAATATCCTTGGATTCCATTTTTACAATCCCCCTGCTGTGCAACGATTGGTGGAGCTAATTACCACAGTTAAGAATTCAATTGAAATAGTTGATTTTGCGAAAGCTTATGCTAAAAAACTGAGAAAAGTGATCGTGCCTTCCAATGATAAAGCAGGATTTATCGGCAATGGCCATTTCATGCGCGATGCTTTACATAGTATTCGTGAAGTTGAAATGCTCACTACTGATATGTCTTTTGCGGAAGCTGTTTATATGATCAACAAGGTTTCGCAGGATTTTCTTGTAAGGCCCATGGGAATTTTTCAACTAATCGATTATGTGGGTGTAGATGTAGTGAAGTTTATTATGCAGGTAATGAATCCGCATTTACCTGATGAAGACCTGCACAGCGATTTATTGGATAAACTTTTCGATATGGGAGTAAAAGGCGGACAAAAATCAGATGGTTCTCAAAAAGATGGTATTCTTAAATATGAAAGGGGTAGGCCGGTTGCGGTTTTTAATCCGGAAACTAAAGAATATGATGCAATCTCAGACTTCCAGGAAAAATGTGATGAAAAATTAGGTGCATTACCTGCAGCCTGGAAACCATGGAAGGTAGTAAACTTTAGCCGGGGAGCAAAAGATGGAATACTGGCAGGTTATTTTGGAGAACTGAGCAACATGAGTACTTTGGGAGCTGAACTATCAAAAAAATATAATACCCGTTCCATTGAAATTGGAAAATACCTGGTTTCGAGTGGTGTTGCCAATAATAATGAAGATGTAAATACCGTAATGTTAACGGGTTTTTACCATGCATATGGACCGATTAATGAGTATTTGAAATAATCCAGTTGATTTAAAGATAAAAATTAATATATAATCATGAGTAAACTAAGATGTAAAGTATATATGGCCGCTGGTTACAATACCATTTCACTGGGTACCGGCAGAAAAGAATTCCATCCTAAAAAGCCCCGCCCGGGTTTGGAACCTTATATTAAGGAAGCAGGGCAGGGAACTTTAAAGCAAATTGGCGGAGCTAAAAATGTGGATGAAGGGGCGATCGGTAATTTTATGGCCGCCCGATTTAATAAACAAGGCCACCTCGCAGGATTAATCCCTTACATTGATGATGAACTTCAGTATAAGCCCTGTGTCAGGACTGAGGGAGCCTGTGCATCCGGAGCACTTGCACTGGTCGCTGCCATGAAATCTGTACTGGCAGAAACGGCCGATGTGGTTTTAGCAATAGGTGTGGAGGTTCAAAATACCATGAAAGCTATTTATGGCGCCGATGTTCTTGCCGGGGCTGGTTGGTTTCAGAAAAGAAAAAACGGACACGCCTATTTTTTCCCGGGTCAATTCAGTGACAGGGCACAAGCTTATTATGATAAATATGGGATGGAATATGCACGTAAAGGGATGAAGCAGTGGTTTGTGAATGCTGTGGAAAATGCCCGTCTCTGCCCAACAGCACAGGAGTATGAAAATAAAGTTGAAGATCTTGGAGGGCTTTACGATAAAATGGCTCCTAACGGCAAAGCTTTCGTCGACAGCCTGAATGTGCTGGATTGCTCAAAAGTTTCAGATGCGGCATCCGGAATAGCAATTCTATCGGAAGAAGGATTAGAAAGATGTGGAATACCTAAGAGTCGGAGTGTTGAAGTTGTAGGATTTGCTCAGGTTGAACGCAATCTCACTAATGACCCCCCGGATAAAACCGAATTGACAGCAATAAAAAAGGCAGCGCATCAGGCGCTTGAATCGGCAGGGATTACGATCCATGATTTAGCCACTGCTGAAATTCACGATTGTTTCTCAATTGCCGGAGTTTTAACTACGGAAGCATTAGGTTTTGCTGAACCAGGAAAAGGCGCCCAGTTTGTAGCTGATGGAAACACTGCAAGAAACGGCAAAATTCCCATGAACACTACCGGAGGTTTGATAGGATGGGGACATCCAACCGGAGGTACCGGTGTTCACCAGGCTGTGACCATTTGGGAGCAGCTAACAGGAAAAGCCGGCGATGCACAAATTGAAATTTCCAAAGACCGTCCTTATGGAATGACAATAAACATGGGTGGTGATGATGTAACTGTTGTAGCGATTGTTTATAAAAGAGGAGATTTATAATTCATTTTATTCATCCGATGACTTTGAGTCGTCGGATGAATTATATATTATCTCGTAATAACCCTTCCCAATTGTTTATTAATATCCTTGCTGATAGTTTTTAAATCTTGCTGTCTCTTTAGCATTTCCGGTATTTCTTCATATCGTTCTTCCAGTTCGGCTTGTTTTAATTTTTGCTGGTTTTCCGTTATTAATTGTTCAATAATTTTACCCTTTAATGATAATAGAGCACCTAGAATTGCAATTTTTAGTTTTTGTTTTTCTGTAACAACAATAATATTTTTCTTGTTCTCCCAATCGTCCAATTCATATGGAGAAGTCAATAGATTAATAGAATTCTTAGAAATACCTTTGTTGATATTATATGTAAAATACTTACTATCATATACATTTTCTTCTTCAACTAATTTTACATATTCCTCATATATTTTTTGATAATTTTCGTTTTTGAATTTTATATTATCAACTTCCAGATCATTTATTATAAATTTTGAAACTTTTACAGGAATCTGGATTGGTTTGCTATTTTCATCATTTTGTTCAAAAAGTATTTCATCTTGACCATAATTTAACAAAAGCCTAATAACATCTTTTTCTTGGTAACTTGTATCAAATACATCAATTTCAACTTTTTTTTCTAATTGTGGCTCTGAAAAGTTATCAAATATTTCATCTGGAATCTCTTTAAAATTATGTCTGAACTTTTTTCTAATTAATTTATTTAATTCATTCATTAGAATTTGTTCCGCCATATCCATCTTCACAGAACATTCTTTTACATATACCGAGCGGATTATCTGGTCCGGGATCAATGCTATAGTCTGCACGATCTCTTTGATCAGGCCTGCCCGTTTTACCGGATCATTTTTAGTCTCTTTTAAAAGAATATCCGTTTTAAACTGTATAAAATCTTTTGAACCGGCAGTCAAAAATTCTTCTACTTCGATAGACCTATGCGACCTGACATAAGAATCCGGGTCCTCGCCTTTGGGGAACATCACGATCTTTACATTCATCCCTTGTTCAAGGATCATATCGATACCTCTGAAAGATGCTTTTAAACCTGCTTCATCCCCATCGTACAAAATGGTAATATTCGGAGTATACCTTTTTATTAATCGTATTTGGTCGGTTGTGAGGGATGTTCCGGATGAGGCCACCACATTTTCAAAACCTGCCTGGAAAAGGGAAATGACATCGGTATAACCCTCTACCAGGTAGCAATTATCTTTTTTTATGATGGCATTTTTGGCGAAATAAATACCATATAAAACCTGGCTTTTACTATAAATATCTGATTCGGGCGAATTAACATATTTGGCTTTTTTTTCTTCCGATTTTAATATCCTTCCACCAAATCCGATTACCCGCCCCGAAAGATTATGGATCGGGAAAATTACCCTTGCACTAAACCTGTCGAATTTATTTCCATTTTTATCTATGGTCAATCCCGACTTAACCATGTATTCAGTTTTATAACCGTTTTTCAAAGCATGTTTCGTAAAAGCATCCCATGAATCAGGGCTGTAACCCAGTTGGAATTGTTCAATGGTATGCTCGCGTAAATCACGGTTCTTAAAATAGCTCAACCCGATTGATTTACCTTCCTCTGAGTTAAACAGTTGGTCGGTGAAGTATTTCTGTGCAAAGGCAGAAACGGCAAACAGGCTTTCTTTTTCGTTGAGTTCCTGGATTTGTTCAGGGGTTTGTTCTTCTTCCTCAATTTCGATGTTGTATTTTTTTGCCAGGAATTTCAGCGCTTCGGGATAGGTGTAATGTTCATGCTCCATTACAAAGTTCACCGAATTGCCGGCTTTGCCGCAACCGAAACATTTATAAATACCTTTGGCCGGAGATACGGTAAAAGAGGGTGTTTTTTCATTGTGGAACGGACAAAGACCGATCATGTTCACACCCCTTTTGCGGAGGGTGACAAAATCACTTATAACCTCTTCCACGCGGGCGGTTTCAATAATGGTTTGTATGGTATCCCTTGGAATCACAATTAAAAAAATTGGATTGCGAATTTACGAAAAATTCATACCCTGAGCTTTATTGATTTTGAATAGATTCAGATAAAGGTTCACGCCCGCCTGTACCATACGGGCAGGCAAAGATCGCAAAGAAGACGCAAAGCACGCAAAAAAAATCAAAGAAACTATTTAATAATCATTTTTTTCGTTACCGATGCTTCTCCGGCAGTTACAGTAAAAAAGTAAATCCCCGGAGTTAAATTGTTAGCTTGTATGGTTAATGTATTTAAACCAACATTACCACTGAAAGCAGGCAGTTCATAAACTTCCTCACCCAGCATGTTTACTATTTCAAGTTTTAAATCAGCCGGTTTTTGGAGATTAACCTTTATAGTTGTGCTTTCTGAAAATGGATTGGGAAAATTTTGGGAAACCTCAATGCCAGGAATTGATTGTTTTGTTTGGTTAATACCTACAATTTCATCTTTTGAGATTTGGGCAAATTGAATATAATTTTCCGTATAGGCACTTGCCCCTTGTACATTAAGCCCCGGTTCATTATCTGTTTGATAGATGAGATAGATATAATCATCGGAAAATGATGCACAGGATGGGAAGGTATATTCATTATATATTGAATTCGGATTATCACCATCATAATGATAAAACTGACCCCATGTTTGTCCGCCATTTAATGAGGCCCTCATCCACAAGCGGCGATAATTATCAGAACCGTTATGATAGTTTTCGGTAATAGATGAATATACAAGAAATAACCTGTTTTGATCATCTGATACAATCTGTACCATGCTTGATGCACCGTGAAAAACATAGTAGGAGTAAGAATTCATAATATAGTTTACAGCGCTGTCTCCATTTATATCCTGTGCCCAGCCAATTAAATTATAATCAGGTATCATTTCACTACCCAATCCTCCTTCAGGATTTAGGGCATTGATATCAGAGGAAAATGGTTCCCTGTCTTCATTCCAGTAACCCACTCCATCTACAAGCTTGTTAATGTACAAACCATTATTAAAATAAGTGCTTATTATGCCGAATACAACATGTGCTTTCCCAGTCATATCCAAAGCTACTGAAAGAGAACCATCCACACAATATAAAGTGTCTGTTTGAGGAATAGTGTCATAAGGATTATCCCAGATGATCGTTTTTTCAAATGTCTGGCCGTAATCAGCAGATTTCATCAAAAACATATCAGTTTTGTTGGAACCGACAACGAAAGCTACAATATTTTCTTTGGGTTCGGCAAATGAATAACAATCGCTTATAAATCCATTATATTCGGTTGAGTCCATACCAGACAGGATTTGGTTCTGAATATCCCAAGTTTCTCCGCTATCTGTTGAATGGGAATAAAGCAGGGCCCCATCCAATCCCTGGTAAACTGCTCCTCCGTTTTGTATTGGAGCTGTCAGAGCAAGCAGAAATACGGACGAGTGATCATCTCCGCCTGTTACCATCCGGGGCCAATATATTTCCTCATAACCTGTTGGCCCTAGAAATAAACTCTCTATCCACTCCCCTTCGCCCTTAATAATTCTCTTGCTAAAGATTAGGCCAACACTGTCAGCTCCCGCCAGATGAGCAACAATCAGTTCACCGGTTTCACCTAGGGATGCATACGATGGCCATCCCGTACGCTGGCTTTCTATCCTTTCATTAGGCGAAGGTTGCCACTCAGTTCCGTCAAAATAGTTATATCCTGTACCACGATCTGAGAAATTCGGCATATTAAAACCAAGAGTCCATGTTGCTCCTATGAATCCATCCTCAAAATAATAAATGCGGTTCTGGCACGAAGCGTTGGTTTGCTGATCATATAAGGATTGACCAATAATTTCTTCCTGTGAATAAAGTATAGCACTAAAAGCTGCAAGTGAAAATATTATTACGATTCTTTTCATTGTTTATGGCTTTATTTTTTAATAATCATTTTGCGGGTTATGGATTGGTTAGATGATTTCACTGTATAAAAATAAATCCCTGAAGTTAAATCATCAGCATGTATGGTTAAAGAGTTCAACCCTATATTTCCCCTAAAAGCAGGCAACTCATAAACTTTCTCTCCAAGCATGTTTACTACTTCAAGTTTTATATCTGTAGATTTTTGGAGTTTGACATTTATTGTAGTGCTTACAGAAAATGGATTGGGGAAATTTTGGGAAACCTCAAGTTCAGTTTGTGTTTGGTCACTTTGTTTAATTCCTACAATTTCATCTTTTGGTATTTTGGTAAAATAAATAAAGTTTTCACCATAAGGGCCAGATCCTTGACAATTAATGCCTGGCTCATAATCGATCATAAATGTCATATAAAGATAATCATCAGAAAATGAAGCACAGGAAGGGAAAGCATATTCATTAAAAATCGAATTAGGATTTTCTTCATCATAATGATAGAATTGTCCCCAGGTTTGGCCACCATTCAATGATGATCGCAAAAATAAGCGACGGTAATTCATATATCCATTATCAAACATCTCAGTAAAAGAAGAATAAACCAGGAATAACCGATTAAATTCATCTACGACAAGTTGAATCATGCTTGAGGTTCCCAGAGTCATATAAAAACAAGATGGTGGGGTTGGGTCATTAAGATAATCAATAGTACCATTTCCATTCAAATCCTGTGTCCAACCGATCAGGCTCTGGTCAACAATCAGTTCACTTTCCGGCCCGCATGTGGGATCTAGGGCATTTACATTTGAAGAAAAGGTAGTCATTGTTTCATTCCAATAGCCAACACCATCGGTCAATTTAAAAAATATCCAGTTTGACCCATTAAAATAAGTTCTCATAATTCCGAAAACTACATGGGCATCTCCATTAATATCCAATGCAACATCAACTGATCCATCTACACAATAAAAGGTATCTGTATAAAAAGTTGGAGTTATAAGGTCGTATGGGTGATCCCATATGATCGTTTTTTCAAATGTTTGTCCATTATCAGTAGATTTCATTAAAAAAAGATCATGCTGAAAAGAACCCGTTACAAATGCAACTATATTATCTTTTGGTTCGGAAAATGTATAACTATCCCTAGTAAAACCTGTATATTCAGACGAATCCATTCCTGGTAAAACCTGGTTCAGTATATCCCAGGATTCTCCTCCATCAGTCGACATTGAATAAACCAAAGCACCGTCTAATCCTTCATATAATGTACCTCCATTGGCATCAGGCCTGGTAAGAGATAATAGATAAATATTATTATGGTTTTCTCCACCTGTTACCATAGATGGAAAAACTAGGTCTTCATGTCCGGATGGTCCATAGTGAAGTGATTCTATCCAGCCTCCTGTCCCTTTTGAAATTCGTTTATTAAGCATCAAACATTCATTTCCAAATCCTGACCTATGTGCAACAACCAGCTCTCCCTCTTCACCCAATTGAGCATATGAAGACCATCCAGTTCGCTGACTTTCTATTCTTTCAGTAGGCCAAATATTCCA
>JAUVJI010000058.1 GCA_030596605.1 Bacteroidales bacterium
ACAGTTTACCAAATGGGTAATAATCTCAAATGTAATTGCCTGGCCGTTAGCCTGGTATTTTTTGAGTGACTGGTTGGGCAATTTTGCCTATAGCATTGAAATTCTGGATTATTGGTGGATCTTTATTGTTTCTGCTTTACTTTCGATATTCATTGCAATTTTAACAGTTACCTATCAGGCAATAAAAGCCGCACTGGCCAATCCGGTGGATGCTATAAAATATGAATAACTCTGGTAATTTTAAATTTTTGCTACTTAAATATTAAGACTATGAAAACTAAAATTTTACTCTTTTTGCTGTTATCTATTTCTTCTCTTGTTTTATCTGCTCAGAATGAAAGGGATATTATTGATGAATTGCTCAGCAAATGGCATCAGGCTGCTGGAGATGTTGATCAACAATCCTATTTTGATTTTATTGCAAATGATGGAATTTATATTGGAACTGATGCTACCGAAAACTGGACAAAGGATGAATTCTTTGAATGGTCAAAGTCCTATTTTGAAAATGGTAAAGCATGGAGTTTTGTTGGTAGAGAAAGAAATATTTATTTATCAGATAAAAATACGATTGCCTGGTTTGATGAGCAATTAGAATATCCGGGCGGAACCTTAAGAGGTTCTGGTGTATTGGCAAAAGAAAAGAATGGTTGGAAGTTGAAGCATTATGTGCTTTCTTTGCCTGTACCGAATGATAAGTTTAAAGAGGTGATGGAGGTGATAAACCCGAAGACCCCCGATAAAGAGAAAGAAGAATAATATTTGATATTAAGCCACAAGTCGCGCCAACACTTAAGCCTGTGCATGAAGACTTGCGGCTGTAGTGAACATTCATCACATTGAAAATTTATTGTTACAGACTTTATACCAAATGGATTAAAATATTTTTCCATAATATATAATTTTAAAATTTCGATAATTATTAGAAATTTAATAATAGGTTCTAGCAAAACAAACCCACAAAACGATTTATATAATGCAAAATAGAATAATACATTTTCTGCAATTTGAAATATATCTTCCGGCTTAAGCCTAAGTGGTGGCAATACTTATGGCTACTCTACTCCAGCCATCTTATTTTTATTGTTAAATAATCTATTTTTATTTCAAATTTAGATATTTGTTTTTAGATAGCCAAAATATTTTCTACACAAATTCTATGCGTCTGATGACTTGTAACAGTAAGGTATATAATTGATCTTTTACTCTAAGGTATTTAAAAATTTATTTCCATTTTTATATATTCTAGTATATTATTGTATACTTTTTTTGGAAATTCTATACCATATTTATTTTTTAAGTCTTCTATTCTTTTGGATTCTCTTATATCATCATTTTTAAAATTATGTAAATATCCAAGTTTTGCACATTGCATCCTATTAAATTCTTTGTTATCCGGGAATAATATATTCATATTATCTTCATTAAATGCAAAACCCAAGAATACAACCTGACCAGATTTTAGTAATAGGTTTCTAATTCCTCCTAATTTATTCTGAGAATTATTTCTTTTAGTTGAAATTAATTTAATATTATTAAATGATTTATTAATAAGCGGTACTAATTTTTCTACAAATTTTTGTTTATTGTTTTGAAATGGCAAAATAGGTAATTGATATCCGTAATCAAGATAATTTGTTTCATTTTCAAGTTTTATATTATTTAACTTCCCGTAAACATGATGAATCGGGATTCTACTTAAAAGCTCTGAAATACTTATTTTATCTTTAAACTCATCGAGATCCGATTTATAGGTTGTGGCAATTGCAGTATACAAATAGTATTCAAGTGATCTATCGTAGTTAAAAGTAATGAAAGCCATTTTGGATTTAGGAAAAACTTCTAAATCTCTTGTATACAAATTGTACCAAATATATTTATACCAATGTCTTTCTTTAGTATTAGGGTCAGAATGCTTTTCTAGATTTTCTTGCTGTATAATATATAAGCTAATAACAATTTTAGCAATTCTCTCATATTTTTTATGTTTTATTACAAATTCATCAATTGAATTTAAACTTGAAACCTGAAGATCTTCTGCAAATTTGATAAAGCTATCACCTAACAATCTCCTTCTGCTAAAATCTGATAATACTGCAAACAAATCTGAATCTCTATCCTCAAGTATATCATAAATAGCTTGATTATACATTTCCTTTCCTAGAGGAAAATTTAAATCTTTATTTGAACCGGCTCCTAAAATAAATGTTGTCATTTTTATTTAATTTTTTTAGCAAATGTAAGGGGATAAAAAGCAAGTTCTAATTATTAAACGTATAAAAATCATATATATAATGCAAAATTGAAATAACATATTTTCTACCATTTGAAATTATGTATTCTAATTTAAGACTTAGTGATTGCAATAATTATGGTTCCAAATCTATCGCTTCTTTCAACTCTCTTAAATACTCTGAATCTAACTCGTTTAATTCTTTAAGTTCATCATTGAATAAATCTGCTTCTTCTACTATTTCTGTTACACAAATCAAGTCATTTAGATTGTCATTTAGATTTAACTCAATATATCCACCAACCGAACTTGCCCAAATAGTTATTTCGAATTCTTTAAAGCAGTTATCACAAATTACAATTTCAGTATTATCATTATAACTATCTCTATCTGTTTCAGCTGAAAAATCTACCCGCTGCCGCAAGTCTTCCAACGTAAGCCTTAGCATTGGAATGACTTGTGGCCTTCCTATTCCTTTCCATATTTTTAAATCCTACATTAACTATTATTTTTTTCAGTTAAACAATCCATTTGTATCAAAAAAAAATATTCGTTTTTAGACTATCAAGGTTTATACTGAATTAATTTGCTAATTCGTTGTTTACAAAACCAACCTCCAGGCTTTAGTCTGCTAATTACGACATTTGAATTACATTTTAGACTTTTATTAAATTCTGGCTTAATTTGTATAGTAAATTTGCAAAATTTGGCCTAAATTTGCAAAATAAAATACAAAATTTGGCCTATTATGTATCCAAGATTGCTTTTAAATAATATTAAAAACTGGCTTGATAAAACGGAAATCCTGATTCTTTATGGTGCCAGGCAGGTCGGAAAAACCACCTTGCTAAAAATGCTTTTAGAAGATATTGAAGAATCACTGATCTTTAACTGTGAATTGCCTGTAGTTTCGAATGTTCTTGAAAGTAAAAACCTTTCTTCCATCAAGGCATTGTTTGGGAAAAACCGTTACATAGGGTTGGATGAAGCCCAGAAAATAGTGGACATAGGTAGTATTCTCAAGCTTATTTATGATGAATTGCCGGAATATAAGATCATTGCAACAGGTTCAAGTAGTTTTGATCTGGCTAATAGGATTGTAGAACCGTTGACCGGAAGGAATATTAAATTCAAGCTATTCCCTTTATCACTAAAGGAAATACAAGAAAAGAACAACTGGTTATGGAATCTGAATAACCTGAATAAATTTTTAATATATGGAACATATCCGGGAATTATCGACCTCCCAACTGAAGATCAGCAAGTGAAACTTTCTGAACTCAGCGGAGATTACCTCTTTAAGGACATTCTGGTATATGATCAGGTTAAAAATCCGGCTATCATTAGAAAATTATTAAAAGCACTTGCATTGCAGGTTGGCTCACAGGTTTCAGTAAATGAACTATCAAACTTATTAGGCATAACCCGGCAAACAGTTGAAAAATACCTCGACCTGCTTGAAAAAAGTTTTGTGATTTTTCTATTGGAGTCGTTCAGCAGCAACTTAAGAAACGAAATCAAGAAAAGCCGGAAGTATTACTTTTACGATAACGGCATTATGAATGCCCTGACCGGAAATTTTACTCCTATTGAAAACCGGCAAGATACAGGAGTGTTATGGGAAAATTTTTGCATAAGTGAACGAATAAAAGCAAATGGCTATGCTAAACATCAATTTAATATGTATTTCTGGCGTACATATGACGGAGCAGAAATTGACATGGTTGAGGAAATAAATGGTAAGCTCAATGCTTTCGAGTTTAAATGGTCCAAGAAAAGAAAAATAAGAATACCTGCTGGTTTTTCGGAAAAATACGGAGTGAAAGAAATGAAAATAATTACCCCGGAAAATTTGCATGAATTGATAAATGACTAAACTTTTAAAAATTATTCAACAACAACCATCCCGTTTTCAGGACAAATAAAATCGTACACTTCTGTAACAATACCGAACATCCGGCGTCTTAGTTAAAAGAAGATTATAAATTTAAATCATCACATTGTCACCTCTTTAGTAAATCTGGCATTAGGTGTGATTAACTTATTGACTGATAGCATGTATAAAATTTTTGAATCATGAAAATTGAAATGAATCCCAATGAAATGGTAATAAAAGCCGGAGACACTAACCAGGTTTTGAATGGTAACTCTATCAAAGGTAAATTGATCCTTACCACCCAACGACTATTTTTCAAAGCATCTGAAAATGGCCAGAAACATGATGATGTGGAAATATGGCCTCAGGAAATTAAGGAAGTTATGTTTTTCAATAACAGATTGATGTTTTCAAATGGTTTGAATGTTGTCACTAAAAATGGAGATGAGAATAAATTTCTGATCAAAAACAGGAATAGCTGGAGTGAGATGATTGTGAGGATGTGCTAATTTATAAATCCTCCCAAAGGGATTATATCCGGTCAAATTTCACGATAAACGTCGTTCCCTGACCATATTTGCTTTTACATAAAAGTTCACCATTCATTGCTTCCACATACTTTTTAACAATTGACAAGCCCGTTTTATCAGCCTGTCGGTCATGTGCCTGTGGTTTATCAAATAATGTTTTTAATGCTTCATCGCTAATCCCCGGTCCATCATCACTGATCTCGGCAATGGCTTTTCCGTCCGACTCAAATAGGTCGATGGTTATTTTTTTATTTGCAGGTGAAAATTTTACGGCATTCGATAACAGGTTATCAAAAATGATATAAATGAAATTCCGGTCAACATTAGCAAAGAGATCCTGTACACTCAAATCAAGCTCAAGCCTTTTCAATGATAAAGTATATTTAAACCCTTCTTCTATCAATTTCAACACATCAGCAAGATTCACTTTTTCCGGTTTGAGCTTATCGCGCTGCAATTCAATAATATCAATATCCAGTGTTTGGTTAATCAGGCTGTTCATCCGCCTCAGGCTTTTATGAATGACCTGGATATATTCCATTTGGTCGTCTGTACAGTTATCGCATTCATGTTCCAGCAGATCAATAACACACAAACTACTGGTTAACGGGTTTCTCAATCCATGCGAAACAATACTGATCAGCTGGTTTTTTTCTTCATTCAGTCTTACAAGCTGTTCATTGGTTTTTTCCAGTTCAGCTTTTTGTTCCAGTATATTTTGATGATTTTCTTCAATTTCATTTTTTTGCTTTTGGATCTTCAGGTAACTTTTAGCCAGCTTACCTTCCAGTTCATTCATTTCGCGGATCCTTTTAATAACTTTTATAAGAACTCCTTTTGTAACTTCAGCTTTGCCAGCCATAACATGGTAAAAGTCATCCTGCTCAAGCTTAAATAAAGATGTTGATTCATCAGCCGTAACTGAAGCAGATCGTGATTCCTTATCAAATAATGCAAATTCTCCAAATACCTGTCCCTGAACTAGGCGTGACAATACATGGTTACCATCGTGTATGCGTACACTACCTTCGTTAATTATATACATCGCATCACCGACATCGCCTTTTTTGAAAATATTTT
The DNA here is from genome assembly GCA_030596605.1 of Bacteroidales bacterium. GTDB lineage: Bacteria > Bacteroidota > Bacteroidia > Bacteroidales > JAADJA01 > JAADJA01. The sequence goes on from JAUVJI010000058.1 coordinate 5,720, forward strand.
GTCCTCTTTTATATTCTTCTTCCGATACCACAGCAGCGATTTCCATAAGGACTTCATCGGAAGTTTCAGAAAATATATCAACCTTTTTTAATGCAGCAACCCGTTCTTCCATAACAAAAACAGCTGTTTGTGATTCCATTTTTTGGTAATGATTATCTGCCCGTTTTGTCTATAGAAACGACAATGATTTAAAATCATTACATGTGATTATGCAAAAATAGGTTAATTCTCAAAAAAAGAGGAGGTTCTTATTGAACCTCCTCTTAAAAATCGTTAAAAAATATTATTAATTTTCACTAAAAGAAAGAATGGCTTTTTCAAGCCCGTCAATCACTTTTTTGGTGACCTTCCTCGGCTCTTTTGTTTTTACCTTTTTCAAAGTATCCAAAGATTTTATACCATATTCAAATAATCCTTCGGGATTTTTGTCATAGTTATAACTTCCAAGGCACCATTCAAGTTTGGATTGGATGTCAATAAATTCTTTCTTATTTAGTTTTTGGAATGCCTTTACAGCGTCCACACAATTTTTTTTCAAATTTTCATTTACTTGGTTCATGTTTCAACATTTTAAATTAATTACTTCGTTCGTTTCAATTTTGAGCGGGCGAAAATAGTATATATTTCTAAATTGCAAGTTAATTTTTTGTTAATGTGATATACAAATTAAGATGTGAATAATTATGTTCCTGATAACCCGCTAACAAACAATTACATTTTTAACTTTGCGAAAAATTCAATTTTATAAATTAGTCATGTAATTCTTTCGCTTCATGGTTCTATTTTTCAAAGGCTCGGGCAATAAATTTTATATCGTTGGCACAATAAACAAACCTACCGGTACAAATATTCAAAAGCTTATCTGGTTATTTGGTGAAGCGGAACTTGTTGAACAAAAATCATTAACCGGATATTTTGTAGGACCAAGAAAGGAAATGATCACTCCCTGGAGTACAAATGCTGTGGAGATAACACAAAATATGGGCATTGAAAGTATTGAAAGAATTGAAGAGTTTTATGAAGTAGACTCAGAAGATGCTGGATTTGATCCCATGTTACAGGCATTTTATCAAAACATTGATCATGAAATATTTTCTATTGACAAAGAACCCGACCCGATCATATATGTTAAAAGCATAGGCGAATTCAATAAAGCAGAAGGTCTCGCATTAAGTGATGATGAAATTAACTACCTCGAAGAATTAAGCAATAAGTTAGGACGAAAATTAACCGACAGCGAGGTTTTTGGATTTTCCCAGGTGAATTCGGAGCATTGCCGGCATAAAATATTCAACGGAGCTTTTATTATTGATGGAAAAGAGATGCCTGAATCTCTTTTCAGCCTGATTAAAAAAACGTCTAAAGAAAATCCAAACAAACTGGTGTCGGCGTATAAAGATAATGTAGCTTTTGTTTTGGGTCCCAAAGCTGAACAATTTGCTCCAGCCAACCAGGATAAACCTGATTTCTTTAAAATTTCGGATATTGATTCCATCATTTCACTTAAAGCAGAAACACATAATTTCCCTACAACTGTTGAACCTTTTAATGGTGCTGCAACTGGAACAGGTGGTGAAATACGTGACCGGATGGCCGGGGGGAAAGGGAGCTTGCCATTAGCAGGAACAGCGGTTTATATGACTTCTTATTCCCGCTCTGAAGAGAACAGAGAGTGGGAAAAATCAACACAGCCACGGAAATGGTTGTACCAAACCCCGGAAGAAATACTCATCAAAGCTTCCAATGGCGCCAGTGACTTTGGTAATAAATTTGGCCAACCCCTCATTTGTGGGAGTGTTTTAACTTTTGAGCATTTTACGAAATTTAAAAAATATGGCTACGACAAAGTGATTATGCTGGCAGGTGGTATTGGTTTTGGGAAAAAAGAAGACGGACAAAAAGCAGCACCTTCAAAGGGAGATAAGATCATTGTAATGGGAGGTGATAATTACCGGATCGGTATGGGAGGCGGAGCTGTGTCCTCAGTTGCTACTGGAGAATTTGATAATAAAATTGAATTAAATGCAGTACAACGATCCAATCCTGAAATGCAAAAAAGGGTTTATAATGCCATCAGGGCAATGGCTGAACTGGAAGAAAATCCGATCATTTCCATTCATGACCATGGAGCAGGAGGACATCTCAATTCTTTGTCTGAGCTGGTGGAAGAATCAGGAGGAAAAATTGAAGTTCGTAAATTACCCATTGGTGATCCTACCTTATCAGCTAAAGAAATTGTGGGCAATGAATCGCAGGAACGAATGGGATTACTCCTAAAATCAAAAGATGTTGATCTATTGAATCGTATTTCGCACCGTGAACGGGCACCGATGTACAATGTTGGGGAAACAACAGGCGACTGGCGATTTACTTTCGAAGATAAAAAGTACAACACCAAACCCATTGACCTAGAACTTGGAGATATGTTTGGTAGCCCACCGAAGACGATACTTAAGGATACTTCAACTGTTATTGATACTTTTTCAGCTATCAGTTACGATGAAAATAAGCTACATGAATATTTGAACAACTTGCTTCAACTTGAAGCTGTGGCTTGCAAGGATTGGTTGACAAATAAAGTAGATCGCTCTGTAACTGGCCGTGTTGCCTTTCAACAAACCTGTGGAACTATTCAATTGCCTTTGAATAATTTGGGTGTTTCTACTATCGATTATCAAGGAATTAAAGGTATTGCCACTTCCTTAGGGCATGCTCCAATTGCTGCACTGGTTGATCCTGAAGCAGGTTCTGTTTTATCCATTGCCGAAGCCTTGACAAATATCATTTGGGCTCCTATAGCCGATGGTTTAAAAGGGATTTCCTTAAGCGCTAACTGGATGTGGCCGGCCAGAAATAAGGGAGAAAACAACAGGTTGTATAAAGCAGTACAGGCTGTTAGCGACTTTACCATCGAATTAGGGATCAATATTCCAACAGGAAAGGATAGCCTCTCAATGACCCAGAAGTACAAAGATGATGTTGTATATTCTCCCGGAACAGTTATCATTTCAGCTGTAGGGGAGGTTTCAGAAATTAAAAAAATCGTTTCTCCGGCAATTAAAAATAATCCTGAAACAAGTCTATTATATATAGACTTTTCTAAAGATTATTTTCAGCTGGGTGGAAGCAGTTTTGCCCAACTTATTGGCCAATTAGGGAAGATAGCTCCAACTATTAAAGACTCCGTTTACTTTAAAAAAGTATTCCATGTAATTCAGGAACTAATTGCTGATGATAAAATTCTGTCGGGTCATGATATTTCAGCAGGAGGGCTCATTACTACTTTGTTGGAAATGACTTTTTCCAATAATGAAACTGGTTTAGATATTGATTTATCCACGATTGAAGAAACTGATATAATAAAATTGCTATTTAGTGAAAATCCTGGAATTATCATTCAAGTCCGCGAGAATGATAAGATTCAAAGCAAGTTACAACGGGAAGGAATTATTTTTCACGAAATAGGGAAGCCCAACACAAATAGAACCTTTTCCCTTAAGCATCGGTCTAAAACTTATAACTTCAATATCAATGATTTAAGGGATAATTGGTACAAGACATCGTATTTACTCGACAGAAAACAATGTGGTGAAAAATTAGCGCTTAAGCGGTATCAGAATTACAAAAAGCAAAAAATAGATTATAAATTTAATGATGCTTTCACGGGTCAGGCTAATCAATTCGGAATTGATTTGAAAAGAAGGGTAAACACAGGTGTAAAAGCCGCAATCATCCGTGAAAAAGGTGTGAATGGAGATCGTGAAATGGCCTATTCACTGTACCTTGCAGGCTTTGATGTGAAAGATGTCCACATGACTGATTTGATTTCGGGGAGGGAAACCTTGGAAGAAATTAATATGATTGTTTTTGTGGGTGGATTCTCAAATTCCGATGTATTGGGTTCTGCCAAAGGGTGGGCCGGCGCATTTATGTATAATGAAAAAGCAAAAAATGCCCTTGATAATTTCTACAAAAAAGACGATACCTTAAGCCTCGGTATTTGTAATGGGTGTCAATTGATGATTGAGTTAGGTTTGGTAAATCCTGATCATAAACAAAAACCTAAAATGCTCCATAATGTTTCTCATAAATTTGAATCCGCATTTTTAAATGTTACGATTCAGGAAAATGATTCGGTAATGTTAAAATCAATGGTAGGTTCAAAACTTGGAATCTGGGTAGCACATGGAGAAGGTAAGTTTGATTTTCCCTATGAAGAATCAAAATACCATATCCCGGTAAAATTCAGCTATGAACAATATCCAGGAAATCCCAACGGATCACAATATAATACTGCCGGTTTATGTTCGGATGATGGCCGACACCTGGTGATGATGCCACATTTGGAAAGAGCTGTGTTTCCATGGCAATGGGCAAATTACCCTGATCAAAGAAAAAACGATGAAATTTCTCCCTGGGTGGAAGCGTTTGTGAATGCTCGGGAATGGGTTAAAGAGAAAATCGCTCGCTGATTACGCAGAAAGACGCAGAGAATCTTCTGCGAAAATCCGCGACATCTGCGAGAAAACGATGATAGTATGAATAAAATAGCATTAATCACCGGAGCAACCAGTGGTATAGGAAAAGCCTGTGCAGTAAAGTTTGCACAAAATAGTTTTGATGTCATAATTACAGGACGAAGAAATGACCGTCTGAAAACCCTCAAAGAAGAACTGGGAAGCAAATATAAGGTACAGGTATTAACATTGTGTTTTGACATTCGAAATAAGGAAGAAGTAGTTAAAGCAATCGAAGCGCTAAACGACAAATGGAAACAGATCGACATTCTGGTTAACAATGCAGGACTTGCTTTAGATTTAAAACCTATTCAGAAAGGTGATTTTAATGATTGGGACACCATGATTGATACCAATATTAAAGGATTGCTGTATATGTCTAAATTGGTTTCCAATTTAATGATCGAGAATGGTTCAGGCCATATTATCAATATTGGCTCTATTGCAGGTAAAGAAGCTTATCCCAATGGAAATGTTTACAGTGCAACCAAACATGCAATAGAAGGACTCACAAAGGGCATGCGACTGGATCTGTTCAGGCTTGGTATAAAGGTGTCTCAAATTGCTCCCGGTGCGGTAGAGACAGAATTCTCAGTAGTCCGATTCAAAGGGGAAAAAGATATAGCTGATAAAGTTTACAAAGGATATACTCCATTAACTGCTGAGGATGTTGCCGGATCTATATGGTTTGTTGCTTCCCAACCTGACCATGTAAATATTAACGACCTGCTCATTATGCCTATGGCTCAGGCAAATGCTACTACCTTTAATAAAAACTAAGTTTTAATCATTAATTATCTCTGACGAAATTGTAACGGCTCCAGTCTGCAGGAGGAGCGCAGCAAGACCTTGGTCCTGAAGCTGAAAAAACTTCACCCGGATCAGGACTAAATGAGACATCACCCAATTTCAAATCAGAGTTAGGGACAACATTACCCCAATGCTCAACAGGTTTGGTTGCCGGCCTGTTAACCATTAACCCGATAAATCTATCCGACATATAAAAGTCATCAGTTTTACCTGGTTTGGTGCAGTCCCAGGAATTTGTGCCGTTAACATCATTATAATTAACCGGTTTTTCTTTCTTTGCTTTGTAAGCATCATTGTATGAATTACCGGTACAATCGTTTTGTGCATATAAAAAAGCTACAAGAACAAAGGATAGTGCGAATAATAGAACTGTTTTTTTCATTTTTCTTAGTTTTAGTTATTAATTAAATTTCTTCATGAAACAAAAGTATAACCAATAATCACACTCCCTTGTTAATGGTCTGTTAATGATTGGTTAAAAGCCTGTTAAAAATCTTCTAATAAAATGTTAAATAAATCCGGAAGGAAAAACTCCTTTCATTGCAATTGCTTATTATAGCTTTCGGTCGGAATAAAAAAACACCTACATTTGCATCTTTCGTTTTTTTAAGTGTAACCAATCAAACAACTATGGAGGTAACACGTATCTTTGATCTACCACCCAGATACAAAAACAAATTCAAGCCAAAAGATGATGCAGTTGCAGGGAAAGAAGACGGGGAGTGGAAAAAATACAGCATCGACCATTACATCGAAACAGCCAATAACATCAGCTACGCATTCCTGAAACTGGGGGTTAAAAAAGGTGACAAGATTGCCACCATCACACAAAACAGGCCGGAATGGAACTTTTTGGATACCGGGATTTTACAAATTGGAGCGGTTCATGTTCCGATCTATCCCACCATCAGCGAATCGGACTATAAGTACATTTTGAAGCATGCGGAAGTGAAATTCGTTTTCGTAGCAGGTAAGGAATTACTGGCGAAAATTGAACACATTCTTCCGGACATACCTTCCATTGAAGGTGTTTATACTTTTAAGAAAATGGAAAAAGTAAAACATCTTCAGGAGTTAATCGATCTGGGCAAAGACAATCCTGCTCAGGAAAAGGTCAAAGAGATCAATCCAACCATTCAACCCGATGATGTAGCCACACTCATTTATACTTCTGGTACTACAGGTAATCCCAAAGGGGTTATGCTGACGCACAATAACATTATCAGCCAGGTGTTGGCATTGTACCATATTTTTCCAATTGACGAGACCTGCAAATGCATCAGTTACTTACCAGTCAGTCATGTTTATGAACGAACCAATCTTTATATTTTTCAATATTTGGGACTTTCTATTTATTATGCCGAAAACATGGGCACCATCGCAGATAATCTGAAAGAAATTAAACCGGAAATTTTGACCACAGTTCCACGATTATTGGAAAAAGTGTATGATAAGATCATCGCTAAAGGCAGAAAACTAACAGGAGTTAAAAAATCACTCTTTTTCTGGGCTGTTGATCTTGGACTGAACTATGAGGAAACAGGTAAAAGCCGGTTTTATAAAATACAACTCAAATTAGCAAATAAATTGATCTTTAACAAATGGCGAGAAGGACTGGGCAACAATATGCGCGTGATCGTATCAGGAGGAGCAGCCCTACAACCAAGGCTGGCCAAGGTTTTTACAGCCGGACAGATAGAAATTCTGGAGGGATATGGACTCACGGAAACTTCTCCGGTAATAGCAGTAAATACATTTGAGCCCGGTGGAAGAAAATTTGGAACGGTGGGCAAGCCCTTAAAAAATGTTGACGTAAAAATTGCCGAAGACGATGAAATCCTGTGTAAAGGTCCGAGTGTAATGAAGGGATATTTTAAGGAGCCGGAGATGACCAAAGAAGCCATTGATGAGAATGGCTGGTTCCATACAGGCGATCTTGGCAGGCTTGAACCGGAAGAGCATTTGACTATCACCGGAAGAAAGAAAGCTATTTTTAAAACGGCTATGGGGAAATACATCAGCCCGGAACACATCGAAAATAAGATTGTTGAGTCACCTTTTGTGGATGCGGCGTTTGTTGTTGGTGAAAATCAAAAGTTTGCAGCTGCTTTGATCGTACCTGATATAGCTCATCTAAAGTCGTGGTGTGCTGTGAAAGGAATAAGTTATTCATCCAATTCGGAGATGATAAATCATGAGGAGGTGAAAAAGAGATTTAAAAAAGAAGTAAACGAGATCAATAAAGATTTTGGAGCCTACGAACAGATTAAAAAGTACATGTTGATGGAGGAGGAGTGGACCATCCAAACCAGGGAGCTAACTGCCAACCTCAAATTACGCAGAAAATTTATTTGCGAAAAATATAAGGAGGTAATTGAAGATCTTTTTAAATAAATAATCGCTGCTGTTTATTTCTAATTGATATTAATTCTTACCAAATCATATAAATGGAAACTACTCGAATTTTTGACCTTTTGGACAAACTCCAAAAGGAACATCCTGACAAAGAGGATGTTTTGGCCGGACAAACCAATGGAAGCTGGAAAAAATATTCAGCAAAAGAATATGCCGGAATAGTAAATAATTTAAGCCTGGGATTGCTCAGACTTGGAGTTAAAAAAAATGATAAAATTGCCACCATCATCCTCAACAGCCCGGAGTGGAGTTTTTTTGATATGGCCATTACCCAAATAGGAGCTATTATGCTTCCGATCTATCCTACCATAAGTCGAAGCAGTTTTAAGTATATCTTTGAAGAAGCTGAAGTTAAATATGTAATCGTTTCAAATCAGGATATTTATAATAGTATTAAAGATGTAATTATTGACAGCCCATCCATCCTAGATATTTATTCCATTGAAAAAGTAAACGGACTGAAATTGTGGACTGAAATATTAGATAAAGGCAAGGAAAACAAAGAGGATGATCTGGACAAAATAAAATCTGAAATAAAAGCAGATGATATTGCCACCATCATTTATACATCCGGTACTACTGGAAACCCGAAAGGGGTTATGCTTTCGCATGGAAATATTCTGTCAAACCTTGAATCCGTTGATGAAGTCCTTAGTAAGAATCCCTACAAAGTAACAAGGTCCATCAGTTTTTTACCCTTATGTCATGTTTATGAGCGGATATTAAATTATATGTATCAGTTTAATGGTATATCAGTTTATTATGTTGACAACATTGAAAAACTGGGAGATATAATGAAAGAGGTCCATCCGGAAATGTTTGGAGCTGTTCCGCGTGTATTAGAGAAAACCTATGATAAAATTGTTAAAAAGGGCAGAGGCCTTAGCGGAATTAAAAAACAATTGTTTTTCTGGGCATTGAACCTGGCACATGAATTTGATTTTGAGGGGAAAAGCTGGTTTTATAAGAAGCAACTTGGTATTGCTGATAAGCTCATTTTCAGTAAATGGAGGGAGGCATTTGGCGGCAAACTGGATAACATTGTTTCCGGAGGAGCTACATTAAATCCACGGTTGGCCCGCACGTTCAGAGCAGCTAAAATAAAAATACAGGAAGGTTATGGTTTAACCGAAACTTCACCGGTAATTGCTGTGAGCAGATTTGAGCCGGGTGGAGTAAAGTTCGGAACTGTTGGCCCGGTTTTTAAAAATGTGGAATTAAAATTTGCGGAAGATGGTGAAATCCTTACCAAAGGTCCCTGCCTGATGAAAGGATATTACAAAAAAGATGAATACACCAAAGAGGTGATTGACAAAGATGGCTGGTTCCATACGGGTGATATTGGTGAGTTGATTAATGATAAATACCTCAAAATAACAGATCGAAAGAAAGAAATTTTTAAAACCTCAGGTGGAAAATACATTGCTCCGCAGGTAGTTGAAAATAAATTCAAAGAATCACCATTTATTGAGGGCATTATCGTTATTGGTGAGAATAAAAATTTCACATCAGCACTCATCGGTCCTAATTTCGAACACATCGAATCATGGTGCGGAGTTAAGGGATATGACTATTCAGGTACTGAAAAAGCCATTCTCGATGAAAAGATCATCAATAGGATACAGCGAGAAGTGGACACGCTTAATAACGATCTTGATAAAATTGAACAGATTAAGAAATTTAAACTTCTTCCCAATAATTTTTCAGTGGAAGCAGGTGAACTTTCCCCAACTTTGAAACTTCGGCGTAAAATCATTCTTGATAGATACAAAGATCTGATAGAGGAAATATATGGTTGATCCTTATCATTATAAGTTTAAGCATGATTAATTCACAAATGATTAATATGTTAAAAATAATTTTTTGCCACATGCTTTAGCGTGGGGCTTTGCAGTAAATTAGAATCTCGGATTTAGCCATTAATTATTTCAGGATTTACAAATTTAATGGCTAAAGCCACATATTTTTCATTCTTATCCCTGCGCTAAAGCACAGGGCAATATCTTAAATCAACCAAAACTTATGAATTAATAAGAATCCGATTTTAAAGATTTTCACGAAAAAGACACAAAATTTATTCGCTTCCAAAGGAATGCCGTTGGCAAAAGACCGCAAAATATTATTGTCAAGAATTACCAACTTAAGGCATTCTGGGCACTTTTAACTCTAAGTACTTCCTAATGTAAAATCTTAAAAAGGAGTTCTTTCAGTAATTCCCCATCTGTTGTTGAAATATTATCCACACCTTTCGATTTCAGGTCGTATTCTCTTAAATATGATATGATCCTGGTAAGTTTCTGGAAACTGTAATTCCGTGCTGCTGTTTGATAATCCTTTACAAAAAACGGATTCACTGACAATGCGGAAGCAACACTGTTCCTGGATTTGTCTTTTAGCTGGTGGTATATTAATAGTTTAGAGAAATAGCCAAAAAGGATGGTAACGGTTTTAACAAGTGGATTTTCCTTTGGGTTGGCCGCAAAATAATTGGCAATCTGGTTTGTCTTTAAAACATTTCTGGTACCAATGGCATTCTGTAATTCAAAAATGTTGAAGTCTTTGCTGATCCCAATATTCCGCTCTACCAGTTCATCGTTGATAGTGGCCTTTTCAGGAACGTTTAAAATTAACTTTGAAATTTCATTAACGACTTTGCTTAAATCAGTTCCCAGAAATTCAGTCAGCATGGCGCTGGCCTTAGGAGTAATGTCATAGCCTTTTTCCCTGACATAATTGTTTATCCAACCTGCTATCTGGTTATCATACAACTTCTTTGACTCGAACAGGACTCCCTTTTTGTCAATTTGCTTAAAAAACGATTTTCGCTTATCAACCTTTTTATATTTGTAATTGATCACAAGCAAAGTTGAATCAAGTGGATTTTCCAGGTAAGAAATCAGCTCTTCTATTTTTTGAATATCCTGTGCTTCCTTCACGATCACAACCTGGTAATTGGCCATCATGGGATAGCGTTTCGCGAAGCTGATAATGGATAAAACGTCCGTTTCCCTTCCGTAAATGATCGTTTGGTTAAATTCCTTTTCCGTATCTGTTAGCACATTGTCTTCAATAAAATCTGAAATTTCATCAATATAATAAGCCTCCTCTCCGGCAAGAAAATATACCGGATAATAAATTTTATTCTTCAGGTCACCTAATATCTGCTCGAAATTCATTGAGGTCCTCTGAATTTAAAATTTTAAATGCTTAACAGTAAGGCCATCATTGATAAGCTGGTTTAATGAATCGATGCCGATTTTTAAATGATCTTCGGCAAATTTTTGAGAGACTTGTTTGTCGCTATCTTCGGTTTTCACACCTGAAGATATCATTGGCTGGTCAGTCACCAACAAAAGCGCTCCGGTTGGAATTTCATTAACAAAACCAACAGTAAAAAGTGTTGCAGTTTCAAGGTCAATGGCCATGCTTCTCGTTTTTCTTAAATACTGCTTGAATTTTTTATCATATTCCCACACTCTCCGGTTCGTAGTATAAACTGTTCCTGTCCAGTAATCTCTTCCATGATCGCGAATGGTAGTCGAAATAGCCTTTTGCAAACTAAAAGCGGGCAAGGCAGGTACTTCGAAAGGCAAGTAATCATTCGAGGTTCCTTCACCCCTTACTGCAGCAATCGGAAGAATTAAATCACCCAGGTTATTTTTCTTTTTCAATCCTCCGCACTTACCAAGAAAAAGACAGGCTTTTATTTTAATCGCACTCAATAAATCCATGATGGTAGCCGCATTGGCGCTACCCATATTGAAATTTATCATTGTAATCTGTCCGGCAGTAGCGCTTGGCATCATCTTGTCATTACCATTAATATCAACATTATTCCATTGTGCAAACATTTCAAGATAGCTATGAAAATTGGTGAGCAATATGTACTTGCCAAAATCCTCTAATGCCATTCCGGTATATCGCGGTAGCCAGTTCCGGACAATTTCTTCCTTCGTTCTCATGATTTCCAAATTTTCACAAAAATACGCTTTTGACAGTAGACGAAAAAATGTTATATTCGCATTGGAATTGGGGGAATAAAATTTGTCAGGAACAAGAAAAACAAAACATTTAAGTCCAATATAAACATTCAGTAAAATGAAAAAATTTGCAGTAATACTTTCAGGATGTGGCGTTTTTGATGGAGCTGAAATCCATGAAGCCACATTAACGATGTTAGCCATCATGAAACAGGGGGCAAGCTATGAAATTTTCGCTCCTGATATTCCACAGCACCATGTGATTAATCATATAACGGGCAAAGAAATGCCCGAAAAGAGAAACGTGCTTATAGAATCATCAAGGATAGCACGGGGGCAGATCAAAGATTTGAAAGATTATGATCCGAATAATTTTGATGCTTTGATTTTCCCGGGTGGATTTGGAGCCGCAAAAAATTTATGTGATTTTGCTTTTAAAGGGGCCGACTGTACCGTAAACCCTGAAGTGGAAAAAGTCATTTTAAAAACAGCAGGGAAAAATAAACCTGTAGGAGCACTTTGTATTTCTCCTGTGATCTTTGCCAAAATATTCGGTGATGTAGAAGTTACGATTGGTCAAGACAAAGGTACAGCCGAAGCGGTAGAAAAAATGGGGGCAACCCATCTTACTACAAACCACGGAGAAGTTGTTATTGATGAAAGGAATAATCTTTTCACTACCCCTTGTTATATGCTTAACGCCAATATTCTGGATATTACCAAGGGCGCTTCCAATATTGTGAGGGCGATGTTAGAAAGGATGTAATATTTTATCTTTACAAATGATATAAGGATATTTCTGACTTGATAAGTTATTACTCTGCGGTACTTTCCACTGCGTTACTCTGTGCATCACGTTGCGTAACTCTGCGGTTCAGCTTTTTTACCGCAATGGACGCGAAGTCCGACGCAATGTTTCGCAAAGTTTTTGATTATTCAATAACAATCTTCCTCAAAATCCTGTCATCTTCAAAATTTATCTGTAAAAAGTAAATTCCAGGATTAAATAAGGAAGCATCGAATCTATAGATATTGTTTTTGATCACTTCTTCGGCTACGATTTGTCCTGTGGGGTTGTAAACTTTCAAAGAAACAATTTCTAATTCTGATTTTATTGTAACAATATCTGATGCCGGATTTGGGAATATTTCAATATAATTTATGGTTTTATTTATAATGCCTGTACACAAATCAACTACCCAAATATTTGACGGATATGATTCGCCCTCCGGATCCCAAACAGCAGTTACAAAAAACTCATATTGACCAGATTCACCAGTAACAAAATCGAAACCCTGCATACTAACAGGCCCTAGAACGGCAAAGAATGAAGAACCTGGAAATTTAACATACACATTAAAATATTCAAAGTCTTTTGTTCCATTAGGACTAAGGTTAATATTATTACTTTGCAAACAATCAGCAAATAAGTCTGTATAGGAATCAGGAAATTGTACCATCTTTCCAATAGATTGAATCGTTGTATCATCAGAAAGAACTACGAATCCAGCAAGATTCCAGTTATAATCTAATCCCCAATCCACCGACATAGAGCCCCAAAAGCCTCCTGCATTAATCATATCTCCATTATAAGGAATAGCTGGCCCATCATCACATCCTGCTGGGAAAGTCCCAGCCCCGTGAGTAACTTCATAACCAAACCAAAGATCTTCTGCCGCACTAATGGTATGTGGTGTGTTTAAAACAACAGTATTCCAATCATCAACAGCAAAATAGTATACTTCCTGGCTTAATACTTCATTGGTTCCATCTTCCCCAATCCACACCTTAATTGTATAAATTGCATCCGGATCACCATTAGCAAAAAATTTTATCTTTTTAAGTTGCAGACCATCGTACGGCATTAGTTGATCAGGATACCAATGAGATGCACAACTGAAAGTGCCACCGCTTCCAGTACCAATTCCATTTCCTGTATTGTAACCCCCATCCCACCTGATCCATTCACCAAAACAATTATATTCCCATGTAAGATGAATGGTATCCCCCGGGAAATAACAATCCGGTCCTGTTAAATTTGTGGGTGCAGGAGGAGGAATAAATACTTCATCAGCACAAACCAGCATTGATTCCCCTTCATCATATACTGCGGATACGCAATACTCATATGTGCCTGGATCGAGATCCAGAACGTCATATTCTGTAATTGGGACAGCTACATAGCCAATGTTTGTACCGTTTTCGTAAACATTATACCCTTGCAGTATTGCATCAACTGTACCACCTCCTGAAGGTGGATCCCAGTCCACTTTTACATCGTTATCTGATATCAACTCAGCTGTAACATTTATAGGAGGATCAAGTATTCCCCCTCCACAATTAAAGCAATAATTATCGATATAATAATTTGGATTGGCAAATACTCCACCATCCCAAGCATAAAAATTACTACCGCCAAGCTGGTTAAGACTATTGGTTCCAAAGCAACCGGTACTCCATATCCAACCATGTATTAACTGATCATTTAAGTAAAACTCTCCCCAGTCTGCATCTAAATCAATCTCAACCCTTATCTCTAACCATGTATCATATTCAAATGTGAACAACTGAGCAAGTGCTCCACTGGCATCAATATTGCCTTCACCTGGGTTGGTGTGGCCAAAATACACCTGCATCCCCCAGGAAGGAACTGGCGTATATTCCTGTAAAGTATTAAAATAAGCATCACACCCGGATGGGATATACAAATCAAATTTAATCCAGTGAAATCCTGATGTATAGTTTGGGCTAGGATAAACAAAATCATTCAGACCATTAACTTGTACTACATTTCCTTCAATATTTTCAATATATGGATCTTCCACTGAACCGGGAGTATTACTCCATGTGGTCCAATCAATAGGATTTTGTACAACAAGTTGTTCACCAACATTGTATGATTCAAAATCATCAAAAAATCCCTGTGCGGAAATATAGCAGGATACAGTCAGAATCAGGGCGGCAGTCAACAAAACTCTTTTCATGATTTGAAATTTAGATTGATTTATACCTGTTTTTTGTTTCTATCAAAAATAACAAAAAAATGCAGCAAATACAAATTTAACAACTTCACATAATGATTATTCAACAACAATCTCCCTCAAGACTTGTTCTTTTTCAAATTCTACCTGCAAAAAGTAAATTCCAGGATTAAGCCGAGAAACATCGAGTTTATAAATGTTATTATTGATCTCTCTCTCAGCAAGGGTTTGACCTGTAGGGTTGTAAACCCTCATTGAAACAATTTCTAAGTCTGATTTAATATTAACAACATCTGATGCAGGAATTGGGAAAATAACAGTGCTATTTATTGCTTCGTTTTCAATGCCAGGGAGTACATCTACCACCCATATATTCGATGGATTTGATTCACCTTCCGGGTCCCAAACAGCAGTAACATAGTACTGAACCATACCTATTATGTCAACATAATCTTCATATTCAGTAACAGTTGTTGTACCAATCACATAAAAATATGATGCTCCGGGGTCTTTACAATAAACGTTGTAATAATCCAAATCGTTAATCCCTCCCGGATTAAACTTATTATTGGTGCCATTTGAACCACATGCATGAAAATCATTATCTGAATCCGGGAGTTGTACTGCTTTTACCAAAGACTGAGGAACTTTACCATTAGCCAGGCCAACGAATCCTGCAATATTCCAGTTGTAATCCAGGCCATAATCTACAGACATTGATACCCACCCACCTCCTGTGGTGATCATATCACCCATGTATGCAACAGCAGGGCCATCGTCACAACCGGCAGGGAAGGTTCCTTCTCCGTGAGTTACTTCATAACCAAACCACAGGTCTGTTGCGACATTAATAGTAATTGGTGTAGTTAAAACAACATTGTTCCAGTCATCAACATTAAAGCTGATAACCTCCTGACTGTGGACTTCGTTAGTTCCGTTAGCTCCTGTCCAGACCTTTATGGTATATAAAGCATTCGGATCACCGTTGGCATAAAATTCTATTTCTGAAAGTTGATATCCGGCATAAGGTACAAGGTCATCCGGATACCAGTGTGATGCCACACTGAATGTTCCCCCATTTGTCAGACCGATACCATTACCTGTGTTTACTGCTGCATCCCACCTGATCCATTGCGCGGCACCAGGAGCATCCCATGTCAAATTAACTAAAGGGAACCACCAGGAAACCCAATCAGGTCCAATAAGGTTCAATGGTCCTGGTGGAATTAATGGTCCTACAATTGGATCTGCACAAGCCCATTCCGATTCTCCCTCATCATATACAGCAGAAACACAATACTCGTATGTAGCAGGTATCAGATCATATTCATAATATTCTGTTATTGGAACTGCTATAAATTCCATGAATTCATCATTCTTATAGACATTGTATCCAATCAATTCTGCTTTTGTATTTTTATTTGCTGATAAAAGGGGAACTTTAATCAATTGGTTATTTTCTGCAGTCATGATCCATAAATCCATTAAAAAATCGCCAATAGTAGAAATGCTCATATTGTAATAATTACTCAATTCACCATAATAGGACATTCCATCAGGCCCAACATTATCAGAATCTAAGCAAGGATAGGCATTAATCGGATCATTACTTAATGGCTCAAGAAAAACACCAATTAATCCTGACTGGTTTTCTATTGATCCTAAAGAAACTTCCAATTCCCAAATATCATCACCGGTAGTTTGTAAAGGGCCAATTACCGCAACTTCAGTGTAGGTATCCCAATCAACAATATGAATTTTATAATCCCATGTCCCATAAATACCCCAGGATGAATGACGAAAATCAATATACTCGATGGTGCAGCCGAGATAGGCAGATATGTCGTAAACAACGCCATATCCATTATTGTATTCCTGGAAATAACCATTTAGAGGATTCCCATCATGCTGTACAAGTTCAATTAATTCTCCAGGAGAACCTTCCGGTGGATCCCAGTCCACTTTAACATCATTGTCTGATATCAGTTCAGCAGTTACATTTTGAGGTATTCCCCAAGGTGTAATTATCCAGTAATCAAATTCATAATTATCAACATAGAATAACGGTTGTCCATAAGCTCCGCCATCCCAGGCATAAAAATTACTTCCACCCAATTGGTTTAAATCGTTCGTTCCGAATGTACCGGAACTCCAAATCCAGCCATGTATAAAAATATCATTAAGATAAAACTCACCCCAGTCGTTGTCTAAGTCAATCTCAACCTTTACCTCCATCCATGTATCATACTCAAATGTAAAAATCTGAGCTAGAGCGCCACCTGCATCAATGTTACCTTCACCGGGATTAGTATGACCAAAGTATACCTGCATACCCCAGGACGGAGTTGGAGAAAATTCCTGCAAAGTATTAAAATAAGCATCACCACCATCAGGAATATAGACATCAAATGTAATTGTATAGAAGCCCTGGGTGAAATTATTAATATCATAAACCAGGTCATTTTGACCGGTAATCTCAACTACCTTTCCTCCAAAATTGACTATGTATGGATCTTCATCTGAGCCGGGTGTGTTGCTCCAGGTTGTCCAGTCAACAGGGTTTTGCAATACAAGTTGTTCTCCAACATTATATGATTCAAAATCATCCCAGAAAACGGAATTAATATCTTCGATAACAACAACAATGGGTTCATCAGGCCAGATTTCCCAAGTATCGCTGTAAACGGCTGTAATATAAAATTTATGTATACCTGGCCCTGCAGATAATGTATAAGAGGATACTGTTATCAGTGAAGTATTGAGCAATTCAAAGCCTCCTCCGTTGAATGAGTAGTAAGCATTATATCCCAGCAAGTCTTTGCTGCCGGTTTCCGGGGGTTCCCATTCAATAATAATAAAATCTTCCGGCGTTACCGTTGCCGTGATGTTTGAAGGGGGATTTAAAATAATTTCAACCGTAACCGTATTTGAGCACTCCGATTCTCCCATTTCATAAACAGCCGTAACACAGAAATCATGCAGGCCCGGAGCCAAATCCTGAATAACAGGATTGTAATCGGTGATAAATCCGATCAGCTCCCCATTGTGATAAATGTTAAAGCCAAGCAAATCTTTGGATTGTGATTTTTCAAAAACACTGTACGCAGATGGTATTTGGCCAAAACTAAAACGATTGTCCATGATGTGAGTTACTGACTTTTTACCCTTTGTCTCCATGAGTGGGATAGCCATCGAAGTCACTTCATCTAATGATTCCAGAGTTGCCACCAGATTCCAGTTGTAATCCAGGCCGTATTCCATCGACATGGAAACCCATGTGATACTATCTATAGAGATCATATCTCCTTTGTAGGATATGGCAGGCCCATCGTCACATCCTGCCGGTTGGGAGCCCGGTTCATGAGTAACAGAATATCCAAACCAAAGCTCCTGTGTAGTATCTATTAAAACAGGGTTTTCGAGGATTACTTCGTTCCATTCATTCACAATAAAATCGGTTACTTCCTGGCTTGCCACGAGAGTTCCTGCATTATTACCTTTCCATACCTTGATAACAAATTCGGCTGCCGTGTCATCAACCGGAACAAATGCTACTTTGGTAAGGTACAGGCCATAACAAGGGATTAAATATTCCGGTTCCCAGCGGGAGGCAACATAAAATGTCCCGCCATTGGTCAGTCCGATTCCATTACCATTGTTGATACCGTTATCCCATTGAAGCCATGTGAAAGCATAGTTAAAGTCAATGGTCAGTTGAACATCATTGTAATTTAATATCTCCACATTTGTTATAACGGGAGGCTGAAAAAGAATCTCTTCAATTTCCACTCCCCCTGTATTGGAGGGTAAAGATTCCCCTTCATTATAAACTGCCGTTTCAAAATCATAATCATCTGCCTTAACAGATGTAAAATTTGTAATTTTATCAGTAACCGGTACACTTTTATAACTCCTGTCTTTGAATTCTTTCGATAAAACTGAATTGTTTTGGGAAAATCCACAAATGGTAATCATCAATGTCAATAAAATAAAAATGAACTTTTTCATAATCAAATCATTTAATGATGAATAACTTATGTTGAGAATTATATATTAGCAAATATCCACCCTCTAAGAAGGTGGTTTTGAATTGCACCCAGTGGGCGCTTTTATTATTAATCGAAAGAATTGGAATGGTGGAAGAATGGAATGATTCCATTACCCCAATATTCCATTATTCCAAGTATTACTATCATGTATAACAAACAAGGAACATAACCACCATCAAAGAAGGTGGTTTTCTAAATGAAATAAAATATATCTGATATTTAAGACAAAAAACAAAGATAAACAATTCGGAGGGAAAATCAGAGAAAGACCTTTTGTAATACAGGGCTGTTCAATTCTAACCAACTAAATAAACGGCAATAAATGTAAAATAATAAAATTCAATGGTTTAAGTGAAATTCGAAATTCTCTTTGAGAAACTTTGTGGAAACTTTGTGGCACTTTGTGAAATAGCTATACCACAGAGCTACACTAAGAAGCACAGAGTTACACAGAGAAAAATCTAAATATCATTTTTTAGAA
>JAUVJI010000181.1 GCA_030596605.1 Bacteroidales bacterium
GAATTTTATTGATTTTCCAATTGGCATTTTCAAGCATAGTACCTTGTTTCGCCGATTCAATGGCAAACTCCAATGCTTCCATCACTACTCCTGCCTGATTCCCAATGTCCAATTCTATTTCGGAAATAACAGAAGCATTTGCATTTTTGGCATTTTCTTCTGCAATTTCAATAATATTCATTGCGATTGATAACTCGTGCATTCTTATTAACTTATCTACCTATTAACAATTAACAAATTCTCGGCAACTGTTCTCCTGCCAGCATATCAATTATCCTTCTCCCTCCAATCCCTGTTGTCAGCCATGCTTTACCCCGGTGTTCATCAACAACTTCTCCAATGATAGCAGCATCCTTTCCAAGTTCATTTTCCTTCAAAGCACTGAGAACATTTTCTGCATCTTCTTTTCCTACCACAATTAATACTTTTCCCTCATTCGCTACATAAAGCGGATCAAATCCCAGAAGTTCGCACATACCTCTTACATTTTCGTTCACCGGTAAAGCATTTTCTTCAATCTCGATCCCAAAATTTTTACTTTCAGCCAATTCACAAAGCACAGTTGCCAGACCACCCCTGGTTGCATCCCGCATAAATCTGATTTTATCAGATACACCTAAGGCGTCATTGATCAAATGATTCAAACATGCGCAATCCGATTTAATATCTGTAGTAAAACTAATATCTTCCCGGGCAGCCATGATACACATTCCATGATCGGCGAGGGTACCGTTGACGATGATCTTGTCACCCGATTGGATATTATTACCTGTACCAATGTGTGCATTTTTCTGAGGTAATTCTCCCACACCTGTAGTATTGATAAAAACTTTATCACATTTTCCCCGGTTAACCACTTTTGTATCGCCGGTAACAATTATGACACCTGCTTTTCTGGCTTCTGCTGCCATCGACTTAACTATGATCTCCAAATCATTAAATGAAAATCCCTCCTCTATGATAAATGAAGTACTTAAGTACAATGGCTTTGCGCCGGAAACAGCCACATCATTTACGGTTCCTGCAATAGCCAACTTTCCAATATCCCCGCCAGGGAAAAAAATCGGATCTACTACAAATGAATCAGTTGTAAAAGCAAGTTTATTTGAATCTATTTTTAATACAGCTGCATCTGTCTGCTCATCCAAAATATCATTTGAAAAATATTTCACAAACAGATCTTTTATCAAATCGTGGGATAATCTGCCTCCACTGCCATGTCCGAGTAAAATGTTTTTATTCATTACGATATAGCTTCAATTTAATCACGATTATACTTGTAGTATGCATGGCATGAACCTTCGTTAGAGACCATACAGGGGCCAACCGGATTATTAGGTGTACAGATTTTCGCAAACAGCCTACAATCCTTTGGATTTTTGAGGCCTTTCAAAATCTCTCCACAAATACAACCCTTGTCCTCACGAGTTGGTTCAACCTCAACATGTATTTGAACCTCAGCATCAAAGTCTGCATATTTTTCCCTGACTTTCAAGCCACTTTTTGATAAGACACCCAAACCTCTCCACCAGTCATCCCGAAGTTCAAAAACCTCCTCCAGCATTTGTTGCGCTTTGATATTGCCTTCAGGTTTTACAACACGGGTATATGCGATCTCAACTTTCGGATTACTATTTTCAATTTGGTTTACAAGCATCAATATCGCTTTCAAAAGATCGACAGGTTCAAACCCAGATACCACACAACCCAAACCAAATTTTTTAGGAATATTTTCATAAATACCTGTTCCTGTAATGGTAGTAACATGCCCGGGAGCAATATATCCATCCAATTTTACACCTTCATCAATTAATGCTTCCATTGCAGGCGGCATTATTTTATGGGTACTAAATACATAAAAATTTCGGATACCTGCCATTTGTGCTTTAATTATCCCGGCAGCAGAACTGGGAGCTGTTGTTTCAAAGCCAATACCTAAAAAAACAATTTTTTTATTGCCATTATCTTTTGCAATTTTTAATGCATCCAATATAGAATAAACAATTCGTACATCCGCTCCTTTTGCTTTTTCCTCATCGAGGGATGAGGTAGATCCCGGTACACGAATTAAATCACCATAAGTCGTTATGATCACATCATTTAACCGGGCATAAGCTATGGCCTGATCAATATACTTACGATCAGAAACACAAACCGGACAACCAGGTCCTGAAATCAATTTTATGGTATCAGGCAATAAAGTAGGAATTCCAAATTTCTGGATCGACATGGTATGTCCCCCACAAACTTCCATCAAGGCTATAGGCTTTTTCGAAACCTTTTTAATTTGATCTACCAGTTTCCCTACCAGTTCTTTATCTCTGTATTCGTCGATGTATTTCATAAAAGAGTGCCTAAAGTGTCTTAAGTATGTTAAAGTGCTTAAAGTATTTGAAGTTTTTAAGTTGAAAAAGTTGAATTAGTTGAATTAGTTAAGATTGTTGCTGATGCTTGTAAAAATTGCCAGTAATTCTTTTGCTTCTTTAAATTCCCACTCAGTATCATTATCGTCAAACCATTTTAAAAATCTAATAATTTTCAGCCAGTAAACTGTTTCGCTCGATTCACTTTCACATATTTTTATTTTGTTTTTAAAATCTGCCTTACTTCGTGACCTGTTTGCTTCCCGGTAATTTGCTCCAATACTTGTTCCGGCTTTTGTCAATTGCGTCCTAATAACTTTTGCTTCATCAGTTTTGGGTAATTTCGCAGATAATTGAATAATTCGAACTCCAAATATCAAAGTTCTCTCTTCTAATTGTCTGGCAAATTCCTTATTTTCCATTTAATCAAATTCTATAATTATACCTGCATCAAGTACTTTAGGCACTTTAGACACTTTATGAACTCTATGAACTTCATATTATCCTCTCCCCTTTCTCTCTTTCCTCCTCATCCAATTTTTTATTTAATTCTTCAAATTCCTCAAAAACTTTTAATGACTCTTCTGCTTCTTCAGGTGTTAATTTCTGGATGGCAAAACCAGTATGTAATAAAATATAATCTCCGATATTTACATCATCCAGCATTTGCAAACTGGCTTTGTACTTTGTTCCACCTACTGAAACAACTGCCATATCATTTTCAATGGTTTCAACTTTTGCCGGTATACTTAAACACATAATTTATTTTTGATTTTAATTCGTGAAATTTGAGATTACAATTTCAACTGTACGATAATATCGTACAACTGAAAAAACCTTCATTTGTAAGCTTTCTTTTTAAATCACTCCAGTATCTTCTGGGAATACTACTTCCGGTAAGGGTTTCAATTATATCAATTATGGAGAAATACCACTTTTCACCCTTATTATCCCAATGAACCCTGATTTTTTTTGATTCAAACAGTTTTATTGCGGTTTCTTTAGTCATAATTGCTTTCGTTAAATTGGTTTATTCCCTTATTGATGTTCTCTCCATCATAATAATAATGAAGTTGATTTTTCTATACTATTCTATTGAAATTAAAACTGTATTCTTGTATTTCAATTCGTTCTTTTTTTGCTCTTTTTATCAAGTCCGTATTTGCAGAATGTAAACATATTAAACCTTTTACTTTATAATTATCTTTTGCAATATTATCTTTTACCCATTTCATATATTTCTTAATCTGAGTAATAACGTCATTGTAGCTACTATCTTTTTTTAGTTCTATTACAATTAACTCATGTGTTTTAATATCTACAACGAGTAAGTCTAATCTGCCAACATCCGGCATAATTAATTGCTTTCCATAACCCCATTCATCATCATATATTTTAAGTTTCCTTTGAAAAACATCTTCATTTCTTTTAATCCTGTTATGAATTAATTCTTCTAGAATATTCTCTTGGCTAATAGCTTTTAATTTTTTAAATATTCTGACGTGACTATTTTCCTTCTCTAATATGATATTATCTGAAAGGACAATTTCATCTGAACTATCTTCAAGCTGCAATTTATTCAATATTGCATTTAATTCCTTTTCTACCGCTTTTTTTCGTTTTGAAATCTTTTTAATTTTTTTAATAGTTTTTAGTGCATTGTCATAATCTTTAATTCTTTTGTAGACACGCAAAATATTCCATAATGGTGTTTCTTTGTCTTCTTCAATTTTTGATGCTTTTCTTAAATAAGTTAAGGCCGATTTATATTTTCTAAGCCTAAATAAACAGTAACCGTAATTATTATTGAGCCCTTGTAAATCTTGATTAACCTTTATGCACTCCTTATAAAATTTTTCGCCCTCCTTTAATTGGTTTAATTTAAATGAATACATATTCCCTAATTCAAATAAAATATCAGCTGTATATTCAAGGAAATCTATGGATTTTCGATGTTTTAATACTTTATTAAATTGTCTAACAGAATTCTCAAAATTGTCAGTATCCAAATAATAATAAGCTAAATGCAAGCTCGCGACCCAATTGTTTTTATCATCCAACAAAGCTTTTGAAAAATAATTCATTGATTTTTCTGTATTATCCTCAATTAACCCGAGAGATGAAAACTTTAATGATTCTGATGAAAATTCATCTATTTTATAAAATTTAGGTAATTTCTTTTTAGGAAACTTCTCATCAAAATAATGATTTAAGGCTTGGAAAATAAGTAGTTGTTTTAGGAAAGGATCATCCTGTTCCAAGATCATCATCCAAAATATTAAATATTTATCATCAGTTTCTGATCCTAATTTATTGTTAACTAGAAAATAGAAAAAATTAAGTGGATTATTAAATTGTATTATTTCATCATCAATTTTTTTAAAATCATTTAAAATATCTTTTAAATCTTTTTCTTTACAAAGACTGATATTTTCCGAGAGGAATTGGACTAATTCAATAATTCTATTGAGATTATTATCAGTTTTTGATTTATTATAATTTTTTATTGAATTTATCAAATCAACGACTTCCTTCATAGACAATAATTTAATTATAAATATATTAACATTTGTAAACCAATTCTATTATAATTTTCTCAACTTTGCTGCTATCACCAACTGCCCTAACGCTATTCCACCATCATTTGAAGGTACTTTGAGCTGGGAATAAACCTCAAATCCTTCTTTTTCCAAAATTTTTTCAATCCGGCTGAGAATGTATTTATTCTGGAATGTCCCGCCGGACAATACAACTTTATTAATTCCGGTTTCTATCCGAATTTGGCTGGCCAATGCAAAAATAACATTTATCACCGTATTGTGGAACTTCGCTGAAATTTCAGCCACATCTATACCATCCAATAAATCTTCCACAATTGCTTTTATGGTTGATTCAAATGAAACAACATTACCCAGATCAAAAGGATAGCCAAAATCAATTCCTGCATTCGCAACAGACTCCAATCGCATAGGTGCTTCTGCATGAAATTTTGAAACCGGGCAAACATTGGTTATTGCAGCTACTGCATCAAATAACCTCCCGGCACTCGAACTCAAAGGGCAATTAATATTTTTTTCAATGGCCTGAATAATCACGTTTAGTTTGGCTCTATCAATTGCTTTAATAAACGGAAGATCAATGTTTATAAATTCCTTTCCATAAAACTTGTACAAATATGAAATACCGGTTCGCCAGGGTTCTTTGGTAACCTGGTCACCACCAGGTAATGGAATGTACTCAAAATGGTTGAATCGTTGATAATCGGCCAAATCACAAATAAAAAACTCTCCGCCCCAGATATGACCATCATCTCCATACCCTGTTCCATCCATGCTGACACCAATCACTTTTTCATCCAGATCGTGTTCAGCCATACAAGATGCGATGTGTGCGTGATGGTGTTGAACTTCGATTTTTTCAATATTTAAATCTTTTGCAAACCGTGTAGATAAATAATCAGGGTGCATATCATGAACAACTAAGGAAAGTTCTGCTCTGAATATTTTCTTGAACCGTTCATAAGATTCCTCATAAAACTCCAATGTTTCCAGATTCTTTAAATCACCTATATGCTGGCTTAATATTGCCTGATTACCTTTTCCAATACAAAAACAATTGACTAATTCGGCTCCGGCAGCAAAGATTCCATTAACAATCTGGTTCAGGTTCACCGGTTCAGGTGAATAACCACGAGATCGCCGGATTAAACGTTCTTTTTCATTGACACTAAATACTACAGAGTCATCAGTACGATTATAAATCTCCCGGTTATAAATCAACACTGCATCTGCAATCCGGGTCAATTCCTTAACTGCATCGTCGTTATTTATTACAATAGGTTCATCAGATAAGTTTCCGCTGGTTAAAACAATTGCTGGAATATTCAATTTTTCAAAAAGTAAATGATGAAAGGGCATGTAAGGTAGCATTGCACCAATAGAATTAAAACCAACACTAACGCCAGGGGCTAATTTTTTCTTTTCCTGAGCTATTAAAATCGGCCTTCGCCAGGATTGAACCGATTTCTTTTCTTCGGGGAAAAGATAAACGAACTCCTGCAGTGTTTCAGCATTGGCAAACATTACAGCAAATGGCTTGCCTTCCCTGATTTTTCTGTTTCGCAAATTATTAACTGCTTTTTCGTTTTGTGCGTCACAGGCAATCTGAAATCCACCAATACCTTTTATGGCAACAATTTTTCCGTTTTCCAGAAGATTGCATGTTTCTTTCAAAATTTGACCAAATGACTGAATGGACTTATCGCCTATTTTTAGTTCATATTCTGGGCCACAGGTAGAACAGGCAACCGGCTGCGCATGGAATCGCCTATCTAACACATCTTCATATTCCTTCCGACAAGTATCACACATCAGAAAAGGATCCATCGTTGTTTTATCCCTGTCATAAGGTAAATCCTTAATAATAGAAAAACGTGGGCCACAATTAGTGCAGTTGATAAATGGGTAATCAATTCGATGAGCTTGTTTTTTCAAATCCTCCAAACAGGCATCACAAACAGCAATATCAGGACTGATGTCAGTTATGGCTTCAGAAGTATTTTCACTTTTTACTATTTTAAATTCTTGAAACTTTTCATGATCTATCTTTTCACTTTTAACCGAATGAATATTTGAAGCAACTGGAGCTTTTGACCGTATTTCATTTATAAATTGTTCCACTTCATCATGAGTTCCATTCACATTGATAATGACTCCATCGTTCCGGTTTTCCACCCACCCCTTTAAATTATGTTCATGAGCAATACGGTATATAAAGGGACGGAAACCAACTCCCTGAACCAGGCCTTTGACTTGAATCCTAATGGTAATATGTGATTTTTCAACAGACAATTTCAATCAAAATAAATAAGCACTTTAATAACAAAATTTTTGCAAAGGTATATTTTGTTAATTACCCGTCAACTTATTTAAAATTTAATTAATGGCTCGGAAAACGAGTATTAAGGAACTAAAAAAGGAGGTGCATTTTTGCCCGTTTTCGCCATTCAGCAGAATATTTGCTATCGGCAAAATAAATAAGTAAATCGGCATCGTACTTACTTTCTGTAAAAAAGATCTTTTTATCCGCATCATATTTACTTTCTACAAAATACCATAACCCTTTATTTTTTTGTGCGTCGTATTTACTCTCCACCTTAAAAACTACCAGGTCAGCATCATATTTACTCTCGACTACATAAACTTTAATATCAGCATCGTATTTACTTTCACACGAAAAGACCCTTTGTCCATGAGTACTTATAGAAAAATTGAGTAATAAAAAAGCTATGATAATTGAATTGTTAAACTTATTCATAATACAGGATTTTAGGTATGGAAAGCTGCAAGAATAATTCCAAAGTCTAAAAATTGATATAAAAATCTTTGGTCAGAGAAATATACTCTTGTGTATAGGAATCATCACTGTTTCGTATGGTCAATTCAAATTTGGATATAGTTTCTGGTCTGATTTTCAAGAATTCCATTATAATCCTGTTGGGTACTTTTCCCCGTTTCGGATAAATCACAAGTTGTTTGCTGCAGAACAAACTTTCGATTAGGGAAAGATTTATAAACTTGCTTTTTTCTGAATAGGGTAAGATAACATTGAATCTACCTTTTGGAGTTAATAGCTTATCCACACCTGCAATCAAATCGCCATGCAACAAAGTATTTGAATGTTTCGAAAGTTTCTTCTTAAAATCAGGAGATTCAAGGCTATTTTCAAAAAATGGTGGGTTGCTGACTATCAGATCATATCTCTCACTAGTACAGCGTTCTTAATATAATATTGCAAATAGAAATATTTTTGTATCTTTGGCAAAAAAACATGAGGTTAAGCCAAAGAGCAAAGATAAGTATTTCTGCAAAAGATAAATCAGAATTAAC
>JAUVJI010000068.1 GCA_030596605.1 Bacteroidales bacterium
TTAATAAGGTTGGCTATTCTGACCGTAAGAACTTTTGTTTTACCGGTACCTGGCCCCGCGAGGATCAGTGCCGGGCCATAATCGTGATCAACTGCCAGTTTTTGTTCGGGATTTAAATCTTTTGTAAAATCAGATATTTGACTGAATAAATCGAAAGTCGGGTCAGGTATTTCTTCCTTTTTCAGTGGCAATTTTTCCTTCTTCAATTTCTGAAATGTCTTAATATCAAAGCTGATCAGAGGTTTTGACTTATTACTGTTTTCATATTTGGCCTGTGGTTCTGCAAACATCCTTTCCTGGGAAATAAAGTCTTTGCTTTCACCATCTTTAAAAACCTTTATCACGCCATATTCGCCATCATAACCTTCTTTGATATATACTTCCCTGTTACGCATCCGGCGAATTGCCTCGGCAAGGACTTCTCCTGCTAATGATTTGATGTCATTAATCTCATAATGTAAAAGGATGTTAAATTCATTGCCAGCTTTACCGATGAGGTGTTCATATTGTTTTCCTATCTTTTTGGAATTTGGCCCCACACCTTCGATTTCGGCCAGGATTTCTTTCAAAGGGATCAATGAATAAAACGGATGGCGATTAGGACGTGTTTGCAAGTTTTCCCTGTCAGCTAAAGTTGCAATTCGGTTCATCACACCAACAGTTATTTTTTTGCCACAAACCGGACATACCTCATCATGCTGCAAAGTTTCCAGCGGACTCCATCGAATTCCACATTTTCTATGTCCATCGTAATGGTATTTCCCTTCTTGCGGAAAAAAATCAATTGTTCCGAGGAACTTTTTTGGGTCACCCGTTTTCATCGCCTCAATTATTGAAGGATAGGAAATTTCAGTATCAAACAAGTTAGCATTTCTTCCCTGCTTCTCAGGCGAATGAGCATCTGAATTAGATATCAATGTATATTTATCTAAGGAAGATACCATCCAGTTCATAGGTGGATCAGTCGAAAGGCCTGTCTCAACGGCATAAATATGTCCTGAAAGATCATCGTAACATTCATCTATCGAATCGAAACCTGATTTTGATCCAAGAGCAGAGAACCAGGGAGTCCAGATATGAGCAGGAACAAAGAAGATTTCTTCAGAAGCATCGAGGCATATATTCAGCAAATCTCGCGAATCCAAACCGAGAATTGGCCTTCCATCGGAAGTGATGTTAAAACCTAATGCCGAAAGTTTGCCCTGTATCTTTTCAACTACTTCAAAAGAAGGGGCAAAAACCACGTTGTGGACTTTCCTGACCTTTCCGTTCTTTTTATAGATATTGCTAATTTCAGCCGTGAGCATAAATCTCACATCATCTTCAACAGGGAAAGGTATTTTCTTTTTAAATTCTTTTTTTACCTTGAATAAGCCCTCTTCAGCAGGTTCCAGTTTCTCCTTCAATTCTTTTGTCCATCCGGAGTGTGTAAAATCTCCGGTTCCCACAACCTGAATTCCTTTTTTTCGTGCCCAGTAATCTAAGTATTCGGGTTGCAGTTCTTTACTTGTTGCTATCGAAAAATGTGAGTGAATATGAAAATCGCCGATAAATTTCATGTGGTAAAGTTACAAAAACCTTTCAGGTTGAGCACAGGACATTGGGCAAGAAAACCTGAAAGGTTGAAAAAAATCCAAATCTATAAAGTGAACAAAAATTTAATGGATTACTTTTTCAGCCTTCCAGATCCCCACCGCACAAGCTCACCTCGACCTGGAAGGTTAGTAATGCGATACTCTTTCAACCTTTCAAGTCCCATCCGCTCTGGCTATCTTCGACTTGAAAGGTTTGCCGTTTTTTTCGACCTGGAAGGTTACAGCGTATCAAATACTGAAATGACTTTTAACTCCCTTTCAAATGAAACATCAACCCTTTCAGGTATATAAGTAATCCGTTTTTCTTCCCCAGGCAGCAAATCAAAATAATTATCTGAAAAAAATCCATCTCCATCTATCGAAAGAAAAACATTTTTCGCAAGTTTATCAGTTTTTAAAATAATCCGGTATCCCTTTTCCGTTTTTACAATTTCCTTTTGGATGTTTGGTTCTGGAAGTTGTAAATCTTTCACAGGCAGGAAATAATAAATATTTGATGCAAGGACTTTTTCGTTTGAAATCAATCTAACTGAAAATAAATGATCACTATTAGAAAAACCGGTAACCTCCTTCACAAAATGAATACTGCTTGAATTTGCGGCAATATCCACAACTTGTTTTTCCGACCAGCTCTCCTCACCATCAAAACTTACAATCCTTAAATCCAGTTCGGCATTTATAGATTGTTGTTTATCAGAGACAATAAACACATATAAAGAATCATTTTTTTCTTCGTAGGAGATCAGAAATTCCCTATATGCTTTTTTTACAAAATAATGCAACGCTTTCCAACGGTTATAATAATCCACACTCGACCAGGAAATCACCGGCCAGCAATCGTTCAACTGCCAGTAAAGGGTTCCCATGCAATAAGGTTTTGCCCGGCGATGTGCTTCAATTGCGGTTTTTATTCCATAAGCCTGAACTAATTGGCTCACATAAATATAATCCTCGAATGAATCAGGAACATTATATTCCCGCTCCATATATTTCTGAATTAGTACCATTCCCCTGGGATGCTTTTGGTGGTTTAGTAAAGCCGGTGAGGACAGTATTAAATCTCCTGGTAACAAACATGAATCCAGCGTTCGCAAATCTGGAAATCCCTGAAAACCGTATTCACTCATAAACCGGCCAACTTTTTGTTCATAAACCTCAAAAGGTTCTTCGCCCCACCAAACGCCCCAGTAGTGCATGTCGCCAGAATAAAGAGCTTCTTTATGTCCCCATCCGGTTTTTGGGGAAGAAGGCCAATATGCCCTCTGTGGATCAAATTCGCCAACAACATCGGGTAATAAATCTTCAAATACTTTAAGATAATTACTTCGAACTTCTATAGAATCTCTATCTGAATAACTTAATGATTTTTGCCATCCCCAGTTAACCCAGCCTTCATCCACTTCATTGTTGCCGCACCAAATGGCAATACAAGGATGATTTCGTAATCGTTTTACATTTTGGATGGCTTCTTGCTCAACATTCTCAATAAAAGGTTCATCGCCAGGATACATATTGCAGGCAAACATAAAATCCTGCCACACCAGGATTCCATTTTCATCGCAGAGATCGTAAAAAATATCTTTTTCATAAATACCGCCTCCCCAAACCCTTAACATATTCATATTGGCATCAACAGCACTCTGAATGGTTTGTTGATACTTTTCATCTGTAACTCTGGTAAGGAAATTATCTTGCGGAATATAATTGGCACCTTTCATAAAAACTGCTTGTCCATTTACTTTAAAATAAAAACTGCTTCCGACAGAATCCGAATCCTGAATAAGTTCAACAGTCCTTAATCCAATTTTCTCCGATACTTTATCCCGGACATTTTTTGTTTCAACTTCAAAACCCAACTCATATAAATGTTGATCGCCCAATCCATTGAGCCACCATAATTTTGGTTGTGGAATTGAAAAATTCAATGAGTAAGTCTTTATTCCTTCGAATAGCAGAATCTTCGATTTAGCTACAGTTTTATTATCTGCACTTATTACACTCAATCCGGCTTTTTGATCTTGGGCTGATTCTATTTCAAAAACCGCAGTTAACTTTGCTGTATCTCCCTTCAATTCATTTTGGATAATTTGAATATTTTCGATTCTTACTTTATTCCAACCCCTGAGATAAACCGGCCGACAAATACCTGCTGTGACAAATTTTGGTCCCCAATCCCACCCATAATGGTAAGGGGCCTTGCGGGTAAATCCTCTCTCATCTGGTAAACGGTAATTCAATTGGGCTGCTTTGTCTTTTTCAATTCTTTCAGGATAGTAAAAGCAGATATACAGGTCGTTCCTTTCCGGATTTATTAAATCCCGAATATCTATTACCCACTCCCTGAATATATTATCGGCTTTCAAAATAAGAGAATCGTTCAGGTAAACATCAGCATAAGTGTCAAGACCTTTAAAAACTAATCCTATCCTATCAAAATCCAAAAGTTCCTGAGCATAAAAAGAAGTTTTATATTCCCAGTCAGATTTGCCTATCCATTGTAGTTTTTGTTCATTATCAGCAAAAAAAGGATCATCAATAATTTCATTGTCCAGAAGATCGGTATGGACACATCCTGGTACCTTTGCAGGAAGCCAGGTTTTAGAAGAGTGTTGTTTAAATTGCCAGTTTTCTGTGAGTTCGAGTTTATGAGTATTATCTTTATGACAGGATACCAGAATGAAGGCAAATATAACCAGATAAAGAAATTTCAGAAACTCCTGCATGGGTTGATCTTTTTCTGCGAATGTAAACAGAAATTATTCATCATTAAAATACTTGATTATAATCTTTAAGCGTGGATGCCTGGCCTTGCCGTCAGGCAGGCTCAAAGCAGAATCGAATTATGGATCGTATAACGGTTTGAATAAACGTCTGTTTTAATGGCGTTTATTTTTTGTTATGCCCTTTTTTTATTTAACAATGTATCCTAATTCTTTTAAAAAATCATCAGCTTTATTATTTGCTTTTCTTGAAATCTCTTTATCAGGTTGTGGCCATCCTGTATCATCTAAATGAGATGGTGTGAATAAATGGCCACAATTCTCATAAATCACAAGTTCGCATTGGTAATTTGAGGCTTTCATTTTATCATGAAATAATTGGGCATATTTTGTAGGGGTTAATCTATCGGTACGACCTTGAAGAATTAAAGTGGGTGGCAATGGTAATCCTTCAGCAACATTTTCTACGGGAGACAAGTCATTCGGGTCAATACCTCTCGTTCCCAGAAGTGATTTAAAATAATCATCATGTTTAGGGTCAGTATCTAACGCAGGAGACGTAAGAATTAGGGCATTAGGAGCAGAATTTATTTTTTGACTCGATAAAGTGTCAACAAAAATTGCTGCTGAAGTGACTAAGTGTCCCCCTGCAGACCAACCCTCACCAGCAATTTTATTTGGAATAATCCCCAAAGAGTCGGCATTGGTTCGTAACCATAAGAATACATCTTTTGCATCTTTCATTGCTTCAACGGGCGTTATGTCCTTATAATTTGAAAGTCGATATTGGACGGCAATACCAATCATGCCCTGATTTGAAAAATGTTTTGCCTTGTCAAATGCCCAAGAAGGATTTCCACTAACCCAACCTCCGCCGTGAAAAATTACAATAGCCGGGCGTTTTTCTGTAACAATAAAATCTTTGGGCTTAAAAATATGTACTTCCAGATTGAAATCATTTTCCGTCTTGTAAATTTTTACTTCATGGTCTTTTCTTGTATCTAACACAGATTCCACATATTGCTCAATTTCATTTTTTAAAACTTCTGTTTTGCAAATGGCATTAAATTGATTCATGTTTTGTGTGCCGTTGGCTATACCATTTTTATCGATATGTTCTTTTAAATATTCAGCAAGCCAAAAATCTTTTAAATATTGGTTGTCAAATATTTCAGAAATAACCTGGAATGTCGCTTCTATTTTTTTAAGGCTGTAATGCTTCTGTGAAGGATCTTTTTCAATCAATATCTCAGATTCGTAGTCAATCCATGTTTTAGTATACTTTTTATAACTTGGCAGATCAATATATTCAGGGCAATCTATTTTCGATGTTTTTATATAATCAATAGTTTGACGGCTCAATTCCACCTTATTATCTGTAAATCGGAAATGCCTTTCCGGGTATCGAAGTATTAATGTATTAAATCCAAAATCGATTTCTGCCTTCCATAGCTTAATAAATTCCTGAGAAAATGTTTCATATCTTTTGGAATCTGTAGTAAGATGCTTCAAATAAAGTCCTTTCAAGGAGTCAATAGTAGAAACGTAATCCGTTTGATTTTGCCTATGAAATTGCACCCAATTTTTATTAAAAAAATCATTTATTGCAAGTGATAACGAATTTGTTTCAAGTAAATAAGTATTGGAAGAAATTAACTCGCCGGTATATTCAATCGTCTCAAGACTTTTTTTCGGAATTAAAACATCAAAGCTACTTCCCGGTTTTAGGAATATTGTCCATTCCAAATTAGCATATGAAACATCTAATAAAATTGGTCTTTCTATCGCTTTGATAAATGTAAACTTACCATCTTCAGTAATCGGGATCGTTTGGCTTCCTATTTTAAGAATACTTTCAGTAGCATTTTTAATTTTTCCACTTATTTGGGACTCTTTAATCTCTTGTGAACAACTTATAAAGCTTGTTATAAAAATTAACAGTAAGAAAGAAAGTGTATTCTTCATTATTTATCCTAATTAGTTGGTTTATCTTAAATTGGGCATAACTCGTTACTAATAGCACCCCTATTACTCCCGATAGCAATCGGGATATTTTTACTATACCTTTTGTTAATTATTTTTTATCAAATCCGTTAACTATTTATAATCTAGCCATACAACCATTTCTACTTATTTACAAACGACAAACAAAAGTTTATGGTGGTGTGAAAATATAAATACATCATGAGGTGCAGAGTACAGTAATATCACTCTAATTAACAATCACTTTCCTGATTTCAGTTTTTCCTTCCTTCTCAAGTTCCACAAAATAAATACCTTCCGGCAAGTCATCAATTACAAGTTTATTTTTCCCAAAATTCGCCGGGCAATCCTCAAGCAAATTTCCCAACAAGCTATAAATCTTAACATTGATGCCTTCCATGTTCTCAATCTGGATTTTTCCAACGGAAGGATTTGGGGATATGACTGATTGAAGCTGATGCTGAACAATATCGGTAACCACATCCACAATAACAGTCCAGTCTTTGTGCTCATATCCTTCTAGCCAATATTCTACAGGTTGAGTAAAATCATTTGGCGTTACCCCTGTTTCCTGTAAAACCTCATCTACAAATACTTCAACTCCCCTAACTTCAAAATCAGTGACCAGATTTGTTAAATCAGTTCCTGGTGGGACAGCAAGATGGACTTCATCATTGATCAATTCTCCGATAATATCAAAACTCAGTCCCGGATTGTTTTCCATTAAAAAATTAAACGATAGAAAATCTGCAGGGCCAAGACTTTTAAAGCTGGTTCCTTCAATCAAAACACCGGAGTCATAAATATGATCAGCTGCATCTGCGACGCCTATTACAAAGTGGTAGGTTTCATCTGGTATTACCAGCGCCCAGAGTGTTAAAACAACTGTAAACCCATCATATTGAATGGTCAGGCCGTTTGTATTATCAATAAAATATTCTTCATTGGTGCCAGGTCCTGTAGGAGGTACTCCTCCTGGAGAATATCCGTTATTTACATTGTTGATGGAAATGGGGATATCTGTTCCGGGAACCAAAGCTATATTGTGATTGATATAAAGCCCTGAATCAGGCTTGGGGCCAGTAACAAAAAATCCAAAAACATCATTAAAGGATGAACCTACCCATTCACTGTACTCTTCCGATCCAAACACAAAGTTGCATTTAATAGTATCGTTTAATGGTATAAAATCAAACTCCAACACTGACGCATCATAGGTAGTTGCTGTTGTAAGAAAATCCAATAATGGATGGCCCCCTAAACCATTATTTGCACCTGCACTTGAACTTGTATTAGGGCCAGGGATTATATAACCTGAACCGCTGGTAAGAAAAACACCTGTTTCAATACCAATGTTGGTGGAGTTTCCATTGCTAAAAATTCCACGGGCAATATCAGCTCCCTGAAAAGTAACATTATCGTAATAAACGCCCGGACCAATAAGACATTCAACCATATCTTCCGGAGTTACTTCCGGACCGGGAAGTATTTCAATTTGCGAAAAAGATACATTGGTATAAAAGAAAAAGCCAAGTGAGACTAAAACCGGTAATAAATTTCGTACTTTCATGATATTAAGGTTTAAAATGAATCTTCAAATATACGAAAATAATATATGATGTGCAAATATTATAATTTGTTAAACCACAAAGTACTATGTACTTCACTAAATAACATAAAGATTTATTGGATTTTAATTAAGTTTTATCAACTTGTTAAAGATTTGAAGCTAATAATGATTTCCAGTTTTCTACTTTGTAACCTGGTGATATACTCTGCGTGACTTTGCGCAACTCTGCGGTTTATGATTTTACCGCGATGGACGCCATGTTTTACGCAATGTATCGCAAAGTTTTACTTTGTTTCTTTGATGGTAAGAAAAGTAATTAATTCACAAAGGTCAACCGGATAAATCCCCCGCTTCCAAGGTTGGAATTTTTATTGAACATACTGCTCAAATAAGCAGAACCGGCATGGATATAGAATTTATCAGCAATATTGAAACCCAGGCTTAAGCCAACGTTGACATTGTTATAGCTTCCATATCTCACAATAGGGGTCACATAAAGTATACTTTTATAATTCCATGTACCGAAAAACTCAAGGTTGTAATTAGCCTTAAGGGTAGGATAAAACATTGCATTTACACCGAGGTAGAATTTTTCTCCGCCTAAATATTTCCCCGCTGACAATCGAAGGCTCAAAGGGAGCATATCGGAAAAGGAAGATGACTCAGGACTATCAAATATCAACCGGCGTAAACCATTGTATGAATAATCATCGGGCAATTCATCATTTTGTCCGGTAACAGTATCGTTACTAATCCCTTCAAATACAAAGCTTGTATCCACATTTCCGGTAAAGGTATTGCCATTCCAGAAGATCACACCGAGATTTTTCAGCACAAAATCGAAATGAAAGTTTTCAGTTTTTGTATAAGAATATTCGAGATCGGCTGATACACCCATACCATTGATCTGGTAAACTTCAGCCCAAATCGTATCAGATAGTTTTGTTTCTGCCAGGGCGGTAATATCTAAGTAATCCCCTTCAGAGTGTGTATATAGAGATGAATTTTGCACTTCGATATAATCATAGTTCTGGCCTGCATTAAAGCCTAATGACCATGTGAAACGATGATTGGCATCCGCACTTCCAAATATATGACCCATCCCGCCTTTTATCCGGTTAAAATAGATATTGTAGTACCTTGAATCGCTTATATTCAGCGTCTGGCCTGCAAACGGCTTATTTCCCATCATCACAAGTTTTACCAGGTCATCATCAAGCCAGGTATCGAGATAATGCTGGTTTTCAAAGCCAAAATGAATATATTTATCGCCCGGCTTGTTTTTAGAATTGATCATGGCGTTAAATCCTATACTGGTAATCTGTCCGGACAATACACTCCCTGACATATTATCGATCTGACTATTGATCAAATCTTTATCAATAAATTCTGATTTATTAATGACGCTAAAAAACTCATTGGTAAAAGCATTTGATCCCGCTTCCTGGCTGCCAAATGCTGTTATCCCATACTTCCAGTCAGACCGTTTTGTAAAATCTTCAGGGAAATAAGTATTCCTAAAATCACCTTGCCCGAAAGAGTTCATGGCCATCAGTCCAAAAATTAGAATCAGGAATATATTTATGTATTTTTTCATTTACTTATTAACCAATTCACCGATTTAACCAATTTAACCAATCCTATTGTTCAATCTTCAAAGTGAAATCGCCAATGATCTTCAACTCCATTACATTGTAGTCATAAATTTTCACATGCTCATTATCTGCCGAGTTGATCAGCAATTCGTACCGGCTGTATTTTGCTTCCTTTACAGATTCTTTAAGGCTTTCTGTCAATTCAATAGTTACTCTGGTCTCAACAGGTTGAGCCACTTTAAAATCTTCATCCAACAGTCCGCTTAATATAAATTCATTAAAAAGTAATGTGTCTAACACTTCATGATTTTCATCTTCGAGGTACATATTGGCATCAAATGAAAACGGAAATCCATTTTGAAAAACAATATCAAGAAAACCATTGCTCACTTTATCAAAGCTTAACCCTTCCCCATTCCAATCTGTCGTATTATCAACAAACATATCCTCTATCATCACGCCCTGATTCACCTCAGCCTCCATGTAAACCCTGATAGGCTCATCATAGTAGAAAAAATTATCTAGGTTATTAGTATCGCCGGATACATTTGTTTCTACATCAAGGGTATAAGAAACCTGATCGGGTAAAATGCTGATCAGGTCATTAAAGTTGGAGTTGGAAAAATCAAAGATCCCAATTTCAGGCTCAACAATGCCCAATCCATTCCCTACCTGGGTTGCCGCATCGATATAAAGATTTGAGTCTATCATTTCACTCTGCAGAAATTCATTTTCACCTGTTGAACTATTAATGGCAATCAATTCCAAAACTTTAAAAAACCCTTCTATGCCATAGTAATTTTCTATGCGCAAGTTAATAGCTGCATCTTTCATTGAAAATCCGCTGATCTCCAGGTTTTCAAAGAGTGCAAAATCATGTACCTCCGGACCGAATCCAAAAGTATTTTGTCCGAAGTAACCCTTGGCATAGTCAATGACAATATCCTCAAAAGATATATTTACAACAAACGAATCGGTGGGAAGTATCAGTAAAGGCTCATCATCGTTATATAATCCAATATAATAATTCAGCATATTAAATTCTGTTCCATCCTCCCCTGTCAGATCCAGCCGGTAGCCGGAAAAGTCATGCATTTGGGTGATCGTTTGAGCTTGAGGCACTGTAGCTGAAGTAAAGAAGGTATCTGTTTCATTAATTATTGCTGAGTTTATCCCAAATTCACAATATATATCCTTTTCAAGTTCATTCAACACTTCAAACTTCAGAAATCCCGATTTGATATAAATATCCTCCATTTTAACACCTTCAAAACCTACGCTTTCAAAATCCAGCGGCCAATCAAAGTTTTCAATGATGGTTCCATAGGGTGGGATGGTGAATTCATCCGGAATTTTAAACGCCCAATAAAATATTGTATCCGGTAACTTAACCATTGAATCAATGTTGACCTCATACAGTTTCTCATCAAACACAAAAGAAACCGAATGATCTGGATTTATGGTAATCAAGGTATCACTGATTACATCTGTAATCCTTACCGTATCTAACAACAAGGGTGCAAGCAGATCCACATCCCACGAAGGTGAAGGCCGGTCTTTTTTGCAACCCATTAAAAAAAGAATTGCTATCGAAAAAGTAACTAGAAAATATTTTGAAAAGTGTTGCATATTTAATAAAACCTACAATTACAAATAAAGTTCAATTCTTTTACTAAAGAACATACATTTTGTTACTTAGGGATCAGTAAAAAAATTCAGGGATGTAAAAAATTAATTTTACATCCCTGATGGCTTTCTCTTTCCCCTAATATACTTGGTTACCTGGTTTCTTTTAGTTTAACAATCTCAGCTTTCAATTCCTCTATTATTGCCTGTTGTTCTTGTATTGCTTTTACCAATGGCACAACAAATTCAGCATAGCTCAAACTATATGGAGTCTGCTCATTTACCGGGGCTGTTACGCCGCTAAAATCATAACCTGTTAATTGAGCAGCCTGTTCCACTTCCTGTGCCAGGAATCCTGTATAAACTTTAGCTTCATGTTCAGTTCTTGCATTCATAAGACTTTCATCATCATAAAGTTCTTCAGGAGTTCCTTTATATTCATCCAACCGATTTAATTCCCACTGGTATGTTACCGGCCTCAATTTCAATATAAAATCCAGTCCCGGAACATTTTCATTTACATTCTTCTTGAATCTTTCATCAGAATATGTTGACCAGCCTACCTGCCCACCAATCCAAGATACTGCTGTATTACCAACATGAATCATGTTGCTCGCAGTAGGTATTGCTCCAACGCCTAATGATGTAGTGTTACTAAGCCCTGTGGCTGTAGGTCCAGCGTTATAACCGATTGTAGTATTGTTGCTCCCTGATTTGTTTTCATAGGCCGCTTTATAACCAACAGCTGTATTCCTGATACCGTCCTGGTTATTAAACAAAGCTTCATATCCTACTGCTGTAAGGCGATTTCCGGAATACATACCCAATGCCCATGGTATCGGTTCAAGGTCTCCCAATGCATTAAATCCTATTGCCGTATTATCACTTGAATTCTGGAATGCTTTAAAAGCCCAGGTTCCTAAAACGGTATTGTAACTACCCCCTATGTTATTTGCGCTCGAAGAGTGTCCGATGGAGATGTTATCTTCAGTTGTGCCGTTAAACCACAAGGCTGAATTTCCAATGGCGATATTCTTATTACCGGTACTATTTGCCATAAGTGCATTACCACCAATGGCAATATTGTTTTCACCATTCGAATTGCTTTGCCCTGCCTGGTAGCCAATAAAAACATTGACATTGTTTGAGAGGTTATCACCGGCACCTGCATTTTCTCCTAAAAATACAGAGCTACCTGTTCCTGTTTGCCAGATATGGCCAGCAACTTCTAGCTTTCCTCCAGGTGTTGAGGTCCCAATCCCAACATTCCCTGAATTGTTATTGAACATATTATTCCCTGAAATCGTCCAGTCAGTGTCGGCGCCACCGCCTATCATTTGCCAGATTGTTCCATCGTAATAATAATATCCTGGCGTGTTGTCGGTTTGATAAATCAAAAGGCTCGTCGCCGGATTGCCACCGTTAATGGCATTTCGTTGTGCTTCATTCATACGTGGAACCAATAAACCGGCTGCTGTTGATTTTACATCCAACATGGCTGAGGCATCGGCCTGTGATCCGTCTGTGTTAATTGCAACACCCTGATTCTGGGCGTTAATGGTTGTTAAACCCAGAATAACGCAAATTGAGATAATTGTAATTTTTAAAGTTTTCATCTGCTTTTATTTTTTATTGTTTTATTTCTTTAATAATTTTTACTGTATAAATACTTTTTCAGAAACTACACCCTCATTTGCTACGACTTTTACGATATAGTTCCCGCTTGATTGTTTAATGGAAATTTGATTTTCGCCCATATTTGCATTATCTTCCCTGACCTTTCTTCCTGTAATATCAAAAATTTGAATACTTCCATCAACTTCATAAGGTATTTCAACATAAACGATTTTCTCATAACTGAATATCCTGATATAGTCCATAGGGTTATCAGCAATGGTAGGTTCTGTAAAATGAATAACAAACCTACTTTTGAGATCATCAGGATCGCCAAAGAATTCATATTCTGTTTGTTCTTGAAGATAAATAATAACATGATCCTTATTATCTTCAAGATAAATTTGCTGATCCTGTGAAAAACTCTCGATTCCTGAAAAATCCAGTTTATGTATCCCTGAAGAAATTACTTCAAAAGATAATGGAACCGAGGAGCATTTCTCAATGGATGACATTTCATTCAAAGCATACCTATATCCTTTAAGCGCTGAATAAAGCGATATGGATTCTGCATTGGGTTTTAAATAAAGCCCGTCATATTGCGGATCATAGGTTTCAGTCGCCAAATCATAAAACCCGACTATCGTTTTGTCCATCTGGCCATTTCCAGTTGCGGTGATCAATAACTGATCAGCCAGCATCTCGTTCCCTGACTTCAGGAAAGTGGCATTATTATGAAAACGTTGTGAATCCGGAATTGTTAATGAGGCCGCCGTTCCTGTTGTATCTGCCGTTCTTACCCAGAATCCCTGGGTAGCAGCAATAAAACCTCCGTTTGGATTTGTACCATTCCCCAGATTGTAATTCCAGGTCAGGTAATTGCCACCGCCACCGTTATCATAAATGTACATGGTTGCCGCAACATTATTCAGGTTCCAGTCAGGGTGACCATTCCATTCAAGGGCAACCGGATATGGATTTCCCAACAGGTTCCAGCCTGAAGAGGGGCTTGCATCTGTATTGGATAATACCAGGTTCACATCCTGGTAATTTAAAGTTCCCTTAAATACAGCTGAATCAGGTGAAGCAGGCCACAAACCATTTGGATCTGTAGTGTAATTCCAGTCGAAATAACCTTCACCCACATTCAACGGAATGTTCAACGGCAAATTCAGGTATATCCAGCCACCAGTCGGTTCGATAAATTGAACCAGGTAATTCCACAAATAAACCTCGTTGACTTCATTGCTCACAGGCGATGAAACCATGTGCCAAACATCTTTTGTAAGATACTGCTCTAAATACGCTTGTCCTCCTCCCGAAAATGTTACAGAACCATATTGTAGAAATGATGGTACGGTTGAAAAATCATCCTGCAACAACAATTTATCTCCGCCAATATCAAGGGTTGTATTATGCCCTACCGTTACTTTTGTCCCGGGAGGAACGATCATACCGCCCTGTCCGTAGCTGTTAACCAGAAAAAGGATAAATACAGCCGAAAAAATAATTGGTATAAAATTTCTCATATTTATGTTTTTTAATCTTCAAAATTTGAGGGATATTAAGTGAAAACATCAACTGAATTAATATCCATTTTAAGACGAAATATATTTTATACGCTGTTTATGGAATTTTGTTCGCGTGGAGTATTTCAAGCACAGCAAGGCCTTTAAATTATAACAAAACAGCATTCCTGCAAAAGGCAGGATTCAAAAAATAAAGATCCTATTATAAAAATATATGAATTAGAATTTTTATTCCAAAAAAAGTAATGCCACACCTCCAACAGCAATCATGGCTCCGATAATCTCTTTTAGGTTTACTTTTTCTTTAAAGATCAGAATGGCTGGTGGGATGATTAAAACCGGGACGATTGACATGATGGTGGCTGCAATACCAGTATTGGTATTTTGGACTGCAAGCAATGAAAACGACACCCCTAAAAAAGGGCCAAACACTGATCCGATACCGGTAAACAGCAAACCCTTTTTATTCCTGATGCCGGTCCACACTTTATTCCATTTATTCATAAAAATAAAGATCAAGGTAAATCCAACCAGCCCGGCCAAAACCCTAATTTGTGATGCAGCAAAAGCATCGTAATCTTTCATACCATATTTACTGAGAACCAGTCCGACTGCCTGACCAATGGCGCCGCCCAGGGCGAGTAAAACTCCAACTAACGGATAGGAAAATTTAAGTTTGTTTTTTCCTTTGGAATTGAGCTGTGGAGCTTCTCTCTTCAAAACAACCATCACAATTCCAATCATCGTCAGGATCATCCCGGCAATAGCTTGCAGGGATAAAGTTTCGCCCAGGATCATCCAACCAATCAATGCTGTAATAGGCGGTACCAGCGACATCATCAGCATAGACACACGCGCACCTACCACAATAAAAGCCTGGAACAGCAACAGGTCTCCAATAGCAAATCCCACAAGCCCGGATATCGACAGCCAAAACCAGGCATGAGCTGTGGCATCTGTCGGAAAGGCGAGGCCACGGGTAAAGTATAAATAGATTGTGTAGATAATAAAGGCCAGGTAAAGCCGAATCAGGTTAACGGTTAATGAACCGATCCTTTTACCGGCAGCCTCAAATGACATGCTGGTCACCATCCAGAAAAAGGCGGTCATCAATGCGGCAAATTCTCCAAAGTGGGATTGAAACATAGTTTATTGATTGGTATCAAAGTAACGAAGAAAAATTATAATGTAATCTGCCTTGATCTTTGTGTAACTCTGCGTAAACTTTGTGGATCTTTGTGTAATAGCTATAACACAGAGATACACGGAGAAAATAAAATCAAATTTGATATCAAAATTGATTGTTTTAATTAATATGGATTTGGATGAATAAGTTTCTAAGAACTGTTATAGATAGAAAGTATTTCAGAAGCAATCTCTTCAATGGCTTTGCTGGTGACATTCACAACAGCCCATTTCGGATGTCGCTGATAAAAACTGTGCGCATAACGAATTTCCCGGGTCACAAAGGCCTCTACCGCATAATCCCCGGTTAAGCCACCCAGATGCTCATGACGGCTACGTCTAAGCTTTGCAAGTACACTGGGGTATGTTGTCAAGCCAAATACTTTGTGCGGATCAATATCATTCAGGATATCGGGTAGTTCCATGTCAAGGATAATAGGGACATTTGCAACCAGCCAGCCTTTAGTAGCAAGGTAAATACTCAAGGGTGTTTTAAAAGTGCGGGAAACACCCAACAAGATAATATCGGCCTTATCCAGTTCATGCATCCGTTGTCCGTCATCATGCCGGAAGGTATATTCCATGGCTTCGATTCGTCGGAAATAATCTTTATTCACTTCATGAAATAAACCTGGCTTTTCTGAGGGAGCATTAGCAAACCGGTGCGTCAAACGCATCAGGAAAGGGCCCATCAGGTCAATGGTTTCCACATTCAATCTTCTCGCTGTATTCAACATCAAACTTCTCATCTCGTCCGATACGAGTGTATGAACAATGAATGCCTTTTTCTGTAACGCTTCCTCAACAATTTCCAATACTTGTAATCTTGATCTCACTGATGATTTTATTATAATCTCCACATGGGTATCTTCAAACTGTGTAAGGGCAGCATCCAGCGCCTGTTGAGCTGTCCGGCCCGTGCCATCCGATGCAACGATGATGTAATACATGATGCATCAAAGATAAGGAAGAAAAGTTAAAAGTGAATTGTTATTGGTGAATAGTGATTTGTTAATAGTGATTAGTATATTTGTAAATATACCTTCATTCATTAATCATTCAAATCTTTTCATGATTAATCATATTTTTATATTAAAACTGAACAATAATTCCAAATGTTGGCACAATTGTACCTGATTCATTGGGTATTTCCCTCAGGATATATTTTGTTGGATCATCCGGATTGATAACGGGATTTCCATCCTTATCAAGGTTGGTAAGATAAGGTTG
This sequence comes from Bacteroidales bacterium, assembly GCA_030596605.1. Classification (GTDB taxonomy): domain Bacteria; phylum Bacteroidota; class Bacteroidia; order Bacteroidales; family JAADJA01; genus JAADJA01. Next base: position 16,648 of record JAUVJI010000068.1, read on the forward strand.
CTCCTCGGCTGAGTAGTTCAGAATATTTTGCAGATCAACATAAATATTCAACGACCACTTTTTAAAATAATATTCCTTATCCACACGAACATCCAGTTGATTGAAATTGCCTAACCGCTGTGTATTAAACCGGCTGTAATCCAAATACGCAGTATTTCGCACATCCCATGCTTCACGAATTTCTGATTTTTCATAATCGTATGGTGTAACAGGCCTGCTTCCGACATATCTCCATTTTGCACCGATATACCAGTTTCGCCTGAATGTTTTTCGTACTGTAATATTTAAGATATGCTTGTTATCCCAGGCTGATGGGACATATTTTTTATAATAGTCCTGAAACTCGCTGCGAACAAAAGTGTAGGAGAGAATAATATTGAACCCTTTTATATTTTTTTCACGGGCAAGAATTTCAAAACCATATGTCCTCCCATCAGAAATTGACAAAACCTCCTCATCACCATAGGTTCCATAATCGCCGCCCTTACTTGCAAGCGCTATAGAATCCTTAACCGAGAAAGGATAATTTCTGTATTTCTTATAAAATCCCTCCACGGTAATCTTTGATTTTTCATTTGGCAGATATTCTATACCGGCAACAAAATGATTGGACTGTATATATTTTAAACCGTTCTGTTTGTTGATGAGTTCTCCCTGATTATTTTTATAACCCAGCGCTGTGTAAGGTGGCCGCTGGTAATACCTTCCTGTATTGAAGTTAAGAAAAAACTTTTCAGTGAATGCATATGAAGCTGAAAGCCTCGGAGAAATCTGATCCAGCATGTTCGACATCGACTTTGAATAATCATTAGCATCCATCCTTAATCCAAAAGACAGCAATAACCTTTCCTTGAAAAAAGCTTTACTTACCTGGCCAAAAACATCCCAGCTAAATACATTAATGGATGAATTATATACAATGGGGGTTAGATCGGAAACATAAGTAAGTTTAGAGGTATTGTTAGTATATTGCGCATAGTTGATCCCTGCTCCATAGTTAACTTTATAACCATTGATCCTTGAAGTATGCTCAAACCTTAACTTGTTCTCAGCCTCAGTTGATACATAATCGTATGTTTTAATTGAATCCTCATTATTGCCTTTGTATTTATAAGCCCTGTTATCCAAATAATTCCGGCTCACAACCCATGTGTCATAACCTTTATCCTTGTAATGTTTGTAAACTGCACCCACAGTATAACTCCACTGTTCATTAACCGGCAAATAACCAAGAATATACTGTTGTGTTTCATCCGGGTCTTTTATTCCGGTATTCAGCTTAAACTTATCAATGGCTCCCAAACCAACAAAATAAAGTTCATTTTTCTTGTTAAACCTGATTTTATATTTGAACTGCAAATCATTATAGGTAGGTAAAAAAGGAAGTCCGAGAACACTGAACAACAATCCCAGGTATGAACGCCGAACAGAAAATAATAATCCCGATTTTTTACTGATAGGGCCATTAAAGGATAATCCAAGATCCGATGCACCCAATGTTACTTTGTAATTCATTTTATCCCGGTTAGGCTCAACCTGTTTGAAAACAAATGCAGAGCTTAGTGTATTTCCCTTTGATGCCGGAAAAGCGCCGGCATAATAATCCAGTTCACGAATAAAATCAACATTGATAATTCCTACCGGCCCCCCTGAAGAACCTTGTGTTGAAAAATGGTTCAGGTTGGGGATTTCTACATCGTCAAGATAAAATACATTTTCACTTGAGCCACCTCCCCTTACAATCACATCATTTCTAAATGAAGAAGAAGATGCAACACCGGGTAAAGTTTGAATAACCCTTGAAATGTCCCTGTTCCCTCCAGGGTTCTTTTCAATTTCCGAAATATCAAGCGATCGCATCGAAATCGGACTTTCTTCCTGCCTTCGGAATAGGGATGCCTTCACAACCACCTCATCAAGCTGCACAGTGGCCTCAATCATAGGAATTTCTATATAGGCTGTTTTTGCGTTTGTTACCAGTATATCCTCAGAAATATAATCTTCGAATCCTATAGATGTGGCTGATAGACTGACATACCCAGGTTCAATACCTGTAAAGGAAAAGTTTCCATCCAAATCGGCAGTAGCTCCGATGCTGGTTCCCCATATAAGTATATTTGTAAATGGTAATGGCTCATTATTATTTGCATTGAATACCCTGCCCTGAATTTTGCCGTTCTGACCGTATATGATTTCTGTTAAAAGCGTTAACAGAAGGATTAATAATGTTTTCCACATTTTGATTTGATTCATATTTGATACCCATCTAAACAATATTAACAAATTATTGTTCGGAAATCACAATAAAACATTAAACAAAAGTCAATATTGAAGAAGATAATAGACACAGACCAAATAGCCAAAAAATGACTAAATTTGTGATTGAAAAAAAAGGAATATAATGAAAGATAAACTTACGATAAAGAAACTAAAAGCTGAAGCGAAAACATTTTGTATTGCAGAATCGAAAATTAAAAATAAAGACCTTTTTGGTATTACAGACGGAAAAGCTGTCGGAACACATATTGAACATAAATTTCAAGAGCAACTGACCAAAAAATATAAAACGACAATAGGTTCTTCTGCCAGTGGCATTGACTTACCTTCTGACGACATTCAGACAGACATTAAAGTAACGTCTATAAAACAACCGCAATCATCTTGTCCATTTAAAGATGCAAAACAGAAAATTTTTGGACTTGGCTACAATTTACTTGTTTTTGTTTACGATAAAGTTGATGATCCAAAAACCAAGACTGCAACGCTTGATTTTGTAAGTTGTTCTTTTATCTCTATGGAACGGACAGCTGACTATACTACAACTTATCGACTACGTGAAATGGTTAAGGACAAAGCAAATGTTGAAGACATTGTTGCTTACTTAAACGACAAAAACATCCCGGCCGATGAAATTACCCTAAATCAATTGGCTAAACAAATTGTTAAATCACCCCCTCTACAAGGCTATTTAACAATTTCAAATGCTTTGCAATGGCGGTTGCAATATCAAAGAATTGTAACCCTTGCTGATAAAGTTCAGGGTATAAGTAAAGTCGTTGATAAGATTACGAAAGGATGAAAATATTTGAAGCAGATTTTTCATTATTGGTAGCAGATTTTTTTGCAAACAAACTGCTCAATATTTCTGTACTTGAAAGTGCCAATGAATTATTACAGTTTACAACTGGTATCAAGTCATTTTTTTCAGACGAAGCTGAACTTAAGGAATTAGAGGAAAAACTCTCAGTATCTTTAAGCGTTATTAAGGAACCAGATAGAGAAGAATACGGCGATTTCCAAACAAATAGTATGCTTGCTAATAAAGTAACAAATCGCATACACGAACAAGGCATTAATCCTGAAATCATTATAGAACCTACTTGTGGGAAAGGAAATTTTATAGTTGCTTCGCTAAATAATTTTAGTGGAATAAAGCAAATTATAGGAATTGAGATATACAAACCATATGTGTGGGAAACTAAATTTAATATTCTTGATTTCTTTATCAAAAACCCCAAATGTAATAAACCGACCATTGAAATATTTCACTACAATGTATTTAATTTTGACTTTAAAACACTTTCAAATATAGTAATTAATAACAATTTGCTTATCATAGGCAATCCGCCCTGGGTAACAAATTCCCAATTAGGTAGCTTAAACTCAAAAAATCTTCCTAAAAAATCAAATTTCAAAAAGCAAAATGGGCTTGATGCCATGACAGGAAAAGGTAATTTTGATATTGCTGAATATATTACCTTATCGCTTTTTGATGCTTTTGAAAACACCAATGGATATTTGGCACTTTTAGTAAAAAATTCAGTTGTTAAGAATATCGTTTTTAACCAAAAAGCGAAACAGTACCGTATTGGTTCCATAGAAAAACATTGCATCGACAGTAAAAAGGAATTTAATGTTTCTGTAGAATCATCTTTACTTTTTTGCAAGTTAAATTCCAGTCCGGAATTTGAATGTCGGGAGTATGATTTTTACAATGAAGAAACGTCACTAAGTTTTGGGTGGGTGGATAATAAATTTGTTTCAAACACAGCTAATTATTTGCACACTCAATCAATTGACGGAACCTGCCCGTTTGAATGGCGACAAGGAATTAAGCATGATTGTTCGGCTGTCATGGAATTAGAAAAGGCAAATGGACATTACATGAATAATTTGAAAGAAAATGTGGTAATTGAAGATGAATTAGTTTTTGGATTGCTTAAAAGTTCCGACTTAAAAAACACTGTTATAAATGAAACTCGAAAATATATCATTGTTACACAAAGCAAAGTTGGACAAGAAACCAATTACATAAAGCATCAATTCCCCGCAACATACAAATACCTATATGAACATTTGTCGGTTTTTCAGTCTAGAAAGTCAAGTATTTACAAAGGCAAACCCTTGTTTTCACTTTTCGGTATTGGTGATTATTCGTTTAAACCTTATAAAGTTGCAATTTCAGGACTATACAAAACCTTTCATTTTACGCTTGTATTACCCCAAAATAACAAGCCGGTAATGCTTGATGATACTTGTTATTTTATCGGTTTTGAGAATATTGAATATGCCGTTTATGCAATAATCCTTTTAAACTCTCCACATACAGAAGATTTCTTGCGGTCAATCACATTTCCCGATGCTAAAAGGGTTTTTACAAAAGATATACTAATGCGTATAAACTTGCTTAAACTCACATCAAATTGTTCAAAACAATACATTGAAGAACAATTAAAATATATGAATGACAAATACAGTTTGAATCTTGATTTAAAACTTTGGGATAATTTCATTAAAGAATTGACACCAATAAAAGAAAACCAAATGACATTATTTGGCCATTAAAAAGCATAATGGCACAACAAGCTAAAAGCAAGCAAGCGGAATGTGGTAAAAATAAACGACAAACCTTCTATTTGCAGTTAGGGTATTCAAATTTAAATTATTCGCTAATTAGAAAACATTTCATATTCCCAATTGTTTTACTATGAAGAAATATTGGAGTTTAAATGATTGGAGTTAGAAATATTGTTATATATATTTTTGTTTTGTCATTTCACACAGGTAGTACTCAGATAACTAACCATGATATGAA
>JAUVJI010000129.1 GCA_030596605.1 Bacteroidales bacterium
AACAATCTTCTTTTTAATATCATTACTAAAATAACGGTTTCGTCTCGATCTGAGATCCTTTGTAAAAATGCTATTTTCTACCATAATAATACGCTTTTTTTGGTCAACGTATTTCAGGCATTGACAGAATAAACGAAATTTCTTATCTTTGGTTGAAAAATTAAAATTATGAAAAGGTCAGCCTCATTAATTCTCACATTGATCATATTAATTGGATGTGCTACAGTGCCCATTACAGGCAGAAAACAACTTTCCATTATTCCCAACAGCCAGATTTTACCTTTGAGTTATTCAAGCTACCAGGATGTATTAAAAGAAAGCAAATTATCAACCAACCAGGAGCAAGTACAACAAATAAAAAAAGTGGGGAATAAAATTCAGCAGTCAGTGGAAGATTTTATGGCACAGAATAAGCTATCGGATAAGTTGGATGGGTATGAATGGGAATTCAACCTCATCGAAGATAACACCATCAATGCATGGTGTATGCCGGGAGGGAAAGTAGCATTCTATACAGGGATATTGCCCGTTTGCCAGGATGAAGCTGGTGTTGCTGTCGTTATGGGACACGAAGTTGCCCATGCCATTGCCAATCACGGCGCTGAAAGGATGAGCCAGGGATTGGTTCAACAATTGGGTGGTGTGGCGCTTACTGTAGCCATTAAAGATAAACCGGAAGAAACGCAGGCTTTATTTTTTACCGCTTATGGTATTGGGACAACCTATGGAGCAATGCTACCATACAGCAGGCTCCATGAATCAGAGGCGGATAAGTTGGGCTTGGTTTTTATGGCCATGGCCGGTTATGATCCCCATGAGGCGCCAAAATTCTGGGAAAGAATGGATGCAATGGCCGGCAGTCCGCCTGTACCACAGTGGATGTCAACCCATCCATCCTCTGAAACCCGGATTAGTAATTTGAATGCCTACCTGTCCGAGGCAATGAAATATTACAATCCTTCAGGCCAATCTACAGGAACAGCACCAAAAGTAAGAAGTCTAAGGGTGAAGACCAAATAGTTGATTTATTTATACGAATTGCAACCGTCAAACCATTTTCTTGTCTTTAAGGCTAAAAAATATCCCGGTATGCATTTATTACAAAACACCATCATGAGCGATAACTCACGGTTGTTTGCTAAAATCGAAGACAAATCCTTGTCAAAAACCCTGATTCGCAAAATTCAAATTAAAAAGAAAATCAGACTGTTTCTAAAAAACAGCAGGAGGTATATGTGGGCTGACTTTATATATAAAAATCAGGAGTTTTCAATATTCAGCGGTTCAGGAGATTTGATGTTTTTCGCAGGAAACCATAAGTGCTCTGACAAAATTCTGAAAGAAGTATTGGGTTTAATAGAATATTAATTCAAAAAAAAATCTCAGATTATAAGATAGGATTATTCGCTTTCTATCACATTATATTCCAGCAGCACATTCACAATATCCAGAATTTCTGAAGTATGATTCTCTTCTATACCCGCTTTTTCCATAATATCTGAAATGCTATGAAATTCTGCGCTGGGAAAAGGTAAATGATAAAGGAATTTGCCCTGAGGAATGCTCAGATTCAATTTCCGCTCCTTGCGATCGCGTCCTTCCCCAATCCAAATGACCACGTTACTGATATATTGATTATTCCGGGCAACCGTAAACCGAACACGTGCATTTTTACTTTCACGAATTTTCATACCTAGCTTATCATCCGGCTGTATGCTTTCAAAAAGTGGTGAAAGATCAATATCCATGCGAATGTTACGTGTTTTTAAAGAATACCTGTAATATGGACGTTTCCCTTCAAAAGCTTCGGTTTTTTCCAGTATGTCAAGAGAGGTCATGGCTTCAAGGAAATCCTGTACCGTCTTAATGTGCATGTTTAACCTGGAAGCTGCTTCTGAGGCAGAAATATCCTTATATGTGGCAAGCAATCGAAAAAGATCTTCAGCGTAATCTTTCGAGATATATAATCCTAATATGGCAGCTTTTTTAAAATCCATTATTTGTTTTTTACCGCTAAGACCGCTAAAGGACGCAAAAGTTTTTTTTGGCGTTTCTTTGCGCTTTTTGCGGTTTAATTATTCTAAGAAAAAAACCCACGATTAATAGAATTTAACCGATGAAGAACTCTTTCACCTTCATTCTTTTTATGATATTCCATAAATTCAATAAATAATTTGCCAAGGGAATCACACAACTGGTCAAAGGCTAATTCCTCAGTAAATGCCAGATAATCTTTTTTTGAAATACTGGCGGAGACATTTCCCTCAAAATCGAAAGATATCCATGAATGATACCGATGGTCACCAACCAAACCCAATAAAAATATATATTCATCACCCATTTTTACCGGAACAAATACCACACTATTATTTTCAATATATGGAATCGCTATTAAGTTTCTTTTAACGAATTCAGCAAACCCGAACAACTCACTTTTTGTATATTCCAATTTCCCAGCTGGTCGGGGTCTGTCGGTAAATCCATTAACAGTTTCGTTAACTTGCCTTGCTGCCAATTCAAATACATTACGACCTTTCCATTTCCCCTTATTAGTAGCCATTAAATAAACGAGCCAAACGCCAACAATCAATCCACAGAAATAGAAGAACCATGCCTGTGCTTTTGTACCTATGGGTAACATTCCATGGGGTACCGTAAGAAAATAGGTAGCCATAAAAGATTGAAATAAAAAAGCGGCGAAATAAGCAATGTTCCTGGTTTTCAAATAAGCCCAGATGGAAAAAAGGGCATATCCACCAAAAGCAACAAAAAGTACGAACAATCCGGCTGAAATGCGAAAGTATGCAGTTGCAAAAGCAAATGCAACAAGAATTATCACCAGAGGAATAAATACACCTATATTGAATGCTGGCTTGAATTTTCTTGATCTTGACATAATAATGATATTAAGGTTTACTTTTTTCAATAATGTAAAGAAAATTAATTTTTCGGCTTACGCCATAAATCTGAAATAAGCTTGTTTTCGCAAAATTGGGGATAATTGAAACTACTTCCCCTTTTAAGTTATTTAAAAATCGTTCCAATTGATCCTGGTCGTGCACCATGTTGATTTTGAATTTGTGAATTTTGTATTTCATTATTTCATTATTTTAAATTGATTTAACGCAAAAAAATCATTTGATATCCCTAATTAAGCACAGTATAAATATCTACCGATTGTAGATCGATATACTTGTATTAGTACTTGTGACATCAGCTTCTTATCCAACTTCTCATAAATTTTTTATATTCAGCAGCCTGGTTTACCATCCCCCTATCAAGAAGTTGCTGATTAAAGAACTCAAACTCCCTCTTTTTTAAATAATATTTATCAGTTTGATTGTTAGTTATATCAGCCATTAATTTTTCAGCTTCAACTGCTCCGGAATTTTGAAGTGTTTTAAAAACTTCAAATGCCCCCGATTTTTTTGGCAGGTCATACTCTTCTCCATACATTACCGCTAGTATCCGCGACATCATATAGTCAGACCATTTTATCACAATTTGTTTTTTGTACTCTTTCGTATTTCGCAAAGCAACAATAAAAACGGTATCCTTCTCAATTCTTTGTGTATGGCTTCCAAACCCATTTACGCTTCCATCCAAACTATTCGAGTGGATCTTTTTAGAACCTTTACCATAGGGACATTTCTGATAATGCCACCCATATTTATTAAAAAACAGTTCCTTCGACTTTTCATTAAGCAGTTTGTTTGAATAAAGTGCTTTATCAAATAAATACAGATCGTGAACAGTTGACAGGAGATGGCCATATCCGAAAACAAATGACATGTCGAGGAAAGATGCTATTTCGAGGCCGGTGAAATAATTGTAGTTATATCCAATGGCGCGCTTCTCTATAGGTTGCGCAGTTATATCGCCCAGTGTATTTTTCATCCCGGCTGGTTTACAAATCTTTTCTTGTAATAGTTCATCGTATGACTTGCCACTGACTTTTTCTATTATCAGTCCAAGCAGGGAGTATCCAAAATTACTGTATTCGTTTCCTTTGCCAGGCTTAAAAACAATGTCCTTTTTTACAATGCAATTAAATAATCTTTCCCGTGTATAATATTCTTTTTCAATATCAATTAGATTTGGAATTCTTGATTCACCGGTAATGCCTGCGGTGTGTGTTAAAAGTTGATGTATAGTAATATCCTCCCCTTTTTCTTTTGGGAATTCGGGTAAATAATCAGTTAGTTTGTCATCAAGTTTCAATTTTCCTTCTTCCACAAGCTGCAGTATAAGCATAACAGTAATGGGTTTGGTAAACGAAGCTATCCTGAATTTTGTGTCGCAAGTATTCGGTATGCTGTCTGCAATGTTTGCATAACCAACCGCATCTTTATAAATAATTTTTCCCTTAACTGATATTAAAACAGCACCTGAAAACTGGCCATTATCATCCATCATATTTACTATTTGAGCAATTTTATTTTCTGCATTCTCAGGAAGTGATAGTTCTGGGTCAGAATAGATATAATCACAACCATTCATCACGATAAGCATAAAGGTGATAAGTATTATTTTTAGTGTTGCTTTAATTTTCATCACATCAAGTGTTTTGTTAAATCTATTCACTTTTAAGTTTAGCAAGCATTTCTTCGCCACCCAAATTTTCAGGATTTAGTTTCATAGATTTTTTATAATTTTTAATGGCCAGTTTATTATCCCCATTTTTCATATAAGCTTCTCCCAGGCTGTCGTAAACATTCCACGAATCGGGATATTCTGCTGCATTCAGCTTGAAAATTTCAATGGCTTCAGTAGTTTTATCTGAGGACAGTAATTTAAAACCCAGGTTATTCAGGGCTAACTCATTAAAAATGCAATTTCCATTGTTAGTATTTTTCAGCTCAAAATATTTGTTTATTCCCTCATCAACGCCAGACTCTTCAATGGTTTCTTCCACAAAATTACTTACAAGCACTCCTTTATGCAGATAGATATTTTGGTAATAAGTTAGCTGGTTCACATTTCCATCTTCATCTTTTTCAAAAGAGATCTCGTTATTTGAAATTGCCAATTTCCATTTTCCCTTTTTTTCATTCAATTCCAACTTTGTATCTGATTTTGTATGTGGATCACTCATAAAAAGTTCACCATTATTATTCGAAACTTTTATTTCAATATTTGCTGGTGCAAATACATATTCACCTAAATATGGCTGCAAATTATCAGGTGTATCTTCAGGTATCGGATCTTGTTCAGCCTTTTTAGAAACCTGCATTAATTGTTGCAACCACATGGCTTCAACTTTTCCATCGGCATCCCTGTCGAACCGAAAGTTAACCTGACGCGTAACTGTAGGATAGTACAATCCTTCTTCATCAGCATCATTTAAAGATAAAACCATTTTATTTGGAATATCAACGGCCAGAGAGCCATCCTGGTAAAGGATTTCAAAGATTCTATTACGTTCAATAATGGAATACTCCCCTAATAAATCTTTGTACTCATCGGGTATTATATTCGTCACATCATTTTTATCTCCATCTCCAATTTTGTACTCCAATATTTTCATTTCCTGGGGGTGAAATGTGGTCAGTTCTCCCAGCCTTAGATGTCCAGCATCGACAAAGTCTATTTCATTGGCGGTGGCGTCCACAGCGATCCAACCTACATCACCCATAAAAATCTCCGTCCAGGCATGCTGGCCAAAACTTCCTTGATAATAAGTTGTGTACATACACCCTATTGAAAGCCTGGCAGGAATTCCAATAGCTCTGCAAAAAGCAGCCAGTAAGCGGGAATGAGAGCCACATTCTCCCAACCTGGTTTTATATGTGTTAATGGCTGAAGTTCCACCGGGAATAGCTCCTTGTATGTTTTCAGATACCCACTTACTCAAACTAACTGCTGCCTCCCATGAATCTTTTGCTTCTTTGGTAATTTCCTTTGCTTCTTTAATTAACTCCGGATGATTGGATTCAATTAGGTTTTCATGCTCAAGGTATTTTTGCAAGGAGTCAACTATTGGGTAATCAAATGGGAATGCGGGTGCATTTGTTCCATCATAGCCAAGTGGTTCAATCTCAAAGATTCCTTCGACCAAATTTTCATTTACGGTACCAGTGAATTTTTGTCCGGGAAAATTCAAGGATTCGGCTGTAATCCATTCACCCTCACTTTTAATTTTGGCCTCAACTTTCATATAGGTAATTTCCTGAACATTGGGGATAATCTTATCCACTTTGGCAAAAATCACATCATCAAAATCGGCAGTTTGAATTTTCTTTTTAACGGAAGCATCGGATAAACAAAAAGTTCTGCCCGAATAGGTGAATTTTACAATGTCACCGGTTGGAACATCTATCCAGTATTTAATCTGAGTACCGATGCTATGATCAAGTTCTTCCAGCAATATTGTTGAATAAGAAATCCCATTCAATTCAATTTCTTCCTCCTGCAGGAATTTATATGATTTGTTTATAACCTCTCCTCTGAAATCATCATAGACCTTATATGTTTTCTCTTTTTCGCTGCCAATAATAAAATCTTCAATTAAATGATTGAAAGCAAAAGTTGATTCTAAAATCACCCCTTCCGACAGATCAATCTCTTTGGTTTCAACTTCCTGGTTGGAAGTAAAATATGCTTTATCATTTTTTACTTCTGTGGTTGAAATCAATTCAACCGCACCATTGTTATAAATTCGCTTACAGAAAAAGTAATTTTCGTTTTCCGGATCAATTTTATACTCATTATTTATTGAAATATCAACGTCTTCACCAAGAACGGTCAACTTCATTATAATTTTATCGTTTACCTGTATCCACTCCTTTTCACTTTCGTTAATCAGCATACTGGATGTTTCAAAATAGCCGCAGACAACACCTCCGATATCCAAACTATAATAAGTAATCTCAGCCTCATTGGCTGATTTCTGACCCAAACCTGTGTAACCCCATATGAATAGAGCTGCCAGAAGGATCAGCCTGTTTAATTTGTTAATAGTTTTCATGATTTAAATTGTTTTATGGTTTAATATGATTTTAATTCGGTTATTATACGATCTTCATTACCATCTTTATAGTATTCAAGAAATTGCTTGAACATATTAATAAATGAGGCACATAGCTGATCGAAACTAAGTTTGTTTTTATATTGTTTATAATCTGTTTCAGAAATATGAACAGAAATATTTTCTTCCTTATCAAATGACATATAGCTGACCTTATTCAATTGTGGATCAACGAGGGGACTTGTATTCATTGAAAAAGCATAAGTAACCATATCCGGACCTGCATCATACATTAGGATTTCTTTCCCCGCTAAATACCTGGCCAACCCAAGAATCTCATTTTTGCCCAAATCTGTTTTTCCACCCGAATAAGGCCTGTTGGTATATCCATTTGATACATCAAATACTTGTTGTGCAGCGAGCTGGAATAAATTGCGGGCATGTATTTCGAGTTTGACAGCTTTGTTAATTTTAGGCATTGTAGTAAAAAGGGTAATGAATAATAGAACCAAGTGGGTTATAAGTGTTGTATGTGAAAAGATAGTATTCATGTGTTCAGCTGCCTCATAGTGCCAGCCACCCAAGCCAAGCACTAAGCCCAAAATGAGAAAATGGATGAGCCTGAGCTTCCAATAATAATATACACCGAAGAAAATTAGTATCGTCCCCCAAACCCATGCTGAGTAGTGGGTTTTGAAAAATTGGTCTTCGGCAACCAAGGTTACAAAATAAATTATTCCCACAATCCAAAGGTTTGTCCAGATAAGGCTCCATTTTATGTTTGAATTATTTCCCATTTTTTTTGATTTTAAATTTATATTAACCTTTGACCACCCATCGTATCAAATTTGAGAATTTTGGCGGAGAACCCTGCATAAGGATACAAGCCCTGAACATCCTGCTTCCAATCCAAATAGTAAGCACAGTGAACAACAACACACCCACCAGTCCGACAAATGGTTGCCACGCCGGAATGCTTACCGGAGTAGCCTGCCGCACAATCATTAACATCGGGGTGAATGGCGGGATAAGAGAAATAACCGTAGAAAAACTGCTTAACGGATCCTTTAACAATGGAAACATTACAAACATCGGGATCAGCACAGGAATCATTGCCGGAAACTGTAACGATTGGGCATCTTTTGAATTATTGCTGGCCGAGCCAAGTGCAGCCATGATGGAGCCCATCATAAATATATTCAATATCAAAAAAGTAAAAAACCATGGAAACAAGTGATAAGGCACGGAATCGGCAAAGCCCATCTTTGTTGCCACATAAGTCCCTCCGATTATATACACCGCAGAACCGATAAGCGAAATACTTAGGCTTCCCAGTAGTTTACCCATCAAAAACTGGAACGGCGTTACCGACCCAAGCAACACTTCTGCAATTCTTTCGGTTTTTTCTTCCATTACCGCGCTTAACAAAGGAACAGTGAACATCATGACCATCATAAACATGATCATCATTAAAATATACGGAACTGCCAGTGCATCGGCCAGGTTGCTCTTTTTGGCATCTTTCACATCTCCGGTTTCTTTATCCATACTTACTAATCCCATACCTTCCACATGGATCCAATAAAAAAGGCCACCTGATACATCACTACTAATATTTAACTTTTCTACCCTGAGTTTTCTCAGATGATTATTAATTGCCCCTGATATCCATTCGCGAATATCATCTATCATAGCATTTTCAGCATAATATTTAATCCTGTCATTTTCAACATCAGAACCAGGATTAAGTACTTCCGGCCCAATTTCAATAAAAGCATGCAATTCTTTATTGCGTATCCTTTGTGAAAGAGCTAACCTCAATTCATTTAAGTTTTCAGTTTCCGGATCATAGATTTCCAGCAGAAATTCTGGCTTGTTTTTTTCTCCTGTTTCTGAGTCGAAAATCTCTTTTTCGTTCCTGTTTTTTACAATTTCTTTTAAAGGTTCGGCCACAACTGCGGAATGGTCTATAACTGCAATTTTTTTATCATTGATATCAACTTTATCTTTAAAAATATTAATGACAAAAAAACTACCCCCCATGAGAACAGGTGCTATAATCAGCCCAATAAGGAAACTTTTTGTACGGACCGCTGTCAAAAACTCGCGTTTTGTAAGAATAAATATTTTACGCATGTTGCACCTCCTTTTCTTCAGGACTTGCAATCCTGATAAAAATATCATGTAATGATGGTTTTGTTATTTCAAATTTTGTAATCCGTGTTTTTGATAGTACCCGGCTTAATATATCCTGATTGTCAATTCCGGGTGCTACACGAATTTCCTGCATTTGCCCGTAATCATTGATCTTCACTATTCCGGGAATATCTTTAAATGCAGCCTTTCCGTTTTCAGTTTGTATTCGAATTGTATCGGTTCCATATTTATCCTGAATTGCTGAAAGTGTGCCGTCCAAAACTTTTTTCCCTTTATGTATCATAAAAATAAAATCACACATTTTTTCAGCCATTCCCATATCATGCGTACTGAAAATTACTGTTGAACCGGCTGATTGCAGTTCAAGCACTGCAGACCTGATCACCTCAGTATTGACAGGATCCAGCCCACTGAAAGGTTCATCTATGATTATAATTTCTGGCTTATCGATGATGGTTGCAATAAACTGTACTTTCTGGCTCATTCCTTTACTTAAAGTTTCAACTTTCTTATTTGCCCATTCGGTCAGGTCGAACCTTTTTAACCAGAATTCAATTTCTTTCTTGATATTTTCAGCATTTTTAAGCTCGCCATGAAAACGCAGGATTTCTTTGACTTTCATTTTTTTATACAGCCCACGCTCTTCGGGCAAATATCCTACATTGTCGAGTTTACTGCCAAGATGCTCCGTGCCGTATAATTTAATGGTCCCGCGATCCGGGTACAAAATATTCATGATCATCCGGATAGTTGTGGTTTTTCCAGAACCATTTGGCCCTATAAAACCATATATACTCCCCTTGGGGACTGATAATGACAGATCATCAACAGCCGTATGTTTGTTAAATGATTTTGTTACATTGTTTATTTCTATAGTATTCATCTTGCAGTTTTTAATTCAGTAATGATCCTGTTCTCATTTCCATTTTTATAATACTCAAGAAATCTGGAAAAGACGGCGGCCATTGTTTCACATAGCTGGTCAAAATTGAAAGTTGCTTTATATTGATGATAATCCTGCTGGGATATCCGTACTGATATGTTGCCTTCCTTATCGATAGAAATATAACTTACTTCGGTTGGGTCATTTACGGTCAATACGCTTCGGTTCATTGAGAAGACAAGGTAAATTACAGATTCAACATTAAATGATCGGGATATAAATTTACCATTGACAAACCTGGCAAAACCCTCTAGGTCTTCTTTGCTAACTTCAATTTTTCCTGCTGAAAATGGCCTTTCGGTAAAACCGTTTGAAGTTTCGGTAATAAGTTCAGAAGCGAGTTTAAAAAGCCTCCGTGCATTGGCTTCAAATCTTTCCTGTCCTGAAAAAACGGGCCATGTAAGAATAATGAGCAATACAATGAGAAGAGCATTAATAATGTAAATGATTTTTATAAAAGGAAAGGAATAAGAAAATACAAAAATTGCAAGGATGCAACCAATACCAAACAGTAGCCCAAGAACAACATTAACCCACAATCTGTATTTAAAAAGCTGGATAAAACCCATAACCACAAAAAACAAACCCGCAATAGTCATGGAGACAGCCGGAATCAATAATAAATCATATCCTGAATTATTCAGGTTCCATCGGATATAGATTTCAATCATACTTAATATGTAAATCACAACCATACTAATAGGGTATATCCTTCCAAATGAACCTTTGAGCTTTGATTTGTATAACATTGTTTTAGAGCTTTATATATACTTCATAAAATATGAACTTTACAAAAGTAGAACATTTGATATGCCTTTGTCAAGTTTTTTAACATAAATTTTTTATAAAATTTTGTAAGGTATTTATAATCAATCTTTAACAAATATGAAAAAAAGTATAAAAATTGCCAGAGTTGTAGAATGCCATTATCGAAAGATCGGAAGGGAAGCGAAACCGAGGATGATGGTTCAAACGGAAATTCTTTATCTTTAAAAATTAAAACAATTTCAATTGATCATCTTTCTTCTTTTCTTTTTGCTTGTATTCCTGTTTTTGTGCTTCTATAAGTTCAGTTTCTATTTTATTTAGAAAGGGGCTTCGTTCAAATTGATATTCTTTTCCCATCAAAAAACGCTTCTTCGCATGGGTCAGAAACAGGTAATTTTTGGCCCTTGTCATGCCAACATATAACAATCGTCTTTCTTCTTCAGGATCAGAAATTTTATTATCAAACAACGAATAAGGAATGATTCCATCCTCACACCCTGCAATAAAAACACAATTAAATTCCAGCCCTTTTGACGCATGAAGAGTCATCAGGTTAACGGCTTCAATATTGGGTTTCCACTCATCAACAGCAGTTCCCAGTGAAATACTCCTGATGAATTGTTCTGTGTTATTTTTCGATTCGCAGGCAATTTCTTCTAACCGTTTAAACAAAAGCTCATTATTGACTTTTTCAGTTTTAAAAAACTTTTCGGCAATAAAATCAATCATTGCAGATAATTGTTTATCCTTGATGCTTTCCTCTAATATTTCTAATTCCATTTCCTTAATGATCTTCTTTTTAATCAATTTTTCCTTCAGAAAAATATTTTCAGGATTAGTCGCCAACTTCAAAAGGTCTATCACTGATTTTACAGGTTCCTGTTTATAAAAAGGCTCTTCACCAATTTTTTGATATGGAATCCTATGATCTTTTAAAGCTTTTTCTATAGCATTCATTTGCCTCCCTATCCTACATAAAACGGCAAAGTCCGATAAACTCTCAATTTCTTTTTCTTTAGTTCCCTCCGCCACGCTGCTATCCATTGAAAAAAATCCTACTCCTCCGATCATTTGTTCGATCGTCCGGGAAATAAATTCCGCCTCACTTTTTTCCGTAGCATTTTCAGAAATTTTAAGTTTTACACCTTTATGTAAACCATCCAAAAAACCACCTGAAGCTGAAATTACATTTCCTGAAGCTTTCAAAATAAAATCAGAACACCTGTAACTTTTTTTCAGGTTGTAAACATTAGCTTTGGAATAGTCGTTGTGAAACTGTTGTATGAATTTTACATCGGCCCCACGAAAACCATAAATCGCCTGGTTAGGATCACCAATGACAAAAAGGTTTGAGTTTTCATCAGGCATCAATTGCCTGATCAAACGGTACTGGACAAAGTTCACATCCTGGTATTCATCAACAAGAACCCACTTCAATCGGTTTTTATATTCTGATAATATTTTAGGATATTTATCAAATAAATAAACAGGAAAACAAATCAGATCATCAAAATCAAAAGTATTTAATTTAATAAGTTTTTCCTGATACATTTTGAATATTCCGGCAATTTCCTTTTCCGAAATGTCTTCGATAGATTTTAACTCCTGCTTAATTTTTGAAATACATTTAGAAATTGCTGAAACATCCTGTTTGTCTATTCCGGATTGTAATAAAACCTGCCGTTTTTCATCTTCATCAATTATTGTAAAATTCTTTTCCCGACCGGTTTTACTGAAATATTTTTTTAGCACTGACAACCCGAAAGCATGAAAGGTAGAGACTTGTACCTGTAAAGCCTTTTCCTGGTTGTCTAATAAAATTGTAAGACGCTCACGCATTTCCTCTGCCGCTTTGTTTGTAAAAGTTACAGCAAGTATGTTTTCAGGATCAATCCCGCTATTTTTAATAAGGTTGGCTATTCTGACCGTAAGAACTTTTGTTTTACCGGTACCTGGCCCCGCGAGGATCAGTGCCGGGCCATAATCGTGATCAACTGCCAGTTTTTGTTCAGGATTTAAATCTTTTGTAAGATCAGGTATTTGACTGAATAAATTGAAAGTCGGGTCAGGTATTTCTTCCTTTTCCAATGGCAATTTTTCCTTCTTTAATTCCTGAAATGCCTTAATATCAAAGCTGATCAAAGGTTTTGGTTTATTATTGTTTTCATATTTTGCCTGTGGTTCTGCAAACAGCCTTTCTTGAGAAGTAAAGTCTTTGCTTTCACCATCTTTAAAAACCTTTATCGCACCATATTCTCCATCATAACCTTCTTTGATATACACTTCCCTGTTACGCATCCGGCGAATT
>JAUVJI010000143.1 GCA_030596605.1 Bacteroidales bacterium
AGTTGCTCAAAGAAAAAATTAAAAGGAAATGGATAATTCAAAATGTTGATATTTAATAACATATTAGTTTTTTACTCTATTTAATACACACAATAACTGTAAATTAAGCGTTAATGCGAAACTTCAGAACTATAAATTTCAAAAAAACAAATTTCAAAGCTTGTCCGTACGAAGCGAAGTAAGTCCGTATGGATGGATTCCAAACGGGTGTACGACAAATTTCCAATTAAACCACAAAATAATACAATAGCGTCATTGTGAGGAATCGACAGGTTTGCCTTGCGGGTAGGAATTCCGTGGTCCCGTACGTACGGGGTTTACTATGAATGGACAGCCGTAGTCGTTTGGAGATTGCCACATCCCGATAATTATCGGGACTACCACACAATCCTGCCTAACGGTATTTCGCAATGACGTATGGTTCTATTAGCTTTCATATTTTTTTGATCTCATTAAAATTTCCCAATATCTATTTGATTTTCAAAAATAATTGCAATATTTGCAACGACATTTTTTATTATACAACGTATAAATAATGCTACAATACAAATTAATAAATGTAATTGTCTCAAAATAATAATTAATTAGAGAATAGCATTAGAAATGAAAGATATTAAAACCATAACAATCGTTGGAGCCGGATTAATGGTTAAACCGATGGTTGATTACTTCATTGAAAAAAAAGTTTACAGAATATTTTTATTGGATCAGTATGTTGAAAAAGCAATAAGCATAAAAGCAAACAGGCCGGAGTGTACTGCCTTGGAATGGCGAAACAACGATACCGGACAACTTGATAATGTGATTAAAAAGTCTGATCTAATTATAAGTATGGTCCCCAAAGTGATACATATAATTGTTGCCAGATCTTGTTTGAAATATAAAAAAAATATGGTCACTGCTTCGTATGAAGTCCCTGCCCTAATGGATTTAAAAAATGAAGTTGATAAACAAGGAATCCTGATTTTAAGTGAACTGGGAGAGGTTCCGGGAATGGATCATTTCGGGACGCAGATGCTCCTTGACCAGATTAAAGAAGAGAACGGCCGGGTTTTAAGTATAAATTCATATGGAAGTGGGATACCTTCGTTTGAATCCAATAATAATCCTATGGGTTATAAATTCAGTTGGAGGCCTGCTACTGTTTTTATTGCAGCTCAAACTGCTGCTGCATATTTTAAAGAGGGGAAAAAGATTCATATTCCTGGAGATAAACTATTTGAAAATTTCTGGTATGTCGATATTGATGATCTCGGTATTTTCGAAACTTATGCTAATAAGGATGTTGAGAAATACATCGAACCATTTGGATTGGACAGAAATATTTCCTTCTACCGAGGACTTTTAAGATACTCAGGTTATTGCAATAACATGAGATATATGAAGGAGCTGGGTTTATTTGATAATGAAAAGATCAACAGTTTTAACAACAAAACTTTCCTTCAATTTATAAGCTCTTTTGTTAACGGAGGATCAGTCGAAAATGTAGAAAAAAATGTTGCAGATCACTTAGGTCTCGACATTAACTCAGATTTTTTGCATAGAATGAAATGGTTAGGGCTTTTTGATAAAGAGCTGATACCTTTTGATAAAGGAACCAATCTGGATGTGCTTTTGAATAAGATGTTAGAGAAAATGGTTTATGCTCCCGGCGAAAAGGATATGATCATTCTTCATATTGAGATCATTGCCGAATTTGACGGTGGAATTAAAGAAAAGAGGATTGCCACTATAAATGTTAAGGGTGATCCTGATGGAGAAACAGCTATGTCGAGAGCTGTTGCACTTCCAACTGCTATTTCTTCAAGATTGATCGTTGAAGGTAAAATTAAGGCGAAAGGATTGAGAATGCCTCCTAATTTACCGGAACTTTATAAACCGGCTTTAAAAGAATTAAAAGAGCACGGATTTGAGTTTACAACAAAACGGATCAGATTATAAAACTTCTGCTGAATCAATTATCCAAAATTATCTACACTCTCTTTCTTTTTTATTTGAATACTTGCCAGGCACGAGTCACGCCACCTCACGATCCCTGGCTGGAAGACTCGCGCCAGTGGGAAGTTCTGTCAAAGGAAGCAGGAACTAAAAGCTCGCACTGGTGTAGTTTTGAAAAGTTAAAAAAATAGGTAGCGTTTTTAACTTATAACTACTAACATTTAACCATTAACTTTTATATCCCTTCTCAAAAACTTCTTTCAACTATTTAAAAAACACTTATTTTAGTGAATATATTTTTAAAACAGTCTCTAAGAAATGATTAAAAATAAAACTGGATTATCAACTTCAGGCAGGGAAATAGAGGTAGATCGTCCGGAGCCTATTATTTCGAATATTGAGGTCGTTCCGTATAAACGCCGGGTGGAGGTGCAAATAGCTATTGATGATCTTGTTAACGGATATTATGTTTTTATTGTCGATTTCTATAGCAGTGGCCTTAAAATATTGAGAGAGCTAAAGAAATATGTTAAAAACAAACACTCCGATCAATCATTTCAGGGACAGCGTGATTTCCGTTCAGTATATCGTGAACTTTCGCATCGACTATTGTTAAAAGTAACTAACCATAAATTAACCGTAAGAAAAGCACCGGTAATTGGTTGGTTCAAAATACTATACCCCGAATTAAATGAGTTTTTATTGCCATTTCCTCAGGTTCAAGGCTTAAACAGTTCATGGCAATGGTACGAAAAAGGTATTTATATTCCGGTTTTAGCCAGAAAAATACATCCCTGGTTCGGAACTTATTTTCCAACCCGGTTCGAACATTTGGAACTTTTCGATAACTGGTTGAAACGATACAAGGGAGAAAAAATATCAGCTATTGATATTGGGATTGGCTGTGGAGTGCTCACTTTTCAAATGTTGAAACAGGGTTTCGAAATAGTTTATGGAATGGATTCTAATCCGAATGCCGTTATTGGGTTAAACGAATATCTAAAAAAAAATAAGCTGCATTCGAAAATTGATCTGAAACATGGCGATTTGTTTGCCAACTGCAATTTTAAAACTGAATTAATTGTATTTAATCCGCCCTGGCTTCCTGCTTCTGATAATATAGCCGGCTTAGATAAAGCCATATATTACGAAAACAATCTGTTTCCACGCTTTTTCGCTGAAGCAAAGAAACATCTTAAAGCCGAAGGGAGAGTGGTTCTTTTGTTTTCGAACCTGGCACAAATAACTAATGTTGGTGATTGTCATCCTATCGAAGCAGAATTATCCGGTGGAGGACGATTCCAAAAGGAATTATTCATACAAAAGAAGGTTCGCCCGGCTTCTAAAAATACACGAAGAAATCAAAATTGGCGTACTTCTGAAATGGTAGAATTATGGGTGTTGAAAATGCGTTAGTTTACCTTTTCCCGCCCTCGTTCGAACCAAAGGTCAGCACCTAGGGTTAGGCCTTCCCTTCCCTTCAGTCGCAAGTCTTCCAGCCAGGGCATGTGTGATAGCACGACTTGTGACGGTGATAAATAGCTGATAGTTCACGGGTTATCTGCTCTCAGTGCATACCTTGAGGCCCTGTCCACAATTGTAAAAAGTCTGGCGATATAATCTTTTTGATTTGATATTAGATGTCCGTGTACTTTAAACAATTCACAATCCAGCTGATCTGTTATTCTATAGAATTCCTGATATAGTTTATAATTCCTGATGCGCTTATTTTTCTTTGAACGATAATCACTTTGCTCAAACCGTTCGCGTCTTCTATGTAACCCTATGATGTTTTGAGAATCCGTATATATGATCACCTTTCTCCCCAATGCCTGAATATCGTTTAGCGCCCATAACAGGGTCTGCAATTCCAATTTCGTTGAAGACGTATGCTCAAATCGCTTCACTTTCACGAGCTTCTTCAATGAATCAAACGAAAGACCAAACTCATCCACAGCGAGGTAAGCCCCATATCCAATATTTGATTTAGGGTTCAAACTTCCATCCGTAAATAGCATCAGTTCATTCATAGAAATATTACTTTGTTTTATAATAATTGTATCCTTCTCGGTTTTCGTTGTTTTGTCCCGAAACTTCGGGATTGATATTGTTTAGGATTTAGGGTTTATGTATTAGAATTTTAAAAGCCGTTATATTCAAGAAAGTGTTGAATTGTCAAAATTGTCAACAGGACTTTTGGTCTATGATAATTTTGACCTGGTGTCTTCCAATGCGGAATCGGTTCCGAAAACATGGATTGTGTCACCAAGCCTGAAAAATGTTTCACCGTGTGGAATATAACTATTATTTCCTCTTTTTACCATCATTAAAATTGCATCTTTGTGAAAAGGTATCTCTTTTACCTGAAGACTATCGATATCTTTATTTGTGATTTTAATTTCTTCAACACTGAAATTTTCAAACGATTCAACAAGTGCATGATAGGTTGAAGGCCTGACTATCAGATTCTCGATTGTTGTTGCAATAATACGTGTAGCATCCACTGTTTCAATCTCAAGCTTCTTAAATGCCTTTTCAATTGCACTGCCTCCGGATCGTGAAATTATCCGGTCATGTCTTAATTCTATTTTTAATAATTCACAGATCTTAATATTTAAATCTGCAATGGCTGTTTCAACTATCACATAGTCATAAGGTGAAAGCTTTACTTTCGAGTAGATATCAACATCAAGAGCATCGCCCAGGATAACATTTATTCCCTTTAGCTGGATTTCTTTAAACCGGGTATTGTCTTTTTCAATAATTATTGCTGTTTTTCCATGAACCTTAAGCCGCCGGGCCAGCAATACACCGGTACTGCTGCCTCCTATAATTATAGTTTTTTCGCCGGATAAGGGATCACCGGGGTTTAAAAAATTATACATAACCGGAGACAAAAAACAAGTGACGACTGCCATGATGATAAAACAGGCATTAATTCCCGGTGAGATAATCTCTAACTTCAATCCAATAGCAGATGCAGCAATTATAAGGCTTAACCGCGACGACATGAGAAATCCCCCTGCAATTGCTTTTTTGTAACCGAATAATTTGGCCCATAGAAATGATGGGATAATTTTTATGGCAAATAGAATAACAAGTAATAAAAAGAAAAATAATAAAAATGACTGATCAAATTCAAGGATTGCCTTAGGATCGAATTTAGCGCCGACCATGATAAAGAATATGGGTATAAAAAACCCAAATCCCATACCATCTAATTTCACCATTAACAATGAGCGTTCTTTATGCAGAAAACCGGAAAGTAATAATCCGCTAAGGAAAGCACCAAGTAACATTACTTCCTCCCCGATGTATTGAGCAAGTACAACAAAGATCAGGATAAGGAACATTGTTCCGCGAATGCTTATTTGTGATGCAGCATGTGCCAGTTGGAAACCTATTTTTTTTATAAAATGAACCTTAACGAATTTATTACCCAATTGATAAAAAACATAAAATGTAATAAAAAGAGCAAGAATTAATAGTATTTCGGCTTTAAATCCATTTTTTATTATAAAGGCAGTAAACGTAAACAATATAATACTTAAAATATCAGCTACAGCAGCAGCAATAATTAGCATTTGGCCATATCTTCCGGCAGTTTCCCCCCTGTTTTTCAGCACAGGCAAAATTATTCCGACAGAAGTAGTAACCATTATTAAGGCAAAATACCAATGGTTTTGAATATTTGCCAAAGGTGAAAGGCTTAAAGCGCCAAAATAGGACAGAACAAGGGTTATTGCAAAAGATGTAATACCAACTAATAACGGATTTTTAAGAAACCTTGCCCATGTTATTTTTTTTCTTGGGAAAGATGTTATTATCTGATCTACATCTGTCTCCAATCCACTCAAAAACATTAAGAAGAGAAATCCTGTTAGTGCCAGGAACTCAAGAATTCGATAGCTCTCTTGTTCAGGTGAGCCAAGCAAATACGCTCCGATAAAATATCCCAAAATGATTTCTATAATAACTGTTGGGACTTTCTTTATTCTGGCGATGGATAAAAACATTGGAATAACCCATGCAAGGCCGGCTGTTATTAGCAAGGGTAAGTAATCATAATGAAACGCTATGTTTAAAGTTGTAGTAAACACTTTAAATTATATTGATAGAGTCAATTTTAGTTATGTTGAATTATTTTCTTGACCATTTTCCAATAAAGATAATAAAAATTAGTATATAAATAATTATGCTCAATTCACAAAAGAAGATCGGGCATTGTTTGTTTCACAAAGCAGTTATGTTTATAGAAAAATCTGACTAACCAGTTATTCCTTATCCCAATTCCTTCCAGACCAGCGCACTGGCTCCTAAAACGGCTGCATCGCCCGGAGGTAGTTCTGAGGGCAGTACTTTTACCTTGTTTTTATAAATGTTCAGCAAATGTTCTTCGAGGTAGTGTTTAACCGGATCAAAGATCAGTTCACCTGCCTGTGCCAAGCCACCAAAGAGAAAAATAGCTTCGGGGCTTGTATGTGCTACGGCATTGGCCAAATTTAGACCAAGAATTTCACCGGTATAGTCGAAAGCTTCCTTTGCAATCAAATCGCCATTACGTGCTGCTTCATCTATCATTTTAGCTTGAAGGTCGTTAAAGCTAACCCCTCGTAATATACTAGGCTCATTCATTGTTGCCAGCAATTCAAATACTGTTCTTTTAATTCCACGAGCTGAAGTATAGGTTTCAAGACAACCTTTTCGGCCGCAACCACAATCCCGGCCATTCGGATCAACAATAGTATGGCCTATTTCCCCGGCAAAACCATCATGTCCATAAACCATTTCACCATTGACAACAATACCGCTTCCAACGCCGGTTCCCAGTGTGATCATAATAAAATCTTTCATTCCTTTGGCCCCGCCGTAAATCATTTCACCAATGGCGGCAGCATTAGCATCGTTGGTTAAAACAATTACTTTATAATCAAACTTATCTCTTAAAAAATCAACAACAGGCACAACTCCCTTAAAATTCAAATTGGGGGCAAATTCAATGGTACCGTTATAATAATTGCCGTTGGGCGCACCCACACCTATCCCCATCACTTCCGTTTGAATATTGGCTTTATTGATCAACTCATTTATTGCATCAGCTAATTGATTCATATAAATTTTATAATCCGCTTGTGTTTTGGTTGGTATTGAATGGCGTTCAATAACTTCACCCGATTGATCAACCAATCCTAAAACTGTATTTGTGCCTCCAATATCTACACCTATGGCTACTTGTTTCATATCACTTATTATAAATAATTATTAAAATTTAGCACTTTTTTTTGCAGAGACTTTGATTTCTATAAATATCTTGTTTTTCTGGATTTAATTGCAATAATAAAAATATATAGTATGGCCAGAAGTGGCACCACAAATCCAATTAATACAGAGGTTTTATCTGCAACAAAACCCATAACTGGAGGCAGTATAGCCCCTCCGACTATAGCGGTCACCATCAATCCTGACAACTCATTGGAGCGCTCCGGCATTTTATCGACAGTTATTGAAAAGATCAGCGGAAAAATGTTAGCGAATCCAAGACCGGTGAGCACGATACCTGTGAAAGTGAGAATTTCAATTCCTGAGAATAACAGCAATAAACCTATCATTGAAATGATAACTGTTATAACCAGGAATTTGTTTGGAGCTAAAATCCGCAAGATCAAACCTCCGGTGAATCTTCCAATTAAAATTGGCAAAAAGAATAATGCCCAGGTTATCCATAATCCAAACTTCATGATACCGAAATTCTCTTTCATTAATATAGGCACTCCTGAACTCATGGAGACTTCTGCTCCTACGTACAGAAAAATTGCCAGAACCATAGTTAAAACATAAGGATTAGCTAACAATGAAAAGCATGATTTTAAAGTGGCTGCTTTCTCCTGATCTTTTATTTTTTCTTCAAAGCCAACCGAATTAAACAAAGCAAGATTAATGAGTATCAATACAGAATATGCCGGAAATAATATCGTCCAGTCAAGATCAAAGAACTGAACTGCAATGGGCGGAAGTAAAAATCCCAATGATGAACCAACAGCTTTTACCGATTGTGCAAAGGACAAATTACTGGAGTATTTCCCTTCGGGAGAAATATCGCGCATGATAGGATTTCCAACAACTTGCAAAGTGGTAGCCCCGGCGCCCAATAAAAGTATAGAAAACAGTAAAACGTAGAATTTACCTTGCCCTGAAGTGGTAAGTTCGATAGCTGGTCCATACATTCCATTAAAAACAGGAATGACCAATCCGATAAAAGCGATGATAAGGCCCAGGTTCATAATAAATTTTTTGCCTCTCTTATCCTGCAAAAGCCCAATGGGAATGGATAATATCCCAAACATGATAAATCCTGAGAATGTCATCAGTTGCGCCTGGAAATTGTTAACATCAAATGAATCCTTAACCAGGCTTACGAGCGGACCTACGACGTCACCGAATCCCATGCACAGAAATGCAAGGAAGATTGGTGTTGTTTTGAAATAATTTATTGATTGATTTTTATGATTCATCTTTATTCTGATTTTTCTGATCTACTATACTCTTTTATAAAAATTATTCTCCATGGTGATTTTACTCCCGCCTCGATTTTAATTAAAGGGTCAGCAGTCTTTCTATTCAGTAAACATTTAAATCTTGTTTTATCATTTGATACACTTTTTAACTTCATCCTGGGATATCCAACTTCTATTGTCTCATCAATAATTACTGAAAATCTTTCATCAGCAATGAAAGTAACCGGAAGGTCAGATTTGTCTTGTGCTAATGTCCAGTTAAAAAAATTGGCATACAAATTAAACTGAGTTTCTTCCGATAAAATAGAAGAAGCTTTTTCTGTTTCATCACCTTTAAAAATGTACCTGAAAGCAATTCCTGTATTGTAAGATCGTATAACCAGGTCAAATCCAAGCTTGGGATTCTTAACTTTCTCAAAACCAATGATCATTTCATTATAATCACCTTTTATTGGAATTGTACTTGTGGCAGTTTCGTTTTCAACAAATTTAACAGAATTCGATTTTGTATCTGTTATGACCAGATCATCGGTAAGGGAAATATTGTCAGATAGTGAAAATCCCAACAGCGACCAATCAACTATTATTTCATTTCCGTAGTAAACCAAATAATAGGGTTCACCTTTATTATGATTAAAATAAATATGTATCCTTGAATCAGGGGAGGGGAGCCAGGCTTCGTAACTGTCCTTTGACTTGCTGCAAGAGCATAATAGAAGTATTACAGTGAATATGCAAATATTTAACGCCCTGATCATTTTGAATTTTAAAGATTCAGGATGCTAAAATAAGCATGTAATAGGATAGAATGAATAAAAATTTTCGTTTAATAAAATTGATTCAGTAATATTAAGTTAATCTTTGCCGATCACTTCTGCTATTTTATCAAGAAATTGTTGCCTTTTGAAGGGTTTTGAAATATAATCATCCATTCCGGCCTCAAGGCATAGGTCTTTGTCTGATTTCATAGCATATGCTGTAAGGGCTATAATTGGGGTGTGGGTACCTTTTTCATTTTCGATTTGACGTATCATTTTAGTGGCTTCATATCCATTCATGACCGGCATTTGAACATCCATCAATACTAAATCAAATTTATCTTTTTTAAATTGTTCAACAGCCTGATCGCCATCATCTACAACAGTAATATCCCAATCTTTTGATTTTGTTATAGCTTTTATCAAAAATTGGTTCGCTTCGTTATCCTCTGCCAATAAAATTTTAACAGTTTTATTTTTTTCTTCACTTAGTTCCATGGGCTTACTGATTACCTCTTTATTTTTTAAGTCTGTTTTTGTTTCGGTTTTGAATGGTATATCAATAATAAATCTGCTGCCTTTTCCGGGCTCACTTTCTACATTTATCGTTCCACTCAGCAAATCTAATAATTTTTTTGATATGGTAAGTCCAAGTCCTGTTCCTTTAATTTGTTTGGTTAAGTAGTATTCAAGCTGTTTGAACTCATCAAATATTGTCTCGATCTGATCATTGTTAATACCAATTCCAGTGTCTTCAACTATTAAATTTACCTGTACTTTACTATCCGTTAATTTAGATTCAGCTATAACGATAATCGATCCTTCATCAGTAAATTTAATGGCATTGTCAATCACATTTATCAATATTTGCCTGAACTTGAAATAATCACCAAATAAATTATTTTCAGTTATTCCATCTAAATTTACAATTACCTGCAGTTCTTTAAATTTTATTGCCTGATCAAAAAAGCTGATCGTTTCATGGATGAGTTCCTTCAGTTTGAAATTATCTTCACGGAGTTGGATTTTACCTGCCTCAATTCGTGAATAGTCAAAAATATCGTTGATTATTTGTAGTAACTGATTACCCGAATCCTCTATCATTTGAAGCATCCTGGCCTTTTTGGTATCCGATTCCTGTGTCAATAACATTTCAGAAAATCCCATTATCCCATTCAGCGGTGTCCTGATTTCATGACTCATATTTGCGAGGAATTGGCTTTTAACCATATTGGCTTTCTTTGCTTCATCAATAGCTTTAATCAGATTCTGTTCAACATCCGATCTTTTTTGTTCAAGAGAGAGTCCTTTAGCCAGGGTATTAATAATTTTTAGTTCCGTTTGGGTATACTGTTTAGACTCTTCACCAAACACACATAAGGAACCTATAGTTTCATTATCAACAATAATCGGAATTCCAAGATAAGATTTTAAACCACTCTTTTTTAATTTGGGATCGGAATGAAAATATTCTGACTCAGGGAGATTTTCAATGACTACCGGTTTGTTTTTACCTTTTATGGTTGCTTCATAACAAATATGGCCTTCAGGATCTCCGTTTACTAATATTTCCGCAGGAGCGTTATATTCAGAAAGGGTTACCAATAAATTATTTTCATAATCTATTCGGTTATACAGCGCACATGTCCCATTAATAATTTCACATGTCTTTTTAACATAAATTTGAATGTTTTGTGCCGGATCAATACCAACCTCCAGAAATAAACTGTTTAAAGCTGCAATTTGGATTTCAGCAATTTTTTTTTCAGTAATATTTTCAACGGTTCCCTCATAAAATAAAATTTTGCCGTCTTTATCATTAATCGCCCTGGCACTTTCCCTGATGAATATGGTATTTCCTTTCTTTGTAATCCATGAGGATTCATATCCTATGATTTCCCCTTTCTTTTCCAGTAATTTCTTAAATTCTGACCTGGGATTAGCCGGATCAAATCCTTCCTCTTCCAGGTTCCTTTTCGAAAGCTCTTCAAAAGATTCATATCCAAGAAGGTTTATAAGAGATTTATTTGCCAATAAAATTTCACCGGCAGGACTGGTTCGATATAAACCTATTGTTGAGTTTTCATACAGGCTTTTAAATTTTTTTTCATTTTGCCGAAGTTCCTCTTCAATATTTTTTCGATTGGTACTTTCACTCAATAATATTGTAAGGCTATCTTCTTCCGGTACTTTGATAAAAACATCGTACCACTTATTTCCGGATTCCAGAAATATCTCACTCTGAAATCTCTTTCTGTTTTTTATATCAGACTTATATATTTTAAACCTTTCAGGCATTTTTTCATTAAATTCAGGAAAAATATCAGACAATTTTTTTCCTATTAAATCATTTCTGCTATGCCCGGCAATCTTTTCAAATAATTCATTTACTTCATTAATAATCAAATTATATGAATCTCCTTGTTCGTTAAATTCAATTTCGAATTTTGCAAATGCAAGGGGTATGCTCTGTATCAGTTGATGGGAGACCTTATTTTTTTGCCCGAATATATCCATTGAATTAATTTGAATTGTCAAGTTTTAGCTAGTAGTATCTATTAATTCCATCAGCCAGGAAATTTCAATTTGGCAAAATTAATCAATTTTTAAGATGCAGAAAAAAGAAGACAGGTTTTGTAAATACCTGTTTGAATAGAAATCATATTTTTTTAACAAGGAAAATAGAGACAGATGCAGATTACAAGAGAAAACTTATATCTGACCCTGGGGCAAATTCTTTCGGATCGTGCCCATATTTAAATAAACGCATAGGCTTTCCACCCTTGAGTTCAATTTTATCATCTTCCACCGAAAATAGGGTTCCCTCTCTCAATCCAGCTACATAAATATTATTATTAATTACCATGAACTCCTCCAGTCTCTGCTCTCTTGTTTCTCCTCCATGACCTTCAATTGTTGCGTCAAGGTAATGGGGATTGATTTGAAAATGGATCAGATTGAGACAATTCATACTTTCCGGTTCAATGATAGGCATATCATTGGTTGTGCGCATGGTTGGGCAGGCAACGTTAGCCCCTGCACTCCATCCCATAAATGCTACACCATTTTCAACAGCCTCTTTGATTACTTTCAAAAGCTTTAATTCATGTAACATATAAACAAGATGGAATGTATTACCACCACCAACAGCAATGGCAAGTGCATCTTTAACAGATTGAGCGGGATCATTTTCCCTGTGGATGGAATATATTTCACATCCGAATTCACCAAAAACAC